>DASRXR010000999.1:0-8425 GCA_035687405.1 Polyangiales bacterium
CACGCAGACCATCCACTCCGCCTGCCGCACGTACTACGAGTCGCAGCGCGACCTGCCCCAGAAGCCTGCGCGAATCGAAGTGCCGACTGGCGTCGCGATGTTCCCGAAGGACCTCGTAAACGCACCGCGTGAGTACGGCGAGCGTTTCTTCAACATCCAGCGGTGGCAAGAGATGCCGCAAGGCGGCCACTTCGCAGCGCTCGAGCAGCCCGACCTCCTCGCGAGCGAGCTCCGAGAGTTTTTCCGCCCTCTGCGGTGATACGGTTGCAGAGGCCCCGTCATGCCGTTCGACTTCGATGCCGTGTTTGCAGCCCGCCCGGTGATCCTCGCACCGATGGAGGACGTGTCGGATGCGGTGTTTCGTCGAATCTGCCGCGCGCGCGGCGCCGACGTGTGCGTCACGGAGTTCGTGAACGCGGAAGGCCTACTCACGCAGCGTGACGAGGCGGTCCGAAAACTTCAGCTCGCGCGAGAGGACACGCCGACTGCGATCCAGATCTACGGTTCGGACGCGCACCACCTCGCCGAAGCCGCCGAGATCGCGGAGCGCGCCGCGCCGGCATATCTCGACGTGAACTGCGGCTGCTGGGTGCCGAAGGTTGCCCGCGGCGGAGCGGGCGCCGGTTGGTTGCGCGATCCCGACGCGATGGTCGCCATGGCGAAGCTCGTCGTGTCGCGCGTCTCGTTACCGGTGACTGTAAAGACGCGCATCGGTTGGGGTGACGAAGATCGCATGCCGATCGTGGATCTCGCGCGCCGCTTGGAAGATGCGGGCGTGCGCGCGCTGACGATCCACTGCCGCACCGCAAAGATGGGCCACGACGGCAACGCGGATTGGAGTTGGGCCACTCGCGCGCGAGAAGTCGTCTCGATTCCGGTGATCGTCAACGGCGACGTGCGCACCGCAAACGACTGCCATCGCGCGCTCGAACACACCGGCTGCGCGGGCGTCATGATCGGCCGCCGCGCGATCGAACACCCCTGGATCTTTCGCGAAGCGCGCGCCCGGCTCGATCACCGCCCGCACGTCGCCGCTCCCAGCGTCAGCGAGCGCATCGCTTGCTGTCGTGAGCACTTGGTGGCGATGGCGGAGGAACGTGGAGAGCGCCTGGCGACCCGAGCCATGCGCCGCTTCTATGCTGGCTATCTCCGCCAACTCCCCCAGTGCAAGGTATGGCTCGGCGAGCTGCACGAAAGCTCCAGTGTCACGGCAGCGCTCGACGTACTCGAGGCTGCCACCCATTGCGCGCCGCCACCGCTATTTGGATACTAACTAAGCGTCACAGCGCGTCGAAGTCGCCCCAGACGCGACGTTATGAGGGGGCTCGATCATGCGTAGGGGCACAACGAGCCGATGAGCGACAACCAGCCGCTCTCGGCTGCCGACGAAGTCCGTGTGCTCGAAACTGCTCTCGAAGAGAGCCGCCAGCGCCTCCGACAGCTGCAACGCGTCGCGAGCATGGGGTTTTGGGACTGGGATCTGATCGCGCAACAGATCTTCGCCTCCGAAGAGGTGTATCGCATCTGTGGCATTTCGCAGAAGTCGACCGCGGAGCCCCCTGACCTCATCGCGCGGGTCGTCCACCCGGACGACGTTCCCCTGATTCAAGCCACGCTCGAAGGCGCGATCGCCGGCACGACGGAGTTCGATCTGGACGTGCGAGTGGTGCGCCCCGACGGCACGTCCCGATGGGTCAACACTGCGGCTCAAGTCGTGCGTGATGCTCAAGGCAATGCGATCAGCTTGCTCGGCACCCTGCTCGACATCACGGCCCGTAAACACAGCGCGGAGCTGTTGCGCCAGAGCGAGCAGCGCCTTCGGCTTCTCCACAACTTGAGCGAAGCGCTGCAATCGGTGACCGGGCCCGATGAAATCATGCCGGTCGCGCTGCGTGTCCTCGGCGAGCACCTCGGAGTCTCGCGCTGCACGTTCGGCCACGTGGATTCGGATGGCGACACGTTCGACGTACCCCACGACTGGGTGCAGGGCGTCCAAAGCATCGTCGGTCGCTACACGTTGTCGGATCTGGGTTCGCGCGCGTCCTCCGTCCTCAGGCGCGGCCAAACGTTCGTGTTGCGCAACGTCGATGAAGAGCTGCCTGCCGAGGAAGCCGCGAGATTCAAAGCGATCGAGATGCAGGCCTCGATCAGCTGCTCGCTCGTTCGCAACGGCTCTCTGCGCGCGATGCTGGCAGTGCATCACGCGCAGCCGCGCGACTGGAGCGACGCGGAGGTCAACCTCGTTCAAGAAGTCGCGGAACGTTGCTGGGACATGATCGAACGGCGCTCGGCCGAAGCCAGGTTGCGCGACCACGAGAAGTTGCTTCGGATCGCGATGCGCACGGCGCACATCGGCGGCTGGAGCGTCGACCTTCCGGAGCTGCGCCCGTTCTGGTCCGACGAGGCGTGTGCGATCCACGACGTGCCGGCGGGCACGCAGCCGACGATCGACCAGGGGATCGACGCGTACACGCCGGAGTTTCGAGACCTAGTGCGGAACAAGGTCGAGCTATGTGCGCGCGACGGGACGCCGTTCGACTTGGAAGCCCAGCTGGTCACGGCGACCGGTCGACTGCCCTGGGTTCGGGTGATCGGGCATGCCGAGCGCAACTCCGCGGGATTGGTCACGCGCATTTACGGCGCGATCCAAGACATCACCGATCGGCGCAAGCTCGAAGATCAGTTTCGACAAGCGCAAAAGATGGAAGCGGTCGGGCGGCTCGCCGGTGGAGTCGCGCACGACTTCAACAACTTACTGTCGGTCGTGTTGAGCTATTCGTCGCTGATCATGTCCGATCTTCCGCCGGATGCTCCGATGCGTGCGGAAGTGGAAGAGATCCGTCGCGCCGGTGAGCGCGCGAGCGAGCTGACGCACCAGCTGCTCGCGTTCAGTCGCCAGCAAGTGCTGCAGCCGCGCATCGTGGACTGGAACCAGATCTTGAACGGCATGCGAAAGATGTTGCAGCGATTGATCGGCGAGCAGGTATCCCTGTCGATCTCGACTGCGTCGAAGCTCGGCTCGATGCGCGCTGATCCCGGGCAGATCGAGCAAGTTGTCATGAATCTCGTCGTGAACGCGCGCGACGCGATGCACGACGGCGGTAGCCTGACGATCGAGACCTCGAACCTCGAAATCCACACCCCGGAAGCAGCGAACGACGGTGTGCCAGCGGGCCGGTACGTGGTTCTCGCCGTGACGGACACGGGACTCGGCATGTCGGCGGCGACGCGCTCGCGCGTGTTCGAACCATTCTTTACGACGAAAGAGAAAGCCAAAGGCACCGGGCTTGGTCTGTCGACCGTCCACGGCATCGTGACGCAGAGTGGAGGCTACGCTTCCGTTCAAAGCGAACCGGGTGTCGGCACTACCTTTCGGATCTACATGCCGCGGGTGGACAGCGTGCCGGCGGCCGGCCTTGCGGCGAACTCGTTACTGCCGGAGAGTTTGGGTGGAACCGAAACGATTTTAGTCGTCGAAGACGAAGAGCAGGTCCGGAACATCGTGCGTTCGATTCTGCGCCGCAACGGCTACAACGTCCTCGAGGCGCAGAACGGTGGCGAGGCGTTTCTGATCTGCGAACAGTACAAAGATCCGATCGACTTGCTGCTCACCGACGTAGTGATGCCGCGCATGAGTGGGCGTGAGCTAGCCGAGCGCGTTGCCCACATGCGGCCGCAGATGAAAGTGATGTACATGTCGGGCTATACCGAAGACTCGATCGTGCACCACGGCGTGTTAGATGCGGGGTTTGCGTTCCTGCAGAAACCGATCACGCCGGAAGCTCTCCTGCGGAAGATCCGCGAAGTGCTGACGCGGGCATCGGTGCGGCCACCGATCCGAGACGGGGGCTGACGCCCGCAGCTGCAGCGCGCACGGACGTTCAAGACTCCTCAGCCGCAGCGATGTCGAGCGCGTCCGCATCACTCCCGGGTAGCAGGCCACTCGATTGGCGACTCCACAACTCGTAGTAGGCACCTCGGCTCGCTGCCAACTCGGCGTGGCTGCCGTCCTCGACTATCTCGCCGTTCGAGAATACCAAGATGCGATCGAGGTGCGCGATCGTGGAGAGACGATGCGCGATCACGATGACCGTCTTACCCACCATCGCGTCGTCGAGCGCGGCCTGAATCTCCTGCTCGGTGATCGAATCGAGACTCGACGTGGCTTCATCCAAAATCAACACCGGCGCATTCTTCAACATGACGCGCGCGATCGCGATTCGCTGGCGCTGGCCACCAGATAGCTTGACGCCGCGCTCACCGACCATCGCCTCGTAGCCTTCGGGAATCTCGCGGATGAACTCGTGCGCCCTCGCCCGCCGCGCCGCTTCCTCGACTTCGACGTCGGTCGCTTCAATCCTCCCGTAGCGAATGTTCTCACGCAAGCTTCGATGAAACAGCGTGGGGTCCTGCGGGATGAGCCCGATCTGCCGGTGCAGCGCATCCTGGGTCAATGCACACAACTCATGGCCACCGATCCGGATGCTTCCGCTCTGCGCATCATACAAGCGCATGATCATGCTGACGAACGTCGACTTGCCCGAACCAGATAAGCCGACGAGCCCGACACGTTGCCCAGCGGGGATCGAGAGCGACAAACCACGAAACACCTGCGCGCCCTGCGGATACCGGAAGTCGACCTCGTGCAACTCGATCGTGCCGCTCTCGAGCTCGCACGCGCGCGCATCGGGATGATCGGGGAGCTCGTGCGGCTGAAAGATGGCACGCACACCGCTGCCGACATTGCCGAGCGACTCGAACAGCTCGAGAAAGCGCCGGCTGAGGTTGCGAACCTCGGCGATGATCAAGAGCGCGAGGCTGATCGCCAACACGAACTCGGAGACGCCGATCCGACCCCGACTCCACAACCAGACAGAGACCGCAACCGTTCCCGCTTTCAACACTGCGGACGCTGCAAACTGAAAGAGCCGGACGTGCTCCATCGCGAGGTTCGCGCGCAGCACGGTGGTGAGCTCCGAACCGTACGCGTCATCGAGCCGGACGCGCTCGTGATCGAGGCGCGCAAACGAGCGCACCGTTGCGTGATTCGAGACCGAATCCACGACCATGCCGACGGTGTGGCTGCGCGCATTCGACGCCGCAAACGCAAGAGGCTGGGTGCGACGTGACATCGCGAGCGAGACGGCGATGAAGCCGACCGACCACAACCCACTGAACAACCCGAGCCAGGGACTCGCCGAGAGCAAGAGCGCATTCGCTACAGCGATCACGATCGTGATCGGCCACAACTCCGTGATGAGCGCCCACAACACGTTGTTCACACCGTGCGAGGTTTCGCTGATGCGATGCGCGAGCGCACCCGCGAAGTTTTCCGTGAGGTAGCGGTGCGAGTGACGATGCAAGTAGTGAAACAACGAACGTGAGACGTACTGGCGCTGGCGTGGCGCCATGCGCATGTGGATCGCAGCATTCACGCGACCGAACACGAGCTCACCCGCACAGAGCGCGACAAAGAGTGTGAGCGGAGCCCACAACGCCTGCATCACGGGTGCAGACGGATTCTTGCTGTTCGTGACGTTGCTGATGATGCGGCTCAGCGCATACGGCAACGTGATGCCGCATGCGGCGTTCAACGCTTCACCAGTCGCGAGCACGAGCAGCCAGTTGCGATAACGGCCGCGCGCGACGTACCCAATGAAACGCCACGCGGTCATCGGAAGCTGCGACGCGTCAGGGACGGGCAGCGCTGCTTGATCGAGCGAGCTCACAGCGTTTGAACGCGCGAGTCGGACAACCCGCGAACGCGCAATACGCTACGTGAGTTCGCCGCTCCTGTCTACGATAAAGGACGGGTTAATTTCGCGGACCGGGCAGCCGTGCTTCGGCGATGATGGTCGCGTTTTCGAGCGTCGTCCCGCTGACCTCGACGAGCGCGAGAAATGGGAGCGAACCGAACTTCGTCTTGCGGTCGTCGATCAACCTTCGCAGGTTCGCTGCGACCGTGGCTGGCACGCGCGCCATGATCGCATCGAGCGTGCGCACACCTTGTGCGTAGAGCGGGCTGCCGATCGCTTCGTAGACGGGCAAGTTCCAGCAGATCATCGCGAGACTCATCGCCGTGCGGATCGTGTCGACATCGGCAGGCCCAGCCGGATCGGCGTACAGCAGCGGCTGCGCGTAATCGCGCAGCAGCTGGGAGACCTTCGCAGAGTTGGGGACCGCAAAGGGCTCTTCGCTAATCTTGAGTCGCGAAACCGGTGCCGTCATGCGGGCAACGGTAGCACGTCGGACCCGGCCATCGCCGTCCCGTGGCCGAAACTGCCCGATGCCCGACTCGATAAATCGTCTTGTTTAACAGACAAGTGAATGTTAGCAACCACGGCATGCCGGTTTCTCGCGGACGCCGCACCTCGCCCCGGAGCGCATCGATGGTCAGACCTCGCCTCGAACCGATCGTCTTCGAAGGACCTCACGGCCCTGTAAACGCGCATCTCGCGCGACCGATCAACACGGGTTCGGCACCTGCAGTGCTGCTCTTGCAGGAGGGTATCGGAGTGACGAAGCACTTGCTCTCGCTCGCGCACCGCTTTGCCGATGCCGGGATCGCCGCGTTCGTCCCCGATCTCTACTCGCACGACTTCGCGCGCAAACGCTTGACCGAATTCGAAGTGCTGCGAGCGCTTCCGTACGTGCGCGCTGCCGATCGCGATGCCTTGATCGCAGCGCTGCCGCGCGAGCAGCAGGAGAGTGCGCAGCGTGTGGCGACCTGGTTTCAGGGACGCGACACGGGGACGTACTTCGGCGACGCGCGTGCCGCCGCGTACTACTTGAAGCGGCATACCGCGATCGATCCGGACGCGATCGCAACGGTCGGGTTCAGCCTCGGCGGCGCACTGTCGGCGCAGCTCGCAACGGCGGGGCTCGAGCTTGCAGCCGGCGTGATCTTCTACGGGCAAGGGCCTAACCCCGCGCAGCTCGAGCAGCTCCGGTATCCGCTGCTCGGTCATTACGCCGAACACGATCCCGCGATCACGCCGCAAGTCGCTGCGGTGCAGTCGCAGCTAACGGCTGCGGGTAAGGAATTCACCGCGCACGTCTATCCGGGTACGGAACATGGGTTCTTCAACGAATCGCGGCCGGTGTACTCGCGCGACGCCGCGGAGCTCGCGTTCACACGCACGATCTCGTTTCTCGATGCGCAGTTCGCCCGGGTGGCGCGAGCATCGAGCTTTCGCACGGCCGTACAAGGCTGAAAGCGTCCGCGATCACTCGCGGCAAAAGCAGCACATCTCACGGGCAGAGGGCCTCGAACCCTCTAAACCCAGCGAGAACCGCGTGGCGTGCATCTTGCCCTGCGCTGCCACCAGTATGCCCGTGCTCACGTTGCCCAGCTCGGAGAGTGGTTCGATCCGCGCGAAAGCCTTGGTCTTCGAAGACTCGCAATCGCGGGCGCTGCTCGCACGCATTCAGCAAGTCGCCCCGAGCGACGCCACGGTGTTGCTGTGCGGCGAGACGGGTACCGGCAAAGAGATCGTCGCGCGGCAGGTCCACGAGCTGAGCCCGCGGCGCGGTCGCGCATTCGTCGGCGTCAACTGCGGTGCGCTGACGGAGTCCCTCGTCGAGAGTGAGTTGTTCGGCCACGAACGCGGCGCATTCACCGGCGCGGTGCAGTCCAAAGCCGGCTGGTTCGAGACCGCGCACGGCGGCACGCTCTTCCTCGATGAGATTGGCGATATCCCGCTCGCGACGCAGGTGAAGCTGCTGCGCGTGTTGCAGGAAGGCGAGATCGTGCGGCTCGGAGCGCGGGCGCCGGAGCCCGTCGACGTGCGGTTGATCGCGGCGACCAACGTAGATCTGCAAGACGCGGTGCGCGCGGGGCGATTTCGCGAGGACTTGTACTATCGACTGAACGTCGCACCACTGACGATCGTGCCGCTGCGGGACCGTCCCGCGGACATCCTTCCGATCGCGCAGTACTTCCTCGAGTCGTACGGACGGCGCTTGAAGCTCGAGCAGATCCCCGAGCTCGGCTCGGATGCGGTGCAAGCGCTGCTCTCGCACGGCTGGCCGGGGAACATTCGCGAGCTCGAAAACGCGATCCACCATGCGCTCTTGGTGGGCTGCAGTGCAACCGTGCGAAGCGACGATCTGCGATTGCCATCGAACGCTCCGCTCACGCGACCGCGACTTGCCGAAGGGCCGCGAGCGACGCGAACGACGCAAGCGACCGATTCCTCGCTCGAAGCGTCGTTCGAATCGCTGTTCGAGCAAGGTCATCCGAATCTGTTCGAGCACGTGGTCGAGCGGCTGGTCCTCGCGGCGTATCAGCACTGCGAGCGCAACCAGGTCCACACGGCGCGATTACTCGGTATCAGTCGCAACGTGTTGCGCGCACGCCTACAGCAAGTTGGAGAGCTGGGCGGGAGCCGGGCTCGCGACGGTGCTGGACCTGCGCTCCGAGCAA
>DASRXR010001000.1:0-7549 GCA_035687405.1 Polyangiales bacterium
ATCTCGGTGCACGCGACGCGGAAGTCCGCATTGCACGCCGAGGTGCTCTGATCGCTGTCGGCCGTGTGGCCGTCATTGCCCAGCGCGTTGAACGTCGCGTCGTTCCCGGGCGACTCGATCTCCACGTTCGGCAAAGTGGAGCGGTACTTCACCGCGACCGTGCCGCGCCCGATGTTGTTCGCGAGATCTTTCGCCTCGACGCACACCTGCTGGTCGGCGCCGCTCGTCAGCGTGACTTGCGTATCGACCGCACCGTTCACGATCGTCGAAAAATCGCCGTCCGAAATCCCGCTGCTCGGGTTGCAGACCGCAGTGCGGCTCCCGTCGCAGTCCGAGCCGTCGATGCTCGCTTTGACCTCGACCATGATGCCGTTCGAAGTGTTCGCATCGGTGTCGTTGCCCGGCACGATGAGTGCGTTCGCTGCCGGCGCCGAGATGCTGACGCCACACACGTCCGTATCGACGATCCAGGTCAGCTCACCCGACTCCGTCACGTTGCCGGACTCGTCGGTGCAGCGCCCTTCGATCGTGTGCGCGCCGTTCGTCAGCTTCACCTTCGAGAACGTCGCCGACAATCGATTGCCGTTCGGCACCGCTTCGGACGACAACGCGTTGCGGCCGTCGCGACCATCGATGACGAGCTGCAAGTTGCGGCCGAGCACACCCGAGTCGCTGTCGACGCGAATGTCGAACCCGTCGCCGTTCAGCATCGACTTGTTCAGATAGAATGCCGGGTCGCCTTTGCTGTCTTCGCCGGAGAACGGGATCGGGCTTCCGATCGAGCAGTCCGAGCCATCGCAGTCGACGATGATGTCCTTCGGGTAAGGCACGGGCGCGCAGGTCACACCGCCGGCGCCTTGCACCGTCACCGAGACTTCGTTCGCGGACATGCGCCGGTTCAATACGACGCCTTCGAACTTCGCGAGCGCCCCGCTGACCTTCGTCTTTTGCTTCGTGGTGTTGTTCACCGTCAGCTCGACGTCGCGACCTTCACCCGCGTCGGTCGAGATGACGAAGTCCGCCGTGAAGTCGTCGCCGTTGTTCGGGCATGAATCGCCGCCGCCCAACGTCACGCGCTCCGAATCGGCCGGAACTTCCGGCGTCACGAACGTCACGCTGGCACACGCTTCGTTCACGCTGACCTTGGTCTCGCTCGACTCCACGTCGCCCGACGTCGCCTTGAGCGTCCGCGTGCCGGTTCCGAGCGTTACGCCTTGAAACACAGCGACGCCTTCTGAATCGGGGCTGACGGGATCGCCTGCCTCTTCGCCATCGACCGTGAGTGAAATGTCTTCGTTGCCGTCGACTGCGTAGGCCTTCACGGTGACGTTGATCTGCAGGCCGTCTTTGTCTTGATCCGTGTCGTCCCCGAACGCGACGCCCGAGCCGTCCTTCGGCGTTTGAATGACGAGCGTCTTCAACGTGTACGACCACTCGTCCGACGACACGGACCCGATCGCAGTGTTGATGTGGAACGTGTGCGCGCCCGGCGGCAGCGTGGCCTTCTCGAAGATCGCTAGGCCGTCTTCATCGACCTCGGTGAACGTTGCCGAGTTGGTCTCGCCGGGGACGATCAACAACATCACAGTCTTCGCCCGGATGTTCTTCGTCTGCGCGCGCACTTCGTATTGCACGCCAGGCAGATCCGGATCCTGATCGTCTTCGATCGTGAGCTCCGCCATGTCCTCGGGCGCCAGAAGCTCGATTTGCGCGCGTTTGCTCCCGCTCGAACCGCAGGCGGTTACCCACAGCGCTGCGACGATCACGGCCCATGCGCGGTGTTGCGCCCCGAGGTGCCAAGTCATGCTCATGCCTCCGTTCGCTCGCGTCCGAGCGGCCTTCGCTCTAAGTGTTCTCCCGCGCGACTTCCACGGTGCTATTCAGTTCTCTGCCGAACGCCGCCGGCGACTCAGCGGGGACGTTACTCGCAGTCGTAGGGATGCGGACCAGCTGCGATTTCTTACGCCCCGGTCTCCGAATCTGAACGAGATCACCCGGCAGCGCTCGCAGTTTGGGATCCGCGATCGGACCACCGACACGCCGCGTCCAACCCAACCGCGCCGCGAGTGCGTCGTCCTCCGACGTGACTACGTCGGGAATGTTCTCGAACACGCCCTCGCCGATCTCACGGAACGGCCCGGCCTGCCGCGCGAGCTCGAGCGTTCGCCCGGTTCGCGCCTCGTACACGCTGACTGCCGACTCGCAGGCGCCGGGATACGGACCGAGCGCATCACCGGTCTGTGCGAGCGCATTCGCATAACAATGCGAGCAGTACACGCGCAGCGCGCACTCGCGACAGCCGTGCAGGTTCAACCACGTCAACTGGCGGATCGCCAGCGCTCGCTCGTTCGAGTGATAGGCGGCCGCGATGCCGTCCTCGAGCGCGTGCCCGAGATCGAATTCGAGGCTCGTGCACGGCCGAAGCTCGCCGTTCGGCTCGATGATGATCGATTCCGCGGCGCTGCACGGCGCTTGGGTCAACGGCCGTGCTGGCGTCACGTCCGACTTGCTGAGTGCGCGCAATATCGCAGCGCGCGTCTCGGTCTTGATTTGGAACAACTCGGGCGCGCGGCTGCCACCTTCACGCGGCACCAACTCACCGAGGTCGAGCGCATGCGCAGCACCCAAGCTCGCCGCAAACGCAGCGTACTCGTCGAGCTCGGACTCGTTGATCGTCATCACCGGCGTCTTCACCGTGACTGAAACTCCGAATTCGACCAGGTTCCGGACACCCGCGACCGTCTTCTCGAACGATCCGGGCACGCCCGTCATGAAGTCGTGCGTCTCTGAACGCGTCGAGTACAAGCTGATTTCGACGTTCTGCACGGCAAGCCCAGCCAACGCGGCCGCCAATTCGCGGCTCATCGTCAACCCGTTCGTGAAGATACGCACGGCGAAGCCCTTGTGACGCGCGTAGCCGACGAGCTCCAGAAAATCCTTGCGCAGCGTCGCTTCACCGCCCGAGATCGTGAGCAGCAGCACACCCATGCTCGCGAGCTCGTCCATCAGCCCGAACAGCTGCGCCGTCGTCATCTCGCCTTTGCGCCCCTGCTCCTGATAGCAGTGCACGCAAACCTCGTTGCAGCGATCACTGACCTCGATGCCGGCGGAAAGTGGCGACTTCCACTTCTCCGCAAGCCTCGCGAGCATGGCGCGCGCGTTGCCCATCGGACGCGGCGGCGTCTCGACGTGCTCCCCGTTCGCGCTCACGCGTCCCCCTCGAACAAGATGGCGCCTGTGGCTGCGAGCTCGCGGATGAAGTGCTCCACGTCGGCACGCGCGGTGGGGACATCGACCGCGAACTCGCGCACGATCGACTCGACGATCGCGTCGACGGTCGTCCGACCGTCACACAACTCGAACACTCGCGAACCGACGTCGTTCAGCCGATGCAGTTCTTTGCGATCGACCACCATCACGAGCGCTTCTCCGCCGACCACACGAAAGGCCGTGCGTTCGGAGCGACATGGCAAGCCGGGCTGAGGGGCGGCGCTCATGGCGCACACCCATCGCACGCTTCTAGCTGTGGCTCCGGCTCCGCAATCCCACCCGCGCGCTCGAACGCGAAGCTCGACAGCAGCGCCGTGTGCGAGTGCCCGAGCACAGTGTGAATCTCTCCGACGGGAATGCGGGCTCGAAGGAGCGCAGCCGCGTCGATCCGGTTTTCTTCCGCCGTCGGGCTCAAGTCGCTGAGCCACATCGACTCGCGCACCGCGAACAGCGCCTTCGCCGCCGACAGCCTCTCGACCCGGGGGGCGGCGTGGGGATGAGCTTGGCGCACGCGCAGGATCGCGGCCAACGGCAGCCGGCGATGCGCACTCTGGGGCACGGCGATGCGCGAACCGCCGGGCAGACTCCAAGCGACGTAGCCACCCGAGCGCGTGTTATCAGGCGCGACGTTCACGCGATCGAACGCGAAGCTGCGGCAGCCGACTGAGAGCCGCGCGGCCGTCGACTTCCCGGCACCGCTCGGCCCGACGAACAACACGGCATGCCCATCCAGCTCGATCGCCGCGGCATGCAGGCTGATCCCGCCCTCGCGCTCGAGAATCGCCGCAGCCAGCCCCAACACGACGGCATCCGGACCTTGAGGATCGGTGTCGTCCGGGCGCAGCGGTGGAATGCGGACGCTCGCGATGTAGCGACCCGGGCCATCGGCCTCGAGCTCGGCGCACAGGTCCCGAGACGCGACGACGGTGGTCTCGGGTGCGTCCCCTCGCCGTTCGACCGTGAACGCACGCGACGGACTCGCGACGCCGGGCAAACTGGCGTCGATCGCGACCGAGCACTGAACGCGTGCCACGACCGGGAACCTGTCGGGGTCGCAAACGTGCCTCGCAAACTCCGGCCAGAGCCGCCAGCCCACGCCCTCGCCCGCTTCGACCTCGAATGCCACGCCGCCGAAGGCGAAACGAGCATGGGTCGGTCCCGGACGAGCTACGGCGAAGTCAAGCATGGCGGCTTCTGCTTTTCCCCGCGCAAGCACAGCCTATGTGTTGCCCAGTGCTGGGCTCTCATTCAACAGCGAGCCTGTAGGGGGTGGAACGATAACCCAACTGTAAGTTCAAAGCAGCACAGTGTCGGAAACATCGACAGCCGCTTGAGCTACCACGGAGCGGGTCTCATCGTCGCGCTTGATCGCGAGGTCATAGAGCTCTTGAAGTAAGCCCGGATACTCACGAATCGCCTCCTGAAATTGCTCGCTCGTGAGCTCCAGCGCGACCGTCGTGTGAACCGCTACGACGTCCGCCGTCGCGGGGCGCCGCAACACGAGTGAAATCTCACCTACGACGTCGCCGGGGCCGAGCTGGGCGAGCACGACTTTGTCTCCGTCGACGTCGGTGCGGCGCACCTCGACCCCACCACTCGCGATCAAGAACAGGCGCCCCGCTTCCTCGTCCTGCCGAACCAGGACTGCGCCCAGCTGGAACGTGCGAGGCGTGAAGTGGCCGATGAGCTCTGCGCGACGGGCCGGCTCGACCGCGGACAGGATGCTCGAGTGCCGCAGCAGGTTCGAGATCATGCGCTGGTGGCAGAACTCGCCGAGGGTGCGGCCGATCGTGGGCTCCTTGGCCGAGAGTGCCTCGATGGCCTGGCGGGGCGCTGCGAACACGTGGGCCGGCTCGACCGCGACAACCGAAGCCGCCCGCGGCGCGTTGCTCACGAGCGACATCTCTCCAAAGAGCGCGCCTGGACCGAGCACCGCCAGCACGACTGAACCCTCGTCCCGCTCGCGAACCACGTTGAGCACGCCCCGGGCGAGCAGGAACGCGTCGAGGCCCTCCTCGCCCTGGCACACGACGAAACCACCCTTCGCGAACTCGCGGAGCTGAAACGCCTGCAGGAGCTTGTGCAGCACCGGCGGCGCGAGCTCGCTGAACAGCGGCAAGCGCGGGACCGGACCATCCGCGAGCGGGTCCTTCTGGGCGAGCGCACGCGCCAGCGTCTGTTCGGCGGCGTCGTAGAGCGCGGCACCGGAGAGGTTCGCAAAGAACGGCGCCGCCTCGAGCTCGTGCGGCAGTGGAGGTGGCGCGGGTGAAACCGCACCGAGACGCGAGCTACCACGCCCGAACACCTTTGCGATGGCGGCTAGGAGCGGCGCGGCGGCGCCCCCCGCGTCGCCGACTAGGTGCGCGCAGAGACACGCGGACGGCAGATCGCCTCGACGTACGAAGCGCGATACGAGCTCGGTCGCGGCGATCCTCGCGGGCGGTAGGCGATTGCCATCTGCGAGCAGTCGAGCGACGAGCCAAGCCGCGCCAGCGTCGGCGGGTGCCGCAGTCAAGATTGAAGCTGCCAGCTGCAGCGCTGTTTCGAGGGCTCCGGCGAGGCGCGCGGCGTGCGCTCGATCGAGCGGTGATACTCCCAGTGACGTAGCACTCGTGTGACTCATCGGGCCCTCACTTGCTACTTCACTAGAACTGCACGACCTGCGCTGACCGGGTGCGTCCCTACCCGTTTTGGGAGCCGTCGGAGGCGCGTATGAGCGGACGGAAGTTACGAACGCATGCATTTCCTGCAACGCAAACGAATCATGCGGCGCTGTGCGATCCTGTAAGCGAGCAGGCAAATGATACTATCCACCGTTCTTGACTTGCGAATTCTGTATCTGTTTCGGTGGGTTGCACGTGCTCATCCACATCAGATCCCCAGCGGGGTGCTTGCTCGTGGTTAAGCGTCCGAAGATCCTGATTTCACTGCGACCCTGGGTCAGAAAACAGAAACTCTGCAAGTTCATCCCGATGCCTAGCTGCATCGCGCTGACCTAAGTCAATCAGCGCTCGAGCGAAGTCGCCATCGAACATCACGTAGCTCGCGAGGTCCGCATCTGCGCCTTCACCCACGTCGAGCAAACGCAGCGCGGTGTGACCGAGCAAACGGCTGAGTCGCGGGCGATGGTTGCGTAGATGTTGGGATGCCAAGAGCCCGATATCCATGCTCGGATGTATCACGAAGGTTTGAATGCGCCGGCGCGCCGGACGACCGTGCGTCGCCGCGACGCCATGCATGCGCGCCGGGAAATCGGGACCGCCCGCTTCGTAGGCGTCGGACAAGATCTCGTTGACCAGCCGGAGCTCCTCCAAGTCGTGCTCGATGTGATCGAGCATCAGAGCGTCGAGTGCCTTGCCTAGAAGAAACGATGCGCCGGGCATATGGCCGAGCGGGATGCTCGTCTCGCGGCGCGGCGTCGTCACGCCGATCACGAACATGCGGTCTACGCCCATCTGGATCGCGGGCGCCGTCGGCGTATTGAGCCGGATACCACCGTCGCAGTAGTAGTCATTACCGATACGAACCGGCGGGAAGACGAGCGGCATCGCAGCCGAGGCGAGCACGTGCTGCGGCAAGATGTGGGTCGCGAGCACGCCGATGCGGGTGCCTCCACGCGGAAGATCGACGCCCTTGGCGCGATCGACGTAGAGCGTCGACCGACCGGTCCGGACGTTCGTGGCGCTGACGGTCAGCGCTTGAACTCGATTGCTTCGAAGGTTGCGCGCGAGCTGGCGCCACGGGATCCGGTAGCTGATCAGCCGGGCGAGCGGCCTCGAGTCGAACAGGCCGGAAGGCATCCCGCCCCCGAGCCAAAGTCGGTACAGCCGCGGGAGCTGCCGCAAGTCGAGTCGCATGACGTCCGACAGCGCCTGCTCGAGCCACACATTCGCGAGCAACCGCATGCCCGCGACTGGGTCGTTGGCGGTGGCCGCGAGCGCGGTCCCGTTGACCGCGCCGACGCTCGTCCCGCTGATCACGTCGAACGCGGGCGCCCGCCCGAAGTGGCGAGTGAATTCGCCGTAAAGATAGGTGAGGACCCCGACTTCGTAAGAGCCGCGAGCACCGCCACCGGACATCACGATGCCTATCGTCATGCGATCGCCGGCGAACAGATTGAACAGCCGATGCGCTTCATCGACTCAGATGGGAAGAGCCTCATGATGAGAAGCATTTTCTCGAGTCCCCTCATCGTCGCACACGCAAAGGTTCGAGAGCCAGTGACTTCCCGCGGGGTGAACCGACTGGATGCGTTGTGCGATTCCGGCGCAATCTGCGG
>DASRXR010001001.1:0-18652 GCA_035687405.1 Polyangiales bacterium
GGACAGACGACCCACGACATTCTCATCATCTGCACGCGCGGTACCTGCCAACGTCGAAACGAGGCAAGCACTCAACAACACGTTGCGGAGGGACACGCGGACCTCAACCATGGCTTTCTCCGTTGCTGTGACCGTTGCGACGCGCCGGTTTGCCACCACTCGTGCACATTCGCTCGGCCGCGGGGCCTGTACACAATTCGTACAGAGCTTGGCGCCTGGGATCAACCCTGACCAGGGACTGAATGTAGCAGAAAGCACGACTTCTGCATACCGGCTAACCAAAGCGGGCATTCTGCCCAGCTAAAATTAGCCTAGTCGGCCACTCACTTGCCCCACGATAGGGACACTGAGCCGCGCCGCCCCCGCCAAGTCACCCAACTATCAGCGGCCGCCACCGCCGCTAGACCGGATCCCGCGCAGGTACACTTCGCCGACTTCGGCTGCCGCTCCGAGCGGCGAAGCACCGCGTTCGAGCGCAGTCGCGAGTTTTTCACTGAGCGATTGTTTGCCACCCAGCGTCGACACGCCGTGCTCACCGAAGCGACGCGTGAACAACGCGCGTGCCCACGCGAGCTCGCCGTTGGCGCGCCGCGCGCGCAGCGCTACGCCGTGGAGAGCTGCCAAGTGCGCATCGAGTGCGTCGATCAAAGGCACGATACCTTGTAGGTCCCGCGCGCTCGTCACGAGCACCGGACGTTTGAAGGTTTCTCCCTCGTCGCCCATTCCGGCATTGCGCAAGCGATCGAGCGCACCGGCGAGGTCCGCCGCCGCGCGCTGCGCGAGCCGGCCGTGATCGCCTTTGTTCACCACGATCACGTCTGGAATCTCCATGATCCCAGCCTTGATGAACTGCAACACGTCACCCGAGCCCGGCTGAATCACCAGACATACCGTATCGACGACGTGCTCCACGTCGGTCTCGGTCTGTCCGACGCCTGTCGTCTCGACGAGCACACGGTCGTAAGCCGCAGCGAGCACTTCGACGCCAGCATTGGCGGCTTGCGCGAGACCTCCCGCTTCACCTGCAGTCGCGAGAGACCGCACGAAGATCCCGTCGTCTTCGGGATCGAACGCCATTCGCGCGCGATCGCCGAGCAACGCGCCCCCGGAACGCACGCTCGATGGATCGACCGCGAGCACGCCGACGCTACGACCGCGCGCACGATACTCACGCGTGAGAGCCGCAGTCAGCGTGCTCTTCCCGACGCCGGGCGGCCCCGTCAGCCCGACGCGATGACCGAACTCCGGATCGCGCTGGGCCGAGAGCGCCGAAAGCAACGCTTCGATGCGTGGCAACGTGTCGCGACGGCGGTCTTCGATCAGATTCAGCGCTGCTGCGACGGCGAGTTTCTCGCTCTTACCGACGCGCGTCGCGAGCTCAGCATCATTCGGCGGCATGCGGGCGCACGCTGGAGGCCACCAAGTCGACCAAGTCCTTCATGATGTTGTCGAGCGCGAAGTCTTTCGGCGTGTAGACCCGCGCGATGCCCTTCTTCTCGAGCAAGCGCGCGTCGGCATCGGGGATGATGCCGCCGACGACGATCGGCACGTGACCCAGCCCTGCTGCTCGCAGCTTCTCCGCGATCTGCGGCACGAGCGCGAGGTGTGAGCCGCTCAAGATCGAGAGGCCGATGATATGGACCCCCTCTTCGATCGCCGAGGCGACGATTTGCTCCGGCGTAACGCGAATGCCCTCGTAGACGACCTCGAAGCCGACATCGCGCGCCTTCAGCGCAATCTGCTCCGCACCGTTGCTGTGGCCATCCAAGCCCGGCTTGCCGACTAAAATCTTCGGACGGCGCCCGAGCTCCGCTTCGAGCTGCGACAGCCGCGTGCGCAGCTGCGTGACCTTTTCGCGGCTGCCTGCACCGCCCATTTGATCGAGCCGCGCTCCGGACACACCGGTTGGCGCGCGATACTCGCCCATCACCTGGCGAAGCGCCGCGGCCCACTCGCCTGTCGTGACGCCGACCTTTGCCGCTTCGATCGACGGCGGCATCACGTTGTCGCCTTTGCGCACCGCATCGCGGAGCTTCGACAGCGCGTCGCTCGCCTTTTTCTCGTCGCGCTCGAGGCGCCACTTCTTGATCGACTTCACCGCTTCTTGCTCGACGTTCGGATCGACGGTGAGAATCGCGGCGTCTAGGTCCTTCGTGAGCGGGTTCTCCGCCGTCTCCGTGTACTTGTTCACGCCGACGACGATCTGCTTGCCGCTCTCGATCGCCTGCAATCGGGCGGCATTCGACTCGACCAAGCGCTGCTTCAAGTACCCGCTCTCGACCGCTTCGACCACACCGCCGCGCGCTTCGATGTCGTGGATCTCCGCCCAAGCGGCTTCCACCATCTCCTTCACCCGCGCTTCGACGACGACGCTGCCGGTGAACAAGTCGGAGTACTCGAGCAAGTCGCTCTCGAACGCCAAGATTTGCTGAGCGCGCAGCGACCACTGCTGATCCCACGGCCGCGGCAACCCGAGCGCTTCGTTCCACGCCGGCAGCTGCACCGCGCGAGCGCGCGCATCCCGGCTGAGCGTGACGCCGAGCATCTCGAGCACGATGCGGATGATGTTGTTTTCAGGCTGCGGCTCGGTGAGACCGAGCGAGTTCACCTGCACGCCGTAGCGGAAGCGCCGGAGGTTCTCCTCCTTCACGCCGTATCGCTCTTCGGTGATGCGGTTCCACAGCTGCGTGAACGCGCGCATCTTGCACATCTCTTCGACGAAGCGGATGCCCGCGTTCACGAAGAACGAAATGCGGCCGACGACCTTCGGAAGCTCGCTATCCGGAAGTTGCCCGCTCTTGCGCACGGTATCGAGCACCGCGATCGCCGTCGCGAGCGAGTACGCCATCTCTTGCACCGGTGTCGCCCCGGCTTCTTGCAGGTGATAGCTGGACACGTTCGTCGGGTTCCACTTCGGAACCTCGTTGACCGTGTATGTGATCACGTCCGCCGTCAGTTTCAGCGATGCACCCGGCGGGAAGATGTACGTGCCCCGCGACAGGTACTCCTTGATCAGATCGTTTTGCGTCGTGCCTTGAAGCAACTTGCGATCGACGCCCTGCTCTTCCGCAACCGCGATGTACAACGCGAGCAACCAAGGCGCGGTCGCGTTGATCGTCATCGACGTGTTCATCTGATCGAGCGGCAAGTCGTGGAACAACGCGCGCATGTCGCCGAGGTGCGAGACCGGCACGCCCACCTTGCCGACCTCACCGAGCGCGAGCGGATGGTCCGGGTCGTACCCGGTCTGCGTCGGCAGATCGAACGCCACGGACAGGCCGGTTTGGCCTCTCGCCAGGTTCGTTCGGTACAGCGCGTTCGAGGCAGCCGCCGTGCTGTGACCCGCGTACGTCCGCATGATCCAGGGCTTCTCTCGCTCGTGACTCGCCTTACTCGACACGCCCGACTCCTCTCCAGTCCGGTGGCTCTCGCCTCCCGGTACCGTAAACGCCAGCCCTCTAGCCTTACCTTGGCACGCGACTTTGTTCCACTGGCCCCGGGTCGTCCAACCCAGATTTCGTGGCCGCCGCGCCCACAACTCGAACGATTCCGTGGTGCTGCACCAGGCTCACCAGGAGCAGTACGCTCACCCCGAGCGAGAAGTAGTGATAGTTCAAAAACGACTGCTTGATGAAGTGAAAGAACCCTGCCCACATGAATAGTAGGGCGACGATCAGCCGATGGAGCTGGGTCTCGGCCGCCTGAATGTCGACCGGGTCGGCCGGACGACATCGCGCCGTGATCGCGCAGGCGGCGCCCATGCCTGCCGCGAGCCCGAAGAACGGCGCGACTCGAATCACCCACGAGTCGATGCCGAACCCGAACACGCTTCGCAGAAAGTTCAGAAGCGAGAGCGACTCCTCGCGAAACGGCGTACCGGCGAAGTGCAGCACGGTCCGATGCAACAGCCAGCTCGGTTGATCGATCAGGAACGGCAAACTGACGAGTCCACCCCCGAGCGCGACGCCGCCGGCGAAGCGCTTCGTGCCGGGCGAGCGCACGCGCCAAAACCAAATCGCGAGCGGCACGAGCGCAAGCGGCGCGTACTGCTTCGAAGCCACCGCAATTCCGAACGCGATGCCGGCGAGGAGCCAACGCCGCTCGGCGAGCAGCGCGAGCATGCCGAGGATCGCCGCGAGCACCAGCGAATCGTTCCACTTCTCGACGACTTGAAAGCTGAGCGTGGTGCAACACCAGAGCGCCGTGAGCGCCCAAGCTTCGGTGCGCGCCCAACCGAATGCCCGCGCGAAACGAAAGATGAAGAACGCACACGCGAGCTCGCTGAGCACGAAGAACGCACGTACGTCGCCGAACAACTTGTCTGCCAGCGCGTTCGACAGCAGCATCGCCGGAAAATAGTTGTAGCCAGGCGAGTAGCCGAGATCGAGCTTCGTCGCCTCGTAGAGATTCGAGTACTCGGCGGCGTACGGATTTTCGCCGCGCCACAACGCCGCCGAAGCTTCGTTCGCAAGCGTGAACACGTCGATGCGCGGGTCCGTCGACGCGGACAGAACGCGCGCACGGTCGAACTGCATGAGCAATACGACGAGCGCAAGCGCTGAGATCACCAGCCGCGGCTTTCCGAACCACCAGAGCGGCAACGTCGCGACCAACACGAGCGCAGCCAGCCTGACGACCAGCCGAATTTGGCCGATGACCTCGTGGTGATCGACGTGACTGATCACGAACCCCCAGTTCGCGACGACCAAAAACGCAAGCGACAGACACCACAGCACACAAAACACCGCGCGCCGCGAGACCTCACGCCGCCGCATGAGCCCGAGCGCTGCGAGCCCGAACGCGCCAGCACCGCTCACGAACGCTGACAGCGGAATGGCCATCTTCAGAGGCTTTGCCGGGTTCACGACTTCGAGGTGGCTCATGACCAAGAAGTACGTGAGCGCAAGCGCGAGCCAGCCGCGCAGCGCGATCACTTCGCGCGCGAGGTGCCCGACTACAACCAGGCGCGAGGTCCCGGTTGCGAAGGTCGTGGCGGCGGGCTCGGTATCGACCGCAGTCATGGACCCGCGCTCGTACTTCCGTCGCGGGCTGCTTTGCAAGCGATCAAGTGGCCGGCGCAGGCGTGACGGCTGGTTCTGGTTCCGCCACGGGCGGGTTGAGAACGTGCACTTCGGGCGCGAGCAGCTTGTACAGCACCGGGGTCACGATGCGGGTGAGCAAGGTCGAGCTGATCAGACCGCCCAAGATCACGAGCGCGAGCGGCGAGTACAAAGTCGAATTCTCGAGCACGAGCGGGATGAGGCCGCCGATCGCGGTCAAGGTCGTGAGCAAGATCGGAATGAAGCGCGCTTCACCGGCGCGCTGAATCGCTTCATCGAGCGCGACGCCACGCTCGCGCAGCTGGTTCGTGAAGTCGACGAGCAGGATCGAGTTCTTCACTTCGATGCCCATCAGCGCGATGAATCCGATGTTCGCCGTGAACGAGAGGGTGTTGCCCGACAAGTACAACGCGACCAAGCCGCCGATCACGCCCAGCGGGATCACAGAGGCCACGATCAGCGTGCTCTTGAACGTGCGGAACTCGAGCACGAGAATCGAGAGCACTCCGAACGCAGCTACGAGCAGCGCCAGCCCGAGCCCACCGAAGCTCTCCTTGCGGCTCTCGATCTCGCCGGCAGGCACGAGGCGAACACCCGCAGGCAGCTCGACGTTCGCGAGCTTCCCGAGGATCGCTTTCGTCACGCGGTCGGTGTTGAAGCCGTCGCGCACGTAAGACGTGACCGTGATGCTGCGCTCTTTGTTGTAGTGACGAAGCTTCGCCGGCGACGGCTCGAGCTCGAGCTGCGCGACTTGCGAGAGCGGCAACGGATTGCCCGCGCGATTGGCGACATACAGGTTGTCGAGCGCATCCAGCCCCGGCGACAGGCCCACGATCCCCTCGCGCGGCGTGCGCGGCAACGTCACGCGGACGTCGTACGCGTCTTCGGCCGTGTCCTCCCGGTACTTGCCGGCGATCACACCGCCGAGCGCGAGACGCACGGCTTGATCCATGTCGGCCACTTGCACGCCGAGCAACGCCGCTTTCTCACGGTCGACCTGCACGCGCAGATCCGTCCGGCGCTCCCGGCTGGGATTACGCACGTCGCGCGTCCCACCTGTTTCGAGCATCACCTTCTCGACGCGCGCAGCTGCGGTCATCAGCGCGGCTTGATCGTCTCCGAGCAAGCGGAGCGCAACCGGCGCATCGAGCGGCGGGCCGTTTTCGAATTCGCGCAGCTCGATCTTCGCGCCGGCAAAGTTGTTCAGCTCGCTTCGCAGGCTCGCATACAACCGGCTCAGCTTCTCGCGCTCACGCACCTTCACCAGCGCAAACACGTCCGCGACGTTGGCCTTTTCGTCTTTGGGCGACACGTTGTAGTAGATGCGCGGGTGACCCTTTCCGACGCTGGTCGCGACGCGCTCGATTTCAGGGTGCTTCGCGAGCACGCCTTCGACGAAACGTGCGGCGCGGTCGGTCTCGCTCAAGCTCGCGCCCTCGGCAGTCTCGATTTGCACGAGAAACTGCGGGGTTCCCGCCTTCGGGAACAAGCTGAAGCCGATGCGCGGGATGAGCGAAAGACTCCCGACGAACAACAACACGGCCGCGACCAGCGCGATCCAAGGCCGCGCGATCGCCGCGTTCAACACGCGCCGGTACGAGCCTTCGATCACGAACTTCAGCGCGCGCAGGAAGATGTTCCCGTGCTCGCCATCGGGCTTGAGCACGACGCTCGCGAGAAACGGCACGATCGTGAGCGATACGAGCAGCGAGGCCGCGATCGTGAACACGATCGCGAGCGGCATCGAGCGAATGAACTGGCCGGCGTTACCGGGCAAGGCGAGCAGCGGCAAGAACGCGAAGATCAGAGTCGCGGTGCAACCGATGACGCTAGCCGTGATCTCGCGCGTCGCTGCGACCGCGGCTGCGCGCGGGGCGAGCCCTTCACGCAAGTGCCGCGTGATGTTTTCGACGACGACGACCGAATCGTCGACGAGCAATCCGAGTGCGATGACGAAACCGACGATGCTCAACTGGTTGATGCTGAACCCAGTCAAGTGAAGCATCAGCAAGCCGAGCGCGAGGCTCAGCGGGATCGAGACCATCACGACCAACGAAGCGCGAGTCCCGAGCGGCAACAACGTGACGAGCACGAGTGCGATCGCGAGCCCGAAGTCTCGCGCGAAGCTGCCCAACCGATTCGATACGTTGCGGATCTGCTCGAAGCCGCGCTCGAGGCGGACGCCAGCGGGCAAGGTCGGCTCGAACGCGGCGAGCTCGGCCTGGATGCGCTGCGCGACTTCGAAGATGTTTTGCCCTTCTTTTTGCGCCGCTGCGACGAGCACCGCGCGCTTCCCGTTGAAGCGCGTGATCTGCCTGAACTCGGCGTCGCGCAGCTCGACTTCGGCGATATCGCCGACGCGCACCGATGCGTTGTTGACCGAGCGAACGACCGTGTCTCGAATCTCGTCGACCGAGCCGTAGTCGCCGCTCGTCTTCACGTTGAAGCGGCGTGCACCCGCATCGAGACTGCCCGCCGGCAAGTTTGCGCTCTCGGAGCGAATCGCTTGAATCACTTCGACCGGGCTGATGCCGAGCGCAGCCATCCGCGGCAGGTCGAGGCTGACCGCAACCTCTTGTTTCGGCAGGCCCGCGATCTCCACTTCGTGCACGCCGGCGAGCCCTTCGAGCCGACGCTTCAATGCACGGGCGTGTCGATCGAGCGTGTAGAAACTCGCAGTCGGCGAAGTCAGCGCGACCTCGACGATCTTCACGAGCGCCGCGTTGAACTGCAACACATCCAGGCGTAGCAGCTCCGCCGGCAACGTGGGCCGCAGCGCGGTCGTCTCGCGGAGCACGTCGTCACGCTTGCGATCGGCGTCGACACCACTCTCGAATTCGAGCTGGATCACCGCCAGCCCGTCTTCGATCTCCGTCTTCATGTGTTTGACGTCGTCGAGCGCCTTCAGCTTCGTTTCCGTCGGATCGACGACGAGCCGTTCGAGATCCGCCGGCGACGAGCCGGGCAGTACGGCGACGACGAGAAACGTCGCGAGCGGGAACGTCGGGTCTTCCGCTTTTGGAATGCGGAAGAGTGCGTTCACGCCGAGCGCGATCAGCGCGATGAACACGACGAGCGTGAATTGCCAGCGACGTACCGCGAACTCGGCGAGCATGCGAACCTCTCAGCGCGTGATGCGGACCAAGCTGCCATCTTCGAGCCGCGTCGCTCCGAGCTCGACGACGGATTCGACTTGTGGGAGCTCGCTCGACAGCGCGGCGCGGTCCTGCGCGAAGAAGCTCACGCGCACTGGGACGCGCTTCGCTCGCTCGCCTTCGACGACGTAGACCGCCGCGGACGCACCATCACCATCCACGAGCGCAGCGAGAGGCACGCTCGCCAGCACAATCTCGCTCCGATCGATCTCGAGCTTCGCAGTCAACCCGGACGGCAAGTGCAACGCCCCTGCCGCTTCCAGCTGCAGCTCGACCTCGATCGTGCCGGTCGCAGCCGACGCAGTCGTCGCGATCTGCGACACGTGCGCTGCGATCGCCAACTCGGGCCGCGCATCGAGCGTGACCCGTGCGTGATCGCCGAGCCGCAGCTGCAACGCGTCGCGGTCCGCGAGCTGCGCTCGTACGACCACGCCACGCGATACGCCGCGCAGATGAAACATCGGTCGCCCGGGCGCAGCGACTTCACCGACTTCGACCATCCGCCGATCGATCACGCCGTCGTCGGGTGCGATCAACGTGGCTTGCCGCAGGTTGAACTGCGCGGCTTCGTTGGTCGCTCGCGCGACATCGAGCGCAGTCTGGGCATTTTGAACATCGACGGTGCCGACCGCGCCGCTCTCCTGCAAACCTTGCACGCGTGCGAGGTCACGTTCGCCCTTGCGCACGGCTTCGGACGTCTGACTCTGCCCAGCCTGCATTTCGGTCGGATCGACCGTCGCGAGGACCTGGCCTTTACGGACGCGGGTGCCCGCATCCGCGAGAACGCGCGTCACGAGCCCGCCAACTTTGAACGACAGATCGGCTTCGGACTTGAGGTGTACCGTGCCGCTGGCGCGAATGCGGCGCAGCAGCGGTCCGCGGTCTACCGCGCCGAGACGAACGGGAATCGCTTCCACGCGGGGCGTGTCCGCTGCCTGGACGACTTGGACGACTTGGGCGCGGCCGCAGCCACCAGCTGCAAGCCCCAATCCAGGAACACTCGCCAGCACCGCAAATCGAATCGCGCGTCGCGAGATCATGCCGCACCTCTCCCCTAGACAGCCGCCCCCAGCGGCACGAAGCCGCGAGAATACGGTGTCCGTAGACGCTGTCTAGCTCAGCGCTTGACACTGTCAAGTGAGCAGCCCAGACTTTTTTTCATGGCAGTTCGACATGCGGCCGCGCACGGCTCTTCTGCATCGGAAGCAGGTGAGCTGCGTGCGCGCATCGTTCGCGCCAGCATCGAATTGATCGAAGAAGAAGGCCTCGCGCATCTCAGTATGCGTGAGGTCGCGCGTCGCGCCGGCGTGACGCACCAAGCGCCGTATCACCACTTCGCCGACCGCGAAGCTATCCTAGGTGAGATAGCCGAACAGGGGTTCCGGCTACTGAGCGCGTGCATGAACGACGTAGACCGCGCGCTGCCGGGCGGTACCCCGGAGCTCGAAGTCGACCGGTTGATCGCGCTCGGGCAGACGTACGTGGAGTTTGCCTGCAAGCACACTGCGCACTTCCGAATCATGTTTCGTCCCGAGTTGGTCGACCTCGAGCGCTGTCCGGGTGCGCGTGCCGAAGGCGACAAAGCGTTCGCCACGCTGCAACGAATCGTGCACGAAGCGGTGAAAGCTGGAGTTCCTGCACAACCCTCCGAGGAGGCGCTCGTCGCGTTCCTGTGGTCGACCGGACACGGGTTGGCGTGTCTGCTGCTCGATGGACCGCTCGCGATGAAGATGCCCGACACGGCCCGCGGGGCGCAGATCGAGACTGTGCTGGATGCGACGCGCTCACTCTTGCGCGCAAGCTTGGCAATGCCGGTGAACGCTCCTGCAGCTAACGGCGGCAAGCGCCGTAAGCCTCGCCGCAACTGATCGCAGCCTCGGTGCGGCAGGTGCCAAGCCAGCGCTGCGGCCGGCTGGTAGGGTGATGTGTGCGGCGCGTTCTGCGCCAAACCGCTGCTCTGCCAAAACCCTACGGCTTTTCAACGCCTTGGCCGCGTGATTTGGATATAGTTCGAGGCTCGCATGGGTCTGCCACCCTCAGTCCCCGCGCCTAAAGCCAGCGCGCACGCCCGCGTGAAGGTTCTGCGCGGGAGTCTGTCCAAAGAGCAGGACACCACCCTGCGGGCGGCGCTCGCGTTCGAGCTCGGCGCACTCACTGAACATCGGCTCGAAGATCGCGAAGGCGCGCTCGCGGCGTACCGCGAAGCGCGCCAACACGACCCGCAATTTCGGCCTGCACTGTTTGCGCTCGGGCGGCTGCTCTCGGACTCGCGCGAGCTCGACGAGCTCGCGCGCACGCTGGCCGCGACCGTCACTGCAAGCGTGCTTCCGTCGGAGCGCGCCTCGTCGCTCGTAAGCCTCGGCGACCTGTTCGAAGACCAACTCGGCGATGCTGCCGCTGCCGCCAACAGCTTCGAACGCGCGCTCGCTGCCGATCCCGGTTGCCTCGCCGCGGCGTTGATGCTCGAGCGATCGCTGCGCGGGATCGGCCGGCGCGACGCGGCGGATCTGGTGACCGAAACGCGAACCGCGCACAGCTTCGATCCGCGGATGCGGTCGGTGCTCGCCTGCGAAACTGCACGCGCACAAGCGGGCCGCGGCGACATCAGCCGCGCGATCGAGACGCTGCTCGCTGCAGTCGCCGTCCGCGGCCGGCGCTTCTCGACGCTGCTCGCACTCGCAGAGCTCGCGACGGAACAGCGCGTTCCGTCGACGGCCGCGCGCGCATTCGAAGACGCAGCGGCGCTGCTCGCTACGCATGCGGCGGGGCAACCCGGCCCCGATGCCGAAGACATCTCGGGGCGCTTCACGGATGCCGCAGCCGCGATGACGAGCGCCGCGTGGCTCTACCGGCGCGCCGGTCAGCAGTACCTCGCGAGCGAAGAGACGGCCGCCGAAGCGCAGCGCGTGTTCGAGCGCGCGTGTGCGAGTGCGCGCGGAGAGCTCGTGCTGCACATGGAACGCGCGGACGCGTGCCAGATGACCGGAGAGCTCGCCGGTGCTCGCACGAGCTTGGAAGTGTTGCTCGAATCGGCGCCGCCGCCGCGAGCTGCCGCGCTCCAGTTTCGCTTGGCCGATCTCGCGCAACACGCCGGCGACGTTCAGGAAGCGGCTGAGCGGCTGCGGGCGGGGCTCACGC
Source organism: Polyangiales bacterium (assembly GCA_035687405.1). Classification (GTDB taxonomy): domain Bacteria; phylum Myxococcota_A; class Polyangia; order Polyangiales; family JAFGIB01; genus JADGRF01. The sequence continues at coordinate 11,354 of DASRXR010001001.1, forward strand.
TCGACCCGGAATCGCCGGTCCTGCGCGCGACCTACGAAGACGCACTCATCGACAACGCTGCCCTACCCGCCCTCGCGAGCTTGCTCGCGGAGCGCGCCGAAAAGAGCCAGGGCGACGACGCGACCGTCGCGTTCGTGCGGACTGCCGCCGTCGCCGAAGCAGCGGGCGATCTGCCGCGCGCGCTGACGGCATTACGTCGTGCCGCTGACGGCGGCGAGCCGGATCCGCTGCTCTTGCGCGAGCTCTACGGCCTCGCGCTACGCGCAGGCGATCGCGCGGCGCTGCGAAGCGCGTGCGATCGCTTGCTCGCCTGTGAGCTTCAGCCCGCGGAGCGCTCGGCAGTCTGCCGCAGCCGCTACGACGCGTGTCTCGCCGAGGGTGATTACCCGGAGGCACTGGCAGCGCTCGGCGAAGCGTTGAAGGACCCAGCCTGCGAAGACTGGGCCGGGCACAGCGCCTGGGTGCTTTCCGCGTTGCGCGGAGACTACGCCTTGCTGGCTGCAGCGCACGAAGCGCTCGCCGATCAAGCGTCCGAGCCGGAGCTCGCTGCGGCCCACATCGCGGGAGCGGGGCGCGCGCACCTCCGCAGCGGTGCACCGGATCGCGCGCTGCCGTGCTTCCGGCGTGTGCTCGAGATTTCGCCGACCGACGCGTACGCGGTCTCCGCCCTCGAAGGGTTGCTCGTCGCGCGCAACGAGGCCGGCGAAGCGTTGCGCTTGTTGCGGGATACCGCAGCAGCCGAACGCGATTCGCAACGTGCCGAGCTCGCGCTCCTGCACGCGGGCGCGGCGGCGCTGACAGCTGGCCGTCCCGATCTCGCCGCGCGCAGCTACGAAGACGCGGCCGAGAAAAACCCCGACTCGCTCGCACCGGCCTGGGCCCGCCTGCGGCTCGCCGAACGCAGCCACGATCTCGCGCTCGGGACTCGCGCGCTGCGTGCACTCGCCGAGCGTGAGGCGCGCGTCTCTCAACCCGGCATCGCACAGCTCGAGCTCGCAGAACGCTTGGACGTACTCGGCGAGTGGCGGCATGCACTCAGTGCGCTCACGGCAGCGTTCGGCGGCGAACACGTCTCCTATGAAGCGGCGGCGAGTGCGCTCCTCGCTCCGCGCGGCCCCGAAGAAGCCAGCGATCCACAAGCGCTTCGCGTTCTCGCGCTCGGCAAACTCGCGCAGCACGCGACGCCCTCGCTGCGGCCGTCGATCGAACACGAGCAAGTTGCCGAGCTCTTGTACGACGCCCCATCCGATGCGCGCACGTTGCTGATCGCGCGCACCGAATACGCGCCGCTCGGCTTTGGCGACGAGCTCTTGGCATTTCTGCTGAGCGACGACGCAGCCACACGCGCGCGCACGCTGGCAAATCTCGCGCGGCTCGATCCCGAACCGTCGTCGCGCGCCGAGCTTGCGCTGCATGGGTTGCGCACGCAGATCCTGCACGACGTCGGCAACACGGGCGATGTGTTGGTGTCGTCGCTCGCGCTGATCGAAGAAGCCCCGGAGTCGCTCGCTGCAGCGGTGGCGCTCAGTGAAGCGCTGACCGAGCAAGACGCCGCCGAGCTGCGTGCCAGCGCGCTCACCGCCCGAGCACGCCACACGCCGGCGACGAGCGCGAAAGGCCTGCGCCGTGAGCTGTTGCGCGTGTACTTGGAAGCGGATCGCGCGCCCGAAGCGCTCGCGCTCGCTCGCCAGCTGATCGAAGAAGACCCACTCGATCTCGGCGCGTGGGACGCGCAGCGGGAAGCGGCGCGTCGAACTGGTGCGCACGTGCTGCTGGTCCATGCCTGCGACGAGCTCGCGAAGCACTGCACCGGCGTGCACCGCGCGCGCCTGCTCGAAGAATCCGCGGCGACTTTGCACGAAGCGCTACACGACCTCGGTGCGGCCGAAGCGCACTTGCGCGACGCGCTCGAAGCCGATCCGAATCGCGCGTCGTTGTTCGAGCGCCTGCACGACTTGCTGCTCGAGCAGGGCGACCTTCCCGGACTCACCGCGGTGCTGACCTCGCGCATCGCCGTCACGACGTCGACGGATGAAAAACTCGACCTGTCCTATGCGAAAGCGCGAATCCTGCGCGCGCTCGGGCAGCGACAGCCGGCGCTCGAATGTCTGCGCGACGTGCTCGCAGGCGATCCGCTGCACGCGGGTGCGCTCAGCCTGTCCGCCGAAATCCACGCGTCGAATCAAGCCTGGGAAGCTGCAGTCGACTCGCTCGACCAGCTCGCCAAGAGCGACGTTCCACCGGCCCAACGCAGGCTCGCCCGCGAAGGTGCCGCCGACTTCCTCGAGCACAAGCTGAAAGATCCCGCAGCCGCGTACGCTCGGCTCGCGGCGCTCGCGAGCGATGGCAACGCCGATCTCGCGGTGTTCACGCGCATGGCCGACGTCGCGATGCGCGCCGGGCTCGCGGCCCAGAGTGCAGCCGCCCTCGGGCAAGCCGCCGCTCACAGCAGCGGACCGAATCGCGCGGCCTTCGAGCGGCGCGCCGCGATCATCTACGCGCAGAGCCTCAACGACGCCGCTGAAGCTCGCGAAGCATTGCGGCGCGCGCTCGCGGCCGATCCGCTCGACATCGATGCGCTCGAAGCGCTCGCCGCCGCTGCGCACCCGAGCGAACCAGAGCTCACCAGTAGCGAGATGTTCCTGCACGAGCTCTGGACCGCGCTGCGCGCAGAGCCGTCCGATCCGCGCTTGCTCCGAAACCTCGCGCGCTGTGGCCGGCTGCGCGCGGACAAGACGCTCGAGTTCCTGGCCTTGTCGACCTTGACCGCGATCGGGCTCGCACATGGCGACGAGCACACTGCGCTCGCGGCCGTTCGCAAGGCTTTGCCCACACTTCCGGACGGCTCCATCTCCGATCAGCAGTTCGCGCTGCTCGGCGGACCGACCCACGCACACGCTGCGTTTCGCGTCGCGCGGCTCGTGTGTCGCGCCGGATTCGACATGGCCGTGCCGCGGCCGGACACCAATCGCCGCACGCGACTCCAGGAGACGCTCGAGATCCATCACGTGATCTCGCGATCGGTCAGTGTGTTCGGTCTCACGCTGGGTGAGCTGCACCGTGGCGATGCGGACGGGCGCGACATCGTGGTGTGGTCGAAGGGCTCGGGCCAAATCGCGGTGCTACTCGGGCCCGACATCGACCTGCCGCTACCAGCGGCGACGAAGTTCGCGCTCGGTGGCCAGTGCGCAGCGCTTCGGCTCGGTGTCCTGCCATTGATTCAAGCTGAACGCGGCCTCGCGCGCGACTTGCTCTACGCCGCGCTCTGTATGTTCCCGACGGCGCCGCAACCGCCCGACGCGGTCCGGCTGCGAACGCTCGCGACCGAGTTGTCGCGCAAGCTGTCGCGAAAGGAGCGTCGCGAGCTCGAGAGCGCCGTCGCGGAACTGCCCGAGCCGCTGCAAGCGCTCGCCGAAGTCGGCGAAGACGCGCGTGCAGGAGCGCACCGCGCCGGCATGCTGCTCGCGCAAGATCTGGCGCCGGCGCTGCGGCAAGTATTCGGAGAAGGGTACACGCTCGACGCGATCGTGAACTCGAAGCTGGGTCTGCGCCTGTTGCGCTTTTGGACTTCTCAAACTTGCCTCGCGCTGTTGCGGAGCATCGGGATGACGACGTGACCACCGCCGACGAATCGAATCGGCGGAGTAAGCCGCCGCCCCTGCCGATGTCCGCTGCGCCTGATCGCGCGAGCGCCGCACCTGCGACGCCGTCGTTCTTGCCTCCAGATGCGGCTGACGCTGGCGAGACTTTCCTCGAGCGGCTCGCGCCGAGTCTGCGGCCGGACAACACGACCGCGGACAACCCGATCAAGGATGCGAGCGTTCCGGCGGCGCGCTCCGAGTCCAGCCCGGCGCAACCGACGCAGTCCGACGTCCGCGAAGTGGCTCCGAGCGCGACGCGCCTCGACGCGGATGCGATCTCGCAGCCATCCTCGCCTTCCAGCAAGACCGGCTCTGGACTGATGAGTGGGATTCTCGCGCGCGAGGCACGCAGCGACGCGGGCGACGATGGTGCACGAACTGCCCTGCGGACGCTGCCGTTTCGGCTGCGCCGCGCCGAGGACGTCGGCCGGAGTGAAGCGAGTAGTCCGCGCGCGCGTGCCGAGCTCTTGCAGCAGCTCGCGCAAGAAGTGGAAGGCGAGCGCCGCACCCAGCTGCTCGTGACCGCGTCCGAGTTGCTCGGACAGATCGTACGCGCCGCACCGGGAGCGCCGGATGCAGCCGAGCTCAGCGAACGCGCGAACACGGCTCGCGCGGCCGCGGACAGCGGCACTGACACAGTCGACCTCACCGCGCTGCGGCGGCGTCAGGCGCGCGCGCTGCGTGCGCGCGAGCTCGAACGCGCGCGTGAGCTCTACGCGGCAGAGACCGAGCTTCCGGTCAGCGGATCCGAACGCGCGCTGGCCGCGTGTGCGCTCGCCGAGATCGAGGCTGCGAACGGGGCCGATGCGACTGCCATCCTCGCGAGCCTTTCGACCGCAACTGCGGCCGAGCCTGGAGCGCTCGTTCCGAATTTGCTCCGCGCTCGGTTGGAGTTGCAGGCCGGAAAACGACGCGATGCAGCCGCAAGCTTGCGGCGCGCTGCCGAAGCTCGCAGCGATGGGCCGATCCGCGCGCTGCTGTTCATGGAAGCCGGACGCGCGAGTGAGCGCGGGCCGGATCCATCCGGTGCGCTCGTCGCATACGCACAAGCGCTCGCCGCGGATCCGTCGCTGCTCGGAGCCGCGCTCGGCCGCTATCGCGCACATCGCGCGATCGGTGCACCTGGAGCGGCAGTGCAGGCGCTCGAACGGCTCGAACAAGCCACGCCCGACGCGCGGCTGCGCAGCGAGTTCGCACGCAAACGCGCGCGCCTGCTCCGCGAGGTCATGGGCAATGCGAGCGCGGCCGTGGATGCACTCGCCGAAGCGACGAGCCTACCGGCGCTGCGCGAGAAGCTGCGAGCGGCCGAAGCCGCGAACGACCAACCACAGCTGGCCGCGACATTGCAGGCCTGGGCGCAGACTGCAACCGGTGGCGAACGTGGTCTCGCGCTCCTCGAGCTTGCGACCTACCACGCGCGCGGCGGTGCGCGGGCGGCTGCGCTCACCACCCTGCATGAAGCTGCGCTCGCGCACGCACCGCCCGGCTTGCTCGCAGTTGCACGTGCGACGCTCGCGCAGCAGCGCGAGTCCCTTCAGCCGCCTGCGCCCGGCTCGTCGCGCCGACCACCCGAGATCGATCCCGCGAGCGACTCGAACGAAGCGCTGCGCGTCGCGGCGACGCTCGCGCGCGATCCACAAACCGTCGGCGAAGAACGCGAGGCGCTCAGCCGCGTCGCGCCGACCGAGCCCGAACACGTGCTCGCGGAAGTGTTGAGCTTCGATGCCGCGGCCGAGATGTCCGACTTGAGCGCGCTGCAAGCCGGCCTGTTGCGCGAAATCGTGCGGCTGCCGCTCGCGCGTCGCCCCGGACCTGCGCTCGCGCTACTCGCACTCACGCCGGGCGCGCACGACGAGATTGGAAAGCAGCTGTCGGTAGCCCTGCGCGGCTCACCGCTCGTCGGACGCTTCATGGCAGCGCGGCGCACGGGCGCTGCCGCGGCTGCAATCTGGCTCGAAGAGGCTGCCGCTACCAGCGGCGAGCACGCGGCCTTTGCAGCGGTGATGGCCGGCCACGCGCTGCGTTCCGCCGGGGCGGACAGCATCGATGCCTACGCCGAAGCACTCGACCACGTGCGCGGCTATCCGCCCGCTTGCTTCGCACTCGAGTTGCCGGCTCGCCGGAAGGGTGACCTCGTCGTGCTCGAGCGCGTGCATCGCGAGCTCGCGACGTCGACCGACGCGCGCGCCGAACGCGCCGGGCGCCGGGCGCGGCTCGGATTGCTCAGCGCCGACAGCGACCTCAATCATGCGATCGCGTGGTTCGAGCTCGCGGCGGAAGATCGACCGGACGACCCGTTGATCGCCGACCTGTTGGTTCGGCTGGCGGGCGAAGCGGGCGCACACGATTACCCCGCTCGCCTGATCCAAGTTGCGCAGCTCGAAACATCCGAGCCGTTTGCGCGCGCCTACCGACTGCGCGCCGCTGCCGCGTACGAAGCGGCCGGCCTGTGGACCGAAGCAGCAAGCATCTATCGCAGCTTGATCGACCGCGCGCCGGGCGACGACTTCGTGCGCGCTGGGTTACTGCACGCGCTTCGCCAAAGTCGCGCTTGGGACGTGCTCGCGAACGAGCTCGAGCAGCAGTTTCGCTCGCTCGATCCGCTGGGCGCACCGAGCGGGATCCTCGAAGACTTGGCCGCGGTCGAAGCGCGCCGTGGCGACGAAACACGTGAGAAGGCGGCACTCGAACGGTTACTCACGCTGCGGCCGAATTCACTCGTGGCGCTGCGCGGGCTCGCACGGATCGCGATGACCGAACGCGACGACGGGCGGTTGCGCGCGCTCGCAGAAACCAGCTTGTCCGCGTTCGATCACGAAGCCGAGCGAAGCGCCGTCTTGCGGCTGTGCCTGCGGTTGCGCGCGCTCGCCGGGCGGAGCGACGGCGAAGCACTCTTGCTCGCGCACGAAGGCCGGCTCGAGTCCGAGTTATGGGTTGCGCTCGCGCTCGAGGCGATCGCGATCAAACGTGGCGACAACGCGCACTACTACGAGATCACGAACAAGGTTGCGAACCTGCTGCACGATCCGATCGAGCGCGCTGCGTACGCCTTGCGTGCAGCCGAGACGCTCGAAGCGACGGCGCCGCAGCGCGCGCTCTCGGACCTCGAAACGTTTCTACTCGCAGCACCGCAGCACCCGCTCGCCTTGCCCGCGCTCGCGCGCTTGCATCGCGCCGGCTCGAAGCCCGAAGCTGCCGCTGAAGCGCTGCTGCACGCTGCCGAGCTCGCGCGTGACCCGGAACGCGCAGCCGAGCTGTTTTACGCCGCCGGCGTGCTGTTCGAAGACGAGCTGCGCGATGACGCTCGCGCCGCGAATGCACTCGGGCGGACGGCCGAGATCGACATCACGTTTGCAGACACATTTGCCCGACTCCGGCGCCTGCTGCGCACGCGCGGTGAGCCCGGTGGGTTGCTCGCGCTGCTCGGGCGCCGCGCGGATGCGCCGATCGAACCCGAGCTCGCGGCGGAGCTCGAGCTCGAACGCGCCGAGCTGTTTCGCACGGTTGGGGATCGCACCGCTGCGCTCGCCGCGCTGCGCGCCGCGCTCAGCCACGATCCGGCGCGCACCGATGCACTTCGCGCGCTCGCCGATCTGCTCTGGGACGAAGGCGAGTACCACAAAGCAGCCGAAGCGCTCGTCCAGCTCGCACGGCTGAC
>DASRXR010001002.1:0-2774 GCA_035687405.1 Polyangiales bacterium
AGCGATGGGCGTCGGCGTTGCAAAATCAGGCTCCGGTGGCGATCTGCGACAGCGCTCAGGCGGTGCGAGCAGCGGCGTGTCGGGGCTCGGCAGCCTCGCGCGCAAGGAAGGCACGACGAACGCGGTCGGCGAAGGCGGGCAGGTCCAGGAGCGTACGGTCAAGGGCAGCGTGAAGAGCACTCCCGGCGACGAGATCGGTGGCTCCGGCGACTTCGATTCGAGCGTCGTCGTAGCGCTGATCAAGACGCGCTTGCGTGCGATCCAGATGTGTTACGAGCAGCAACTCCGCCGGAACCCAACCTTGGCCGGCAAGGTCACCGTGGAGTTTTCGATTCAGCCGCGCGGCAACGTGACCGACGTGAAGGTTAAGGAAAACACCACGAACGACGCCGCGGTCGGGACTTGCGTCGCCAATACGGTGAGTACCTTCCGTTTCAACCCCGGTCCCGAAGGCGGCAGCGTTACCTACGCCTATCCTTTCGTGTTCTCGCCCCAAAACTAAGGCAGAGTTGAACCGTTTGAACGTGGCCTTACGGCCAAGCAACACTATGTGTATGAAGCCCGTCCGCAGTTCGAGTTATCCGACAGGGCTCCGTGGTACTAGTGCACTCGAGCCGTCACCAGCCGGGCGTTGCGCGGTAAGTCGCCGATATTCTTGTGCATTGACACGTAGGGTCGGGTCGTTATACTCGGCCAGCGTGTGAGGTACGGTCCCATGAGTCGAGTGAGCAGCAACCTGAGGAATGTAGCAGTGCTCGGTGCGCTGTTGCTCGGAGCGACTACTGGGGGAAGTGCAGCTCAAGAGGGCGACGCACCGGCGGGTACCCCGTCGCGGCGTGCCGCCCCGACGTCCGCGGAACAAGTCGCGACCGCACGTTCAGCCGTGCAACGCGGCTCGGTCCTAGCGCAGCGCATTTCGGCAATGCTCGAAGAAGCGCGGCGCGAGGCGGACATCATTCGTGTGACGTGCTTGAACGACAAGCTCACACAAGTGAACGCGAACATGCGAACGGCGCAGACGCGCATGTCGGCCTTCGAGTCGGCGAGCGATCCAGAGACGCGCAATCACGAGGCCACGGTGCTCGGCGTTCTCGGGCAGAAGTTTCAGGTTCTCGACCAGGAGGCGAATCGCTGCGTGGGCCAGGATATCTACGATACCGGCTCCACGAAGGTGCAAACCGAGATCGACACGGCGCTGTTGCCGTACGAAGAAGACGTGTCGATACCGACGCCCCCGCCACCCAGCGCCATTCCTGAGCTGCCTCCGTTCTCGAGCGGAACCAAGTAGCCCGCGCACCAACTGCTTTGCATCACGCTCTAGGCACGCTTAGGGGGAGTAGTTTCCCGGCCCCCGTGGAGAACTCCGGGACATGAGCGGTTCCCACCACCCCTGGCTTGTACTGAGTTTGGCTTGCTCGATTCTTGCGGTTGCCACGTCGTCGGCGCAGGCCCAGTCGTGGTTGTCTGATCGTAAGCGTGCAGAAGGCTCCGGCATTCGGTTGGGCGACTTCGAGTTGCATCCGGGTATCGGCACCGAGCTCGGCTACACGAGCAACGTTTACAACGCAGAACCCGGCGAGCGGATCTCGAGCGTCGTTTTGCGCGTTGCACCACATTTGTTTCTGTCGACACTCGGTGGCGAGCGCAGCGGTCAAGACGAAGGTTTCAAGCCTGGCATCATCGCGTTCAGAGGCGGGTTGCAGGCGTCGTTGTTTCAATACTTCGCGGAAGGCACGCCGGACACCGACGTCTCGACCGACGTGAACTTGCTGCTGACGCTCGCGCCGGAGCGACCCGTGTCGTTCACGGTGACCGAAGTGTTCAATCGATCGGTGCGACCGTTTTCGGATCCGGTGAATGAACCCGGGCCCGGCAATACGGTGGTGCCGGTGAACGCCGTAAAGGCGGCGCCGACGGTGAGCTTCGCGCGCTACACCGAGACGATCGGCGCAAAGTTGGACGCGCGGACGGACGGTGGGTTGCTCACGGGCGGTCTCGGCTATCGCTTGAGCTACGGCTGGTTCGAAGACGAGGCGTTCGTTCAGAACAACAACCTCGTCCACAGCGTGAACCTCACGGGCGCGTGGGAGTTTTTGCCTAAGTCCGCGCTGTTTTACGACGCGACGTTTGCGCATCAGACCTACACGAATCGCGAACAGAGCGAGGGCGATCCGCTGAGAAGCCCGCTCGTCGACAACGATCAAGTCACCACACGCATCGGTTTCAACGGAGCGATCACGTCGCGGATTTCGGCGACGATCGCGGCTGGTTACGCGGTCGGCTTTTTCGGTGGCAATGACTTCGAAGGCTTCACTGCCAACGTCGAAGGTCGTTGGGTGCCGTCGCCGGTATCCGAACTCGGCTTGGGCTACGAACGCGCGTTTTCATCCGCGTTCGAAGGCAACTTCGTGCTGCGCAATCAAATCTACACGCGTTTGCGCTACTTCTTCGGCGGCGCGTTCGTCGTGGGCACGAAGCTCGCCGTCGAGTTCCTGAGCTTCGGCCCTGACCCGCGAGGCAACCAAGGTCCACGCCGGGACACGCGTTACTCCGCAGACGTCAATGGTGAGTACCGCTTCATCGACTGGCTGGCTGCGACTGCCCAGTTCACTGCACTGATCGACACGACCGAGTACGTGTTCGAGTCCAGAGTGGACGTTCCCGGCGGCGGCACCCAGACGTTGGTTGATCCGGCGAAGTTCAATACGTTCGAAGCCTGGCTCGGTCTGCGTGCGTTCTTCTGAGCGCGTCTGCAGCGTAGGGCGGCGAACCGG
>DASRXR010001003.1:0-7668 GCA_035687405.1 Polyangiales bacterium
CAGAAACGCTGAAGAAGCCGCGACGCAGTGACCGCGGTCGACTGCACATCGTTCTCAGAATGCGCACGCCGGAACCGGGCGCGTGCGCACTCAACAACGATGGGATGAACGACTACGCATCGAAGAGCCGCGCATCCGCAGATGGCCACGCGTTGCTGCATCGAGCGCATCGTGCTGCGTGCCCAGGGCGTTCCTGCGTCGAGCAAAGATCTGTGAGGGTCGAGGGCGTCTTCCGCAAACTACAGCGATGGAGCCGCCACCAGTCCGCCACTGCGGTTGAGCTCGATGTTGATCAACGCGCTCAGGCTCGACTGGCGCAAGCTGAGATCGTTCGGATAGTAGCGCGCAGCTTTGTATTGGATGTTCTCCCACAAACCGTCTGCATGCTGCCGGTTGCCGAACAGCTTGATGGCGAGCGTGGCACTGACGCGTTCACGCAGCTCCGAGCTGCGCAACAAGGTTGTTAGCCGTTGCGCTGCGCTGGCACGGCCGAGCCCGAGCTCCAGAAGCACCGCACTGGCCGGCAAATCAGGTTGAGCGACGAAGCGCACGAGCCGCTGTTTGTCGGCATTCGGTCGCGACACGAGCGTGAGCGCAATCGTGTCGCCGAGCTTGGGGTACTCGATGAGCCACTTCTCGAGTGCCGCCTGGGCTCGTTCACCTGGGATTTCGCCGGCTGCACGCACGAGCATCACATGTGCAGCCGCGTAGTCGTCGTCGTCGAGCCAGCGTTCGATCTGCGGCAAGTCATTGTCCTCGACCACGTGGGTGAAACGTGCGAGCCAAGGCGAGAGCGGTTGCTGCAAAGCGCCGATCGCCGCAAGCACGCGCGCGCGATTCAGCTGGTCGAAGTCTCCGATCAGCGGTGAGATATAGTCGAGCGCATACGGATGGTCGCGCAGCGCGTACGCAGCCGCAAGGACAGTGCTCAACGTGGATTCATTCAACGGCTTCTGCTTCGACAGGTCGCGCAGCGCGACGATCAGCACGAGACGCGTGACAGCCGTCGCATCCTTGCGCTCAAGAACTTCGGCGAGCAGAGTTTCGCTCGCTAAGCTGCGCTTCTCGAACGGCGTCCAAGCCACGAGCTTAGCGGCATGCTCGACCACGATCGGTTCCTTCGAGCGGAGCGCGTCCTCGAGCTCGCTCGCGTGTTGCTTTTCCCCCAACGCGAACAGCGCATACGCGAATGACAACCGCGTGATCAGATCGCGCTCGGCTTCCCAACCAGCCTGTAGCGCAGGTAAATGCGCCGGGTCGGCGACCAAGCCGAGAATCACCGCAGCGTGCGAGCGCGACGCGTAGCGAGCGCTGCGCAAGGCGGCGGTGATCGCGCCGGGTGACTGTTTGTAGAGTAACAGGCCCGCGCGAACGATCGTGGCGTCGAACCAATCGGCCGCCCGTCTCAGCGACGCTAGTCGAAACTCGCGCAGCGGTGCGCGCGCGAGCAAACCGGACGCAGATTCCGCCAAACCAAGGCCCACGCTCGAGCGGCGATACATCTCGACACTGGCTTGGAGGTACTTGCGTACCGCCGCTGCGAGCTGCGGATGAAGCAGACGTTCGGGAGGCGGATCGGCGAGCGTGTTGAAACGTTCGTCGATCGTCTGCCAGGTGCTCGCGACATCGCCGGTGTTGCCTGTGATCACCCGCATGACGTCTGCACCGGTGTCTTGTTCGTCGATCGGCGCACCGACCTTGGCCGCGATGCGTGACAGTTCATGGTCGAACGTCGCCGCTCGTAGCACGCTCAGCTCACCTAACAGGAACTCATCGTAGTCCGCACGTTCGATCCGTCCGTCACTGCGTGCTTCGGCAATCTCCCAGCCTTCCTTGTTACCGTATACGAGCGTGGCCCAGGCCTGCTCGCGACGCCTGTACGAAGCGAGTGCAAGCAACACCGCGGCGTCCCAAGGATGATCGAGCTGCAGCTCGTGCAGGGCCAGCACCGCAATCTGTTCGGGCGATGTATCGCGCGCCGGTTGGTAGATGCCCGAGTCGAGCTCCGCGATCACACGCGCCTCGTGAGTCTCGAGTGTCGCCGCCGGATCGACGCCGGGGCATTTGATGTGTTGGATCCACGGCGGTAGCGGCCGCGGCGCGCTCACGCACGCAGCGAGCAGCATCATCGATAGCCACTGGGACCCCCGCACGCACAGATGTTCGGGCGGATGGGCGCGCGAGGTCAAGCACCGTCGGGCAGCGATGGTGTAACATCGCGGCATGAAATGCTTGCGGGCCTATCAGTGCGCTGTAGATCGAACTTGGTCGGGCGCCCGGTGGTCGTACGTCGCGGCGCTGGCATTCCTGTTCATTGCCTGCGCTCACTGGCAAAGCCACGGGATCGAAGAAGAGAACGGCTCCGCATCCGTAAAGCTCGTCGAATCCGGCCCGATGCCTGAGAATTGCCGAATGCTTGGTCCCGTGAGCGCGACTCGCGGCGCCCTTCAGGAAGAACGCACGGTCGATCTCAAGTTGCGTAACGCTGCGATCGAGCTGCACGGCAACGTCGTGCGAATCACGAGCCGCACGACGCTCACCGCTCAGGGCGAAGTGCACTACTGCTCGGAACCAGCGCCTGTGAGCGCTCCCCCAGCTGGGATGGTGAACGTCGCGCACGTGACTCCTGCAGCTGAGGGTGGCAGGACGCTGCAGCCCGGGCGCGGCGGGATCGAAGAAAACACGTTGGATACTCGCGCCCGCGAGCTCTTCGTCCTCGGCCGCGACGCCTATCTGGAACAGCGCTTCGATGAAGCGTTGCGCTACTTCAACGCGGCGTACGAGCTGAGCGGCCGCTACGAGCTGCAATACAATATCGGCCAGAGTGCCGATAAACTGCATCGGAGCCCAGAAGCGCTCAAAGCCTTCGAGCACTTCCTTCAATCTGCCCCACCGAGCACGCTGCGGACCGAAACCGAAGCACGCGTGGCTGCCTTGCGCAGCCAGTGAGCGGAGCATCACGCAGCTACTCGGGAGATTCGGTGCGGATCTCTCGTGGCCGCTCGAGCTTGACGTGCGGCAGCTGACTCGCGAGCACGGCGGGATCTCCAACTGTGACGATAGTCATCGTTTGCGCCGTCAGAATTTGAAGCGCGACCTCGTTCACGCGTGCGGTCGATGCCTCACGAAAGCTCGCGACTAAACGCGTATAGCGGTCGAGCGGCGTTTCGAGCGAGAAGATGGTCGCCGCCGCATTGGCGAGATCATCGGAGCTTTCGAAGCGGCCCGGCAGCGATGCGATCAGTCCGTTGCGTGCGGTGTCCACCTCGGATTGCGTCAACTCGGCGGCCGGTAGCTTGGCCAGCTCCGACATCACCTCATTCAACGCGGCGCCAGTCGCATCCGCACGGACGGCCGCATACGCCGTCCACGGGCTCGGCCCACGCCGGACGTCGAGCATCGCCTTGGCTCCATACGTGTACGCATTCCTCTCTCGCAAGTTGAGGTTGAGCCGGCTGCTGAACATGCCGCCCAGAGCGGCAGTGGCAATTTGGAGCGCGGCCTCGCGCGGGTCTCCAGCTGGAAGTGCAGGCCTGCCCACGAGCAGCAGTGTCTGACTGAGACCTGATTGTTCGATCGCGTGGATGGGTTGTGCCGAAGCCGGCTCGAGAATGCCCGGGGGCTCGGGACGGTGTGCTTCGCTCGTCCAACCTCCGAAGGGCGTCGTCGCCCAAGCGACTGCTTCACGCAACGTGACGTCGCCTGTGAACACGAGCGCGCATGTCGAAGGCCCGACCTCACGCGCATAGAATTCCTGCGCGTCCGCCCGCTGGAGACGAGTCACACTCGCGCGAGTCCCGAGCGTGCCGTGCCCGTATGGATGCTCTGGGCCGAACGCGCGCGCGAGGAACACTTGCTGACCGACGAAGGTCGGTTCGCTCGAGCGCCGTGCGATGTTCGCGAGTTGTTGATCTTTGCGCCGATCGAAGCCCTCGCGATCGAGAGTCGGGCGCTGCGCCAGATCGGCGAGAAGTGTAAGTGCAGCTTCCGCGTGCTCGCGAAGAACAGTTACGCCGAGCGTCGCGCCATCGGCATCCACAGAGAGCTCGGGACTCGCACCCAAGCTCGCGAATGCGGCATCCAGGGCGAGCGCATCGTAGTTGCCGGCGCCCTCTTGCAGCAGCGCGTACGTGAGTGACGCGAGGCCTGCTCCGGCAGCCGGATCCGCCGCGCTACCGGCGCCGAACACGAGCTCCGCTGTCACGACGGGTTGGGCATCACCACGCTCGCTGACCAGGATCGTGAGCCCGTTCGGCAACGTCGCACGCTCGAACTGCGGCAGGACTAACTCCGGCGGAGGACCGACGGGAGGTGGTTGCGCGCGCCACGCTTCGTTGATCGGTGCGTTCACTTGGCGCGGTCGCGGCTGCGGCGAGCTCAGGCAGCCGAGCACTACGAACGAGACCCAAGACAGGACCGCATTCGAGAGTAGACGCATGCTCATTCTCCTGCTCGCGCTCTCGCCTGAATCGGCGCTCGCGTGTTCGCTTGCACTTGCGCGAGCGCATCGGAAGCGGCGAGCAACGTCACGCGGCGGGTAGGTGCCAGCACGTCGCGCGCCAACGCTTGGACTTGCTCGGGTGTCACCGCGTCGAAGCGCGCGAGATCGTTCTCCAGGTAATCAGGATCGCCGGCGTATTGATTGTAATACTGCAGGCGTTCGGCGCGGCCCGAGACCGTTTGCAAGCTCGCGACGATGTTAGTCTCGATGAGTGCCTTCGCGCGATTCAGCTCCTCGATTGAAATCGACTGGTCGCGAACCGCCTGTAACTCGGCATCGATCTCGTTCAGCAGTCTTTCGGGCGCGACACCCGGCCGAGCGACCGCCTCGATCACGAATGCCGACTGTGCGGCGAGACTCTGTTGCCGCGCGGAGACACTCTGCGCCAGAGCCTTGTCGTGCAATAGGCGCCGGTACAAGCGACTGGCTTTGCCGGCGCTCAGCACCGTCGACAGCACATCCGCCGCTGCGTCCTCGTGCGTGAGTGCAGATGGAGAATGCCAGCCGAGCCAGACCATCGGTAAAGTGCCCGGCCGCAATCTATGCCGCACTGACTTCGGCAATTCGATCTCGGCGTCTTTGAGCTGATTGATTTTCGGACGCTCGCGACTCGGCAAGCTTCCAAAATACTTTTCGATGTCGTGACGCGCGCGGAGAGGTTCGAAGTCTCCCACCACGACCAGCGTGGCATTCGACGGTGTGTAATAGATCTGAAAGAACTTCCGGACATCTTCGAGTGTCGCCGCTTCCAGATCCTCGCTCGAGCCGATCACGTCGCCGAAGTACGGATGCGGCCTCGGGAACAGCGCTTGCCAGGCTCGCTCTTCTGCGAGTCCGTACGGCGTGCCCTCGACGCGCTGCCGGCGCTCGTTTTGCACTACCTCACGCTGCAAGTGGAACTTCCCAGGCGTCAGCGCTTGCACCAGAAAGCCCATGCGGTCGCTCTCGACCCACAGAACGCGCTCGAGATAGTTGCTCGGTACCGTCTGAAAATAGTTCGTACGATCGAAGTCGGTCGACGCGTTCAGGTCGGTCGCCCCCGCTTGTTCGAGCATTGCAAGATGCTGCGCTTCGGCGATGTGCGCCGAACCTTGAAACATCATGTGCTCGAAGAGGTGCGCGAAGCCGCTACGTCCGGGTTGCTCGTTCACTGCACCGACGTGGTACCAGAGGTTGACTGCGACTATCGGCAGCCTGTGATCCGGCGAGAGGATCACCTCCAAACCGTTGCGCAATTGGTATTTTTCGAACATCAGTGCTCCTCCCGCAGTCGCTGCTAGCTCGTGAGTTGCTACGCCGCAGAGCGCGAGCGCTCCCAGCCCAGCGAACACTTCACGTCGGAAAGCCTTCGTTCGGCACACGCGCGGAGTTGGACGCATGGGCTGTGCCAGCCGGCTCGCAGCCAAGTTCACGTCGCGCGAAGGGGCCGTGGCTTCAGAGCCAATACGGGTGTCGTGATGCTGCGGAGTACGCCTTCTGTCACGCTGCCGAACAGCGCGCGGAAGTCGCGCTTGCCATGTGTTCCCATGATGACGAGGTCGATATTCAGCGCGTTCACGGTCTCGATGATCGCGTCACGCGCGTCACCGCCTTTGATCATCGTGTCACCGATCACCCCGGAGTTTCGGAGCGGGTCTACCTTCCGGCGCAGGCTCTCCTCACCCGCTCGAGCCAGGTGCTCCAGCATGCTCACCGTGATGACGATGTCTGGAGGTACGACGGGAGTTGGGTACACGTGCAGCACATCTACGAGCGCGCCGATTCGCTCCGCGAGCGCGACCGCATATTCGAGCGCGTAGTCCGCGGTCTCGCTGAAATCGGTCGGCACCAAGATGCGCCGAGGCAGGTCCACACGCCGAGGCAGGTCCATAGTCGTCTCCTAGACACCGTCACTTGGGTCTCATCGCCTGCTCGATGTGACGCAAGATCCGCTCCACGTGCGATGCGGACGGAGTGCCTAGGATTCGCGGTCGTTTAGCAATCGTCAGACGTCGAAGTCGCCGCCATCGAAGCCGTCGCCGCCGAAGTCATCACCACCACCGACGTCCGTTTCGTCCGCCGCTGCGTAGTCGTTGTTCGTGTCTTGAGCGTCCGACGCGGAATGTGCGTCTGATGTGTCTTGCGTGTCTTGCGATGAATGGGCGTTGTCATCGCCTGCGTTTTGCTCGTGCTCGTCGAAGCCGCCGAGAAACTGATGCGCGATTGCGGTTCCGATGAACGTGCCCGCGATCGAGCTCAACAGACTACCCGCAAACATACCGCCCATCCCAAGCCCACCGCCCATACCACCCATCCCTGTCCGGGGCCCGAGCGTACGCTCGAGAAAACCCGGCTGCCGGAGCTCCGCGCGCGTAGCCATGCGTGCGAGCGCTCGCGGATCCGAGCTTTCGCCGCGCTCACTCGCGGGCAGGTCACGCCCTAGCTCTTCCAAGAGCTGCTGGCGCTGCGCAGGCGTGAGCTGAGAGAACGCTTCGGCGTGCGCCTGTTCGACAGCGTCTGGTGGTGCGGTGCGAAGAAGGTACCGATAGCGCGCGATGGCCTGGTCGTCCGCAGACTCTGGCGCGCGCGTCTCCTTCGGATTTTCGGTTCTGCCCAGCAATCGGTCCAGAAAGCCCATGGCCACACCTCCGCTCGCTGTTGAAAGAACAACATGTTCTCCACAGCGCCAGAGTCAAGGTGTCGGGAAGTTAGTCGGGTGTTGGTTTAGTCGGCGCGATGCTCGCTCCTCGCGAGCGATGCAGGCCTCCAATACGCCGAACGCACGGGACGCCCGATCTCGGAGCAGACGATTCGGGCGCGCGAGTTTCCGACCTCGCTACTGCTCGAGCACGCGTAGCTGGTGCGTCCGCAATAAGCGACCCAAGACTCTGGCCCGCGACGATCTCGCTCGATTTGCTCGAGCTCGATCTCCGAAGCGGGGCAGCCGATCCGGCCAGCCGTGGCTCGGGCATAGGGCGAAACCGTAGCGCCGCACGCGCACAGCAGAAATAGGAAAGAGGAGACTAGGAGAATGCGCATGATTTGCACCGAGTGGGTTGAAAGGCTGAAGGCCGAGGGCTGGGTCCTGCAGCGCGTCTGTGCCCACACGGTGGGGTTTCGTTCACGACCGAATGCAGTTTGTGAATCACACGAATGGGCCGGCGCGGACCACCACGGCGTAGTGTTCG
>DASRXR010001004.1:0-5898 GCA_035687405.1 Polyangiales bacterium
CGCGGAGGACAAAGCGCGCGAATGAAGCCCTGCCTGAATGCGGGCTGCCGAGCGCAGTGCATGGGTCCGGCCCGGGTCACCGCTGCTCCAGACAAAAAAGCCAGCCACGGTCTCGCCTAACCGGCTGTCTTTGCCTCTCTATCTAGAGCGGGAGAAGGGATTCGAACCTCCACGTCAACCTTGGCAAGTCTGCTGAGGAAGGCGTGAGCTCGGCCAGAACGCAACCATTTCAGCCACCTACGTGAACGGACTCGCACGCTCGCTCACACAGCATACGAGCGGGCGCGCAGGCACTGGCCGGCGCGGCGTCCACCTATTGGCGGCTGGTGGGAGCGTCGGTTAGGCTGAATGTGTGGAGCGACGTCACCCAAACCTGGACCGGATTACTTTCGACCCCGAAAAGTGCAACGGCAAGGCGTGCATCCGTGGCTTGCGGATTCCGGTTGAGTCGCTCGTCAATTATTTAGCCGCTGGCCTGACGCACGCCGAGATCTTGGCGGAGTGGACTCAGCTCGAAGAAGAGGATATCCGACAAGCGCTCGCCTACGCTGCATGGTCGGCGAGCGACAAGGTCCTCGAGGTCGCGTGAACGGTGACGCAACCGCTTCTGCTTGACGCCAACCTTCCACCCTCGCTGGTCGGACGGCTCGCGGCCAGCGGCGTTGTCGCAGCTCATGTCGGCGAGATCGGGCTTGGCAGCGCGGCTGACGAAGTGATCGTTGAGCATGCCCGTGCACGTGGAGATCTGCTGGTTACGCACGATCTCGACTTCAGCCGCATCCTCGCAGCTTCCGGCGAAACGGCTCCGTCCGTGATCGTGCTGCGACTTCGACAGCCGAAACCAACCACGCTTGCGCAGGCGATCAACACAGCGCTGACGCGTGCGTCGGACGACCTGCGGCTAGGCGCGATCGTGACGGTCGAGGATTCGGCCATCCGTGTGCGCATGCTACCGGTTGCAGGACCAAAGTGATCAGACAATCCCCACGGCGACGCGTACCTGTGAGCTCTCCAGGAACTCCCGGCGAAATGGAAACAACAGGGAGTCAGTTCAAGGCACGCGTGCGTGTGGCGATCATCGCTGAGCTCGAACAGAAGCACTACAAAGCTCGTAAACTAACAGACGGTGACCTAGCTGCGATCGTGTCAGAGATTGCTGAAGCTGATTTTCACGAGACGAACGCGGTCATCCTCAGCGAGTTGGGACCACATCTTGTGTCGGCGATCAAGGTGCTCGATGCGTTCGCGAGACCTGATGGCTTCGTAGCGCCTCAAAGATGCCCCGAGTGTCACTCGCCCGGGCGTGTGAGCTATGTGGGTACAGCAGCAGGAGGCAACACCGGGATTGCTAGGCTCATTGCCGATCACCCAGCGTTCAGTTCGCCGGCCACGCTCGGCTCCAGCCACCAAGTGCGAGCTCTGACGCAGCAGCTCCGATCGCTTCAGCGGCTCCACTCGAACGGTAACTAGAAGCGAAGTCACGTGCGCGCCATGGCAGGAGACCCGCTGTTGCACTTACCGTGGCCGTCGCACAACACGCGACGTGACGATCCGCGACCGCGCGTTGCTCTCGTTACTAGCTGAAAGTTGGCCGAGCGGCGGTCCGGACCAACTCCGGAAGCCGTGATCCAAGCCGAGATGGAATGCATCCGCAAGGTGATGCGCCGCGCGGACACAAAGCGTCGGCGAAGGCAACAGCCGTGACGACACCCGTCGCGGCGGATGCGGAGTACTGGCTGACCCATCACGATTCGGAGCATGCGGCAAGAACACGAGCGCGGAACACGAACCGGCAACGAACTCCATGTGCCGTCTCGACCGCAATCGCTGTTGCTTGACGCCAATCTCCCGCCATCGATCGTCGCGACGCTGACGACGGTTGGGATCGTCGCCGTTCATCTCAATGAGCTTGGACTTGCGGACGCGTCCGACGAGAGGATTGTCGAGTGCGCGCGTAAGACGGGAGCAGTCATCGTGACGCACGATCTGGACTTTGGTCGGCTTCTTGTGCGAAGCGGACAGAAGGCACCGTCGGTGATCGTCGTGCGACTCCGGATACCGACGCGGTCGGCCTTGGTTGCTGCGATTGAGGCGGCTCTCACGCTCGCCGTTTCTGACCTACAGTCGGGTG
Source organism: Polyangiales bacterium (assembly GCA_035687405.1). Lineage (GTDB taxonomy): Bacteria > Myxococcota_A > Polyangia > Polyangiales > JAFGIB01 > JADGRF01. The sequence goes on from DASRXR010001004.1 coordinate 2,132, forward strand.
CAGTCGTGACCGTCGCTGAAGGCACGATGCGCATGCGGCAGCTATCCGCTGCGGGCGCGCTGTAGCGAATCGCGTTTCCATCACCGGTCACTGGGCAGTCGTTGACCAAGCAGTGCACGACGGTCGGCCTGGCGACCCGCCCGCTCTGCGCACGCCTCACATCGCTCGGCATCGCTCGGGCCCTGACCTAGCAGAACGCGAAGTGATTGATCCGCCTCGTTCGCGCTCCAGCGCGTGTGCCATGACACACGCAACACACGGAAACGACTTATCTTATCGTAGAGCTGGAGAAGGGATTCGAACCCTCGACGTCAACCTTGGCAAATCTGCCGATGGGGTTGGAACCACCCGCGAATTGTACCGTTTCAACAACCTACGATAACAGACGCCCACTCGCTCACGCAGAATCACGGGCAAGTGGTTGGAGAATGGTTGGCCTCGGAAGCGTCGGCGCGGCGCAACCTGCGCCGGCAGAGCGATCGACGGGAACCCGCTCTGCTACGAGGAACGCCCAGCCCACCTCGTATCGATTGCCGATCGTCCTGCTAAGATCTTGGAACGGGCCAGATCGGCATGGACCTCGAACGCCCGGACGCGGTGCCCTACTTCAACTGGGATGCTCCAGTGACGAACGCCGCAGTTCGGCACGCGCTCGCCGAAGGCAACGAAGACGACAAGGTCTTCTGGATCGCGAAGATCATGCGCGAAGCCCGCTACGACGACGTCTGGAAGTACGTATCGCTACGCCGTGATGTCATGCCACGCTGGCCACTGATCGAACCGCACCTGGGCCGCTGGCGCGAGAAGTGGCGCTTTTTGATCGAAGGCTGGAAACAGCGTGGTCTCGTCTAAGCTCAGCGCGCTTCAGCACGAGCTCGTTGACGCATTCTCAACGAGTCGTCGTTCTTCCTCACCGGCGGTGGCGCTCTCGCTGGCTCTACCTCGGTCATCGTTTTACGGACGATCTCGATCTGTTCAGTCCCGCTGTCGAGTCGATGGAGCTCGCAGTGCAGCGCCTGCGACGCGCAGCATCAGCTATCGGAGGAACGATCGAGGCTGTACAGGAGGCGACTGAGTTTCGTCGCTTCGCCGTGCAACGTGCCGCAGATGTGACGCTGGTAGATCTGGTCATCGACCGAGCGCCGCAACTGTTCGCGGACAAGGTGTTGCACGGGAGAGTGCACCTCGATTCTGAGCGCGAGATCGCAGCTAATAAGATTACGGCGTTGTTAGGGCGAACCGCGCCACGAGATCTGGTTGACCTGTTCGCCCTGTTCGATCGAGGGTACACGCTCGACGCCGGGCTTACCGACGCACAGACTAAAGACGCCGCTGCCGATCCCGCGACCCTGGCCTGGGCGCTGTCGCAGTGGCGACTCGGGCCGAGCATCCCACTCCCGCTCGGAGTCACGCTCGAAGACGTAGAACAGATGCGAGGACAGCTGATCGAACGGCTACTCGTTATCGCAGTCCCGCGCGACGCTTAGGCGTCATTTTTTTGAAGGTGCGCGATCCAGACTAGAGACTCGGGTGGCCTCCACTGCGCGCGAACATCTGTGGTACGTCGAGCGCGAACGAAACAGCATTGCGAGCCGAACTGCACACGTGGCGACGGGTACCAGTTACGACGCGAACAACGTCGCGCCAAGTCGTTGCAAGCCTGCCGAGAATCGGCCGCACGCATGAGCGGCCGATAGCGATAGTGTTTCGGAAAGACGCGTCACAGAAAGTCCACGAATCTCGATTCGGCAAAACAACGCGCCGTAGGCTGCGCGCCGGTCGCGAGAACGTTGGCATCGATGACCGAACGCCATATCGTACGGGCGTACACGCACAAGGGGGGCTCGGCTTGGACGCGATTATTCTCGGTATTGATGGCACCGGCGTGATCAGTAAATCGGACTACAAGCGCGAGATGGCGACGTCCTTCGTCCGGTACATCGTCAACCGAAGCCCCGCTCGTTTGAAAAAGTACATACAAGGCCCGTGGTACGAGGGCTTCGATATGGGTCTGATCGTCGATGCGGGATATACCTTCATCAACCTCAGCGTGGCGGCTCAACCGAAGTGCAAGATCTACTTGACCGGCTACAGTCGTGGTGGTGCTGGCGTCATTGGCGTTGCCCAGCGACTCTCAGAGAAAGGTGTGAACGTCGACGGGATAGTCCTATTCGACGCGGTCGACCGCTCGCTCGCCGTCAATAGTTCGGAGATCCCCCGAAACGTGTTGCGTCTCGTGCACGCTCGTCGCCATCCGCAGGCCAATAGCCGGGGCACCTTCGGCAGTAGCGGGACGATCTGGCATGCACCCACTCGGACGAATCAAGCCTTTTTCTGGGGAACGCACGGAGCGCTCGGAGGTGTGCCCAACTTGGCCCCGCAGGGTGCGAAGAGCACCGACCTGATCACCGAGTATCTAGAGCCGACACCATCGAACATCAGCTATGCGCAAGACAAGAGATGCGCAACTGAGGTCTGGGCTTGGGCGTCTCCGCACGTGAACCGGCTCGGCTTTTTCGGCGGTAAGGTCGACCAAACTTCCAACGCCTGATGACGAGTCGCATCCGATGGCGATGGCACGTGCTCGCGCTCCTTCCTGGCGTCACCAGCATCGTGCTCTTCATGGCTCTTGTGCTGGTATCGCTGAACGCGCGCCACAACGCGGAGTGGGTCGCGCAAACTTGGATGGTAGTGATGTGGGCAGTGATTGGCTCGCCGCTCATGATGCCGATCTACACGTACCTCGTGGGTCGTAGCTACGTGCGAGCCAACTATCCCGGGCTGAAGAGTCCTATACCGTTTGCGATCATGTACAGCGTCGCAAATTTCGCGCTATGGCTCGGTGGCGTAATCCTAGTGGGAATTATGGGGAAGCCCTTCCCGTAGGTGCACCCCGTCCCGACTCCCGAGCTCGGGCCGCGATGGCGCGTTACCGTCCGCTGCGCGCGTAGAGTTTCGTCCTCAACCCATTGAGAGCGGCGATCGGTCAACGCTTCGCCCGCACGCGCAGCGACGGCGTGTTCGGGCGAATTTGAGCCGAAACCGGCTTTCGAGAGCGACAGCTTTCCGAGGGTTGAAAGCGCCTACTGCCGGTTCCTCCACGGCATCGGCGGATACCAACAGTTCGAGTCGTCTGTCTACGTCCACCAGACCGGCGCCGTGAGCTCCGTTCCTCCCGATCGTACGTCGCGCAACCATTCGGTACCGCAAGCGACAAGGTCTTTGAGCCACAGCGGCAGCGCGTGGTCCTCGCAGCTCGCAGCGGCATACGCGCGGAGCATGACGCGCGGAGTCGCGCGGCGCCGTGACTCGCGTCTGGGCTCGATCGTTCGTCGCGGAACGCTGCCCGGGAACGGGCACTGCGGGCGCGCAACATACCAGCGGCGTGAGGGAGTTTCGATTGTGCGATCAGTGCGGCAACCACCAATGCCAAGGCTCGTACGGTCTGGCAGCGGACCCTTGAGCCTGGCTTTGTTCGCGATATCGATCAGCTTCTTCTCCCAACCCGGCACGCGCCAGTTCGGAACCATCGTCACGGATTCCGTGCCTGCGATGATCTCGCCATCCTTGCGAACGACGAAGTCGACCGCTCGCTGCTGGCCATGATCGGACAAACCCGGCGCCGCCGACGTCACCTTGGGATGGACCTTGGATTTGTCCATCCAAGCCTTGAATTTCGCGACCGACGCGTCGGTCGGCGTCTCGAAGTAGTCAGATGCGGCAAGCTCTTTACGAGCGCTCAACATGTAGTGGACTGCGGCCTTCTG
>DASRXR010001005.1:0-9937 GCA_035687405.1 Polyangiales bacterium
CTCGTTGGTCGCGGGGCTCCAGTCGAAACCGATCATGTTGCGAAGTCCGGTCGCGAAGATCGTGCGGCTCTTGCCGTCCGCCGAAGCGCGCAAGAGCGTCGCGCTCTCCGGGTTACTCTCGTTGCATGCGTTGCACGTCGAACCGGCGCTGATGTACAGCATGCCGTCGGGGCCGAATGCGATCGTGCGATTGCCGTGTTGGCCACTGTCGGGCAAGTCGCCGATGATCATGCGTAGTCCCGCGAGAGTTCCGTTCGGTTTAATCTCCGAGACGAAGACCTCTTTGACGGTGATCAGGAAGAGCTTGCCGTCGTGGATCGCGAGGCCATGCGCGCCGGGGCGATTTGCGACGACGATCGGGTTTCCGTCAGCGCGCCCGTCGCCGTTGCCGTCGCGCAGCAGGAGCACATCACCTTGATCACGGCGGCTGACGTAGACGCTGCCGTCCGGTGCAACTGCCAATACGCGCACGTTCTTGAGGCCGGTTGCAAACGGTTGCACCTTGAAGCCCTTCGGTGCGCGAATCTGCGCGAGCCTCTCAGGTGTTGGCGCAACTTTATTCGGCTTGAAGACGTGGGCGGAGATCGCGACGTTCGTGCCATCGCCTTGCTGCGCGTGAGCCTGGGAGAAGAAGGATCCGAAGCTAGCGAGCGTCGCTACGACGAAGAACGACCGATGTGTCATGTCGGTTGAAAAATGCACTAAGCATGCCGCAGACCGCTGCTGCTTCAGGCGCAGCATCAGTTCGCCAAAGCGCCTCGTTTCACGTCAGTGCCACGCCACTGATCGCTGACGTGTGCCACAGCTTTCGAGGGCTAGTTGTGACTCTGCTAGAGTTGTGACTCTATCGGTAGCCAGCGCAAGACCCGCGCGAGCGTGCGCCTCGATAAGCTAGCCCCGGGCTCGCGCTCGACTGTTTGGTGCCCATCGCTCCACTCGAGTCGTCCGCCCGATCCGTGGTTCACGCGCCAGGCGCTCGCTCGCACGCGCTCCAACAGCTGCAGACTTTGAGTTGCGAGCTCCGCATGCTCGACCAACACACCTTGTTCGCAGTTGAGCGAGACTGAACGCGGATCGAGATTGAACGAGCCGACGAACAAGGACTGCCGATCGATCGTCACGGCCTTGGTGTGAAGGCTGGCTCCGGACGAACCGAACGCGCTCAGGCTGTGCGATCCAGACATGGGATCCGGCTTGAGCTCCCACAACGAAGCTCCACCGGCGATCAACGCGTCCCGATAGTTCGCGTAACCGGCATGCGCGGCCGCGACGTCGGTCGCGGCGAGTGAGTTCGTGAGGATCGAGACCTTCGCGCCCGCACGCGCGAGACCGGTCAGCACCTCGGTCCCATACTCGCCTGGCACGAAATACGCCGAGATCAGCTCGACCTCGTGATGGGCTCGCTCGATTGCGGCGCTGAGGCCGCGCAGCACCGCCGAGCGCGAGAGCCGGACGTGTTCCAGCTGTCCTTTCATTGGATCGTCCGAGAGCACCTGCCATCGATTCGACCAATGGATCTCCCCGGGCTCCGCGGCGATGCGTTGCAGTGCGCCGCTGCTCGCGAGCGCCCGCCCGTAGGTCGACTGCTCGGCATGCTCGAATCGAGCTTGGGCCGAAACGCGCAAGGCGGCGAAGCGCTCCGGGTCGTCATTCTCGGGGTTGAGCGTCGCGATCGGCCACACTGCATCGGAGTTCCAGTAGCTGTCGAAGGCGGCGCTCATTTCGCCGACCGCGGGGCCGATCATGGCGAAGTCGAGGTCGAGAAAGTTCAGGCGTTCGCTCGCGGTGAAATACTCGTCGCCTACGTTGCGCCCGCCGGCGATCGCGATGCGATTGTCGGCGATCCAAGCCTTGTTGTGCATGCGTCCGTTGATGCGCGAAAAGCTCGCCAATGCCTCGATGACCTTGCCGGCGACGCCCTCGCGGCTGGCGAAGGGATTGTAGATGCGGACCTCGATGTTTGGATGCGCGTCGATCGCGGTGAGCGCGAAGTTCTTGGCGCGCGCGTCGAGATCATCGAGCAACAGCCGCACGTGCACACCACGGTCCGCTGCGTTGATCAGCTCGCGGATCAGCAGGATGCCAGTGACGTCGGAGTTCCAGATGTAATACTGCACGTCGAGGCTGCGCTCGGCATGCTGCGCAGTAAGCGCGCGCAAGGCGAAAGCCTGGACGCCATCTGCAACCAAACTAAACCCGGACGCCTGCGGGTGCTCTTCGACAGTCCGGGCGAAATAGCGATCGAGCGGCGCGTTCGTGCCTGCTGGCACGGCGGTTTCGTACCGGCGCTGAGTGTTGTCCGGCAATGGCTTTACTCCAAACGCGACCGCGAGCAGCGCGACGCCGAGCACCACCAGACAGGCGATTGCGATCGGCTTCAGCGAACGGGCACTAGACATCTCAACTCACTGTCCGGGAATCAGGCGTCGGAGTGCTGGGTTCGGTTCTGCGCGGTGCCGAACAGGTACCTAATCGCGGATAGTCTCGTTGGACGAATCGCCTTGTTCGCGGAAGTCAGCGCGCGTCGGGTTGATGATGCTGACCGCTCGCGTCCCAGTACGTAAGCAACACGGTCCGCGACAAAGTGCGGCACATGCTTAAAACGCACGCGCAGTTTTGTCTTCTGCAGCACGTCGGATCCGCCACATCGCGGTGAATCCGGGGCGTGTTTGAGCAGACCCGACCGATCCACGACTGCTTCTCCCGCGTATCCGTGCGTTTTCCGCGCTTGGTACATCGCTTGCTTTTCTACCTGTGCAGTTCGCAGGAAAGGAAGAGACGGTCATGCTCACATCAGATCAATGGATCGCCGTCATCGCGGTATTAGCGGTCCTCGCCGTTGCCGCGGTGGTGTTGATTTCATCGCGCTCCGGGAAGAGGCGCCACGCCAGCCTCAAGCGTCGCTTTGGTCCGGAATACGACCGCGCCGTGCAACAGTACGGCAGCGAAGCGAAGGCTGAAAAGGAGCTCGCAGCGCGCGAGCGCCGCGTTCATGGCCAAAAGCTGCGCCAGCTCAACGAGACAGATCGCACGCAGTTCTCATCGGACTGGCGCAACGTGCAGGCGCGTTTCGTCGATGACCCCTCCGGCGCAGTGACTGCCGCCGACGAGCTGATCCTACAAGTGATGCTCGCGCGGGGTTACTCGAAGAGCGACGCGGACCAGCGCGTCGCGGACCTCTCGGTCGAGCACGCGGGCTCCGTCGAACACTATCGCGCGGCGAACATGCTCGCGGAAGCAAACCGTGAGGGTCGCGCGAATACGGAAGAGCTGCGGCAGGCGTTCGTGCACTACCGAGCCCTGTTCGCGGATCTGTTGGAAGAACCGAAGCACGCAGACAGAAAATCGCAGGAGGCGTACGCATGACCACCCAGAATCAAACCTATTCTGACGATGAGCGAATGAAGCGCGAGGAGCTCCAGATGACTGAGCAGGAGCGCGAGCGCAACGATCGAGGCTATCGCGAAGTCCGCGATGAAGACGTGATCGACACGCGCGGTGAAGAGGTTGAAGAGGTCAGCGAGGTCGGCGAGACCACGACGCCACTCATCACGCCTGCCGCGCCTGGCGTGACCGAAACAAAGCGCGTGGACCAAAGCGCAGCGCCGGTGGAAGGCCAGCGCGTTCCGAACGCAGGCTTTGGGACCCCGCACGCCGACGAGGGCGGCCCGGAAGCCACCGAGCGTTGGCAACGCATCCAGGCCGAGTTCGTGGATGATCCACGCAAGGCCGTGGGTGAGGCGCACGAGCTCGTGGGTGAAACCGTGCAGCGGATCGTCGATGCGTTCACGAAGGAGCGCAACGACCTCGAGTCGGAGTGGTCCAAGGGCAACGACGTCTCGACGGAAGAGCTTCGCGTGTGTCTGCAACACTATCGCGCTTTCTTCTCGCGGCTTTCGCCGACGGTAAACGGCACTCAGCATTCGTGAGACTCACCATGAGCCAAGTCGATCGATCACGGACCTCGGTTGTTTCGAATGCAGCGCAGCGCCCGTGGGCGCGTTCTGCGACCCTTAAACCCCGGTGGTTCGTGATCGATCCCTTCGAGTCGGCCGCCCCTCGCACGTTGCTGTTGCGTTTGGCCGCAGCGACGTTGCGGCGCTTCCACTTGGATTTCGTAGACTACTGAGCCGGCTCAGGCGGCAGCGACCGTTGCTCGCGCCTGCTCGGTCAAGCCTAGAATCACCGAGTGGAAGTTTTGAAACTGCGTGAGCTTTGCTGCACCGAAACGCGTTGCCAGCGCGTTCTCCACCGCTGGTAAACGCGCCGTACCACCGGTGCAGCACACGATGTCGACCTGCTCCGGCGTGAGCGCCGCTCGTTGCAAGGTCGCATCGAGCTCTCTCACGATCGCTTCTGTTGCAGGTGCGCTGCTTTGCTCGAAGCCACGCCGCTCGATGACCTCATCCACTTCGATCGTCGGATATTCGTAGTGAAAAGTTGCTCGCTCCGACTCGGACAGCGCACGTTTCGTCTGCTCGATCGATTCGAAGACCTGAAAGCCCAGGCGGTCTTCGACAAACGTGAGAAGTTGTTCGATCGCGCGCTGATCAGAATCGCCCAGCGACCAGTCCTTCAAGTTCCGCAAGAACGTCATCGCATCGGCGGTCTGCAGCAGCGACGCATCGGCGGGCGTGCAAATCTTCTCCATGAGTGCGGGCGGCATCGTGAGCACGTTGTTCCCGAACGGAACCTTGTACTTCACCTCTGTGCCGAAGTGCTTGCCGATGTGTCGCCGCATCAGCGCTGAATCGAATGCATCGCCTGCGACAGATACGCCACCGATCGACAGGACGTCTCGTGCGTCGAACGGGCCGTCGTGCATCTGCAGCACTGTAAAGTCGGATGTGCCTCCGCCGAAATCGCCGACCAGCACGACCTTCTTTTCGCGAAGTGTGCTTCGAAACTCCCGTGCGGCCGCCACGGGCTCCGGACAAAAGCTGATCTCGGTGAAACCTGCGCTGCGAGCGGAACGTTCGAGCCGATACTGCGCGCGCAAATCATCCGCGTCGTCCGCAGCGAAGCGCGCGGGCCGGCCGAGCAGCACGCGGGTCACGTCCGTCTGGAAGTACGCGTTCGCGCGCGACCGCATCTCGCCGAGAAACGTGCCGATCAGGTCTTCTAGATTCATCGGCCGTTCGTCGATGTGTGTTCCGATGAAGCTGCGGCTTGGCAGGTGCTTTTTGATCGAGCGGATCAGCCGCCCTTGCCCGCCTGCCGCCGTGTACTCGCTAATTGCGCGTGCTCCGTAGAAGCAGTGCTGCGCGGTCGGGAAATACAAGACGCTGCGAAGGATGCTCGCGTCGCGGGCTTCGGGTTCGAGTGCGATTGGAGCGTGAATCTCCTCCGCATTTGCGGCAGCGAGCAGCGAGTTCGTGGTGCCGAAGTCGATCGCGTAAATGCTGGGAACAAATCGGCCTGTCATGGGCTTCGTGTGGTAGCAGGAGAAAACCTCGGCGCCAGTGACCAATTTCGTGGATTTGCGCCCAGCCACGAGCATCCCTAGAGCACCAACACATGACATCCACGGATCGACCCCGCGCATTGATCATCGGAGCCGGAATCGGTGGGCTCGCGGCTGGGATCGCGCTCGAACGCGCCGGCTATCGGGTTACCCTCTTCGAGCGCGCCGGCTCGCTGCGCGAGTCGGGTTTTGGTTTACTCCTCGCGCCGAATGCCGTTCGTGCGTTGCGCATGCTCGGGGTCGCGGACCGGGTCATCGAGCAGTCGGAGGTCGGGCGTGAGGGCGAGCTTCGTGCGGCGAATGGGCGCGTGCTCAAGCGGGTCAGCATGGATGCGATCCGTCGTACGACCGGGGAGGACTCTGTGTGCGCGCTGCGTCAGGTATTGCATGGAGCCCTGCTCGACGCGCTCTCTGACGCGGATGTGAGGACGGCCGCGCGCGTCGTCGGGTTCGAGCAGTCTGCGAATGGAGTCGAGGTAGAGCTCGAAGGCGGTGAGCGTGTCCCTGGTGCGCTGCTGGTAGCTGCGGACGGGCTCCATTCGATTGTGCGTGCGAAACTCCACCGCGACCTCGTTCACCCGAGCGGGTTAGTCGCCTATCGCGGTGTTGGTCGCAATACGACGTGGACCAACACTGGTTGTCAGTACTTCGGAATTGGTATGGAAGCTGGCGTAGCGCGTGCGGGTCAGGATTCGGTCTATTGGTATTTGTCGGTCAAACGAGCGGCTGCGCATACGGAGCTCGAACCCAAGTCGGCTGCGCTCGTGATCGGCCATGCGTTCGATGCTGCGTTGGTCTCGTTGATCGAAGCCACCGAACCTGCCGATGTGCATCGGGATGACTTGTTCGATCGTGCGCCGCTTCGCGCCTGGGGCGAAGGACGCATCACTTTGCTCGGCGATGCTGCGCATCCGATGCTCCCCCACGCGGGACAAGGTGCGGCGCAGGCTCTCGAGGACGCGGTCGTGCTCGGCCGTTGCCTCACGAGCGCGGCTGATCTCCAAGCGGGGTTACGTCGTTACGAAGCGTTGCGGATCCCGCGCACGACGCGAATCGTCGCTATTGCGCGTCGAAACGCTCAAGTCAGTCGCCTCGAGAACCAATGGGTTTGCGGGCTACGAAACTGGCTGCTGGCGCATGGACCGGCTGCGATGCTCGAGAAGCAGATGATATCCATCGCGCGGGTCGATCTCGAAGCGGTCTAGTGGCAAGCGGCGGCGAGAGATCGGGGCCGCGAACATCAGAAGCTCCTCGAAAGCGCTCGAGCAGCTTGCTAGCTCTACAGGGGTTCGCAGGAAACCAGTGCAGTGGATCAACCCATTGGGCCGCCGCTTCAGCGGTGGAGTCTGACAAATCATTCGCCGGCGGTGATTGATCCGCCTCGGTCTCTCTCGTCTGTCTCTTCCCTTCAATGCTTTCTTGCCCTTCTACCTGGCCTGCTGCGCGAATGGAGCGGGTCGATGTCGAGCGGCGAATGGATCACATTCTGAGCGGCGTGATCACCGTCTGCGTTGAGGCTGAGATCGACCGACTCGATCTCGATTTCTTTGGTCGCGCCGTCCTTTTGAGTGCCCGCCGCCTGCGATGCGCTCGCTCATATGCGCAACGGCCCGCGAGATTCTTGGGACGGTCATCGAAACTCAATCGTGAACTCCTCGCGCGGCGGCGGCGCGGAAGACACTCGGGTGCTGCAGTGAAGGTTCGCGCGCATTCGTTCGACAAGCCATGTGTGTGTTGTTGATGAGCACGCCGCCCTCCCTTGCCGTCGACTCACCGAGCCAGCATTGGCGGCACTACGCTCCGCTCACGCTGGGTCTGGACCCAGTGCAATTGTAGGAGTAATTACCGGTTTTTCCGATGGAAATGCATGGGGCGCGTGGGGCCGCTCCGTCCCGTGGCAAGGGCCACTGTGTTGCAATCCCACGTTTGGCGCAGCGCTCCGATCCGCGATGCGTTGCTTGACGTACTCGCGACCGTAGTGCGTTCGCGACCAGTGCATTGTGTGAGCGGCACATGAGGCAGATGTTGTCGAGGGTCGCCTCGCCGCCGCGTGCAAATGGAACGATGTGATGAAACTCGAGATTGCCCCGTGCGCGACATCGCGTGCCATCGCGACTCACGAAGCGACAACGTCCTTCATCTCGCGCGTAGACTTGGCGACGCAGTGCGTAAGCGATGTGCCGGCCATTCGGTTTTGAAGGCTGACGTTCGGCGCGCACCATCGGTGAGGTGGGGCGGGTTTCGTCCGTGGGCGTCTGAGAAAATGCGTCCGCGATGTGCTGGGTATTCGGTTTTGACGTTTGACGTTCAGCGTGAACGGCGGGCGTGCTAGCGCCAGCTTTGTCCACGGCGGTGTCAGGCTCGGAGAGCCGCGGCACCCGAGGCTTGCTGGCTCCGCACCGGCATCAACATTCGCGGCGGCTCACTAGGTGCAGCTCGCAAGCAGCACAACGCATCCATCCCGTGCAGCGAAAGGCTCGGACGTCGAGCCGGCATGCTCCCGGCCGCGCAGGCCGCGGCTGCACACTCGTCCGAACAGGCGATGCCCTCGGCTACGGTTCCGGTCCAAGGCGGGGCATCGCCGACTGACTCCGTGCCCGCCACTACGGCGCCAGTCCAGAGCGATGTTAGGCCGGTTGACCCCGTGCGAGGATCGCACGTGATGGCGTTCGGCGGGCCGTCACTGCCATGCGCGCCCGATCCAAGCTCGATCGTTCCGCTCCGGGAAGGGCGCTACAAAGTGCAGTTCACGGCGAGTCAGAGTTTGGTCGACATGTTCAGCGAGGCTCGAGACCTGTTCCGCAATCAACTGCCGACCGGTGACTTACCCAGCATCCTCGAACGTGCGCTCGCACTTTTGATCGCAGAGCGAAAGAAGCAGCGCTTCGCGCTACCGGTGCCGCCGTTAGTGCTAAAGCAGGTGCTGGCGCCGCTGCCGAAGCGCGTGGCGGTTTGGGAGTGGGCAGTTTTCGGATTGCGCTTGGCACATCGGGCTGCGGAAAGTGCTTTGCGATCAACATCTGAATCTCGAGCTTCGACTTGAAGCGTGCTTGGTCGAGAAGCTCGATGTTGGAAGGCGTCAGCACCGGTGCGAGCAACTTCAGTGCGGTCATGTGCAACTCGCCTCGCGCGACCATTGCGAGTGCGGTTGGGAACTCGCGCCCCAGTCGTGCGGCTCGAATCCGGAGCCACGCCTCGGCCTCAGCATGTGCAGTGCTTGAACTGCGTAGTCGAACATCGAGCCGAATCCGAGATCGCGGAACAGCCCGCGAGCGTCGACTTCACCGAGATGAACGAGCAATCGAGCGGTCACGTCTCGGTCCTCCTTCACGCAACACGTCAGTTGAGCGATGAGCGCCTTGTCACTCAGTCGCTTTGCGTTCTCCAATTCTTCTACCTGCATCACATACCCCCAGTTAAACTGGCGATCGTATAGCATGCAGATTTTCGAGCCTCGCATCGTGCAGTAGCACCACGTTCTCGATGTGGCGCGCGTCGCGAATCAAAAATTCGATTCCGCGAGCTTACGAGCGAACCTCGGCCGAGCGAGCGTGATTGCCGAGTCGAGCGACAGCCTCGCACCGACGATGTGCCAAAAACCGCCAAGCACTATCTCAAAAAAACTAACGCAAAAAGGGACACAACTCGGATCGTCAGAGGCCGATAACCAAGACAAGGCGGCGAGGATGAACGCTGTCGCGCGTCGCGAACGAGCGAGCGAGCGAACGAGCGAACGAGCGAAGCGAACATAACAAAATCGATACACGCACAAGGAGATGAGCACGCGACAACAGAAAACCGCGGAAGGGATGACTCGCCGATGAAATGGGACCCATCGAGGCGCGAAGCGCGAGGCTCTGCGCGCCCGCCCCCCAAACCCCGCACCATTCAAGGGAAGCCGAGAACGCCGGCATCCCATCGCGTCCCGCTTATCAGCTCTCTCTCCCGCGTCTGACGCCGATAGCTTCAACCACGCCGATGAAGCAGGGGCGCAGTGAGGCGCGAAGTGCCGCGGCTTTGCGCGCCCGCCTCCCGAACGCCGCAGCATTCGAAGGGGGGAGCCGAAAACGCCAGCACACGATCGCATCCCCCCTTAGCCGCCTCGCTCCCGCCTCCGACGCCATCAGCTGCAGCCGCACCCCTTGAGCAGTGAGCAAGTATCGGCCGCGGCTTGCGCGCAAGGCTCGCCGATCGCATCGACGCGCAAAGCGTCGCGCGCCCGCCACCCGAACGCCGCAACATCCGAAGTGATCCCCAACCCACGCCCACTGCGCCCACGCCCCTTCGCTCGGGCAAGGTCCGTTTCAAAATTCCTGGCATGCCCGGGGCGGACTGCGCACCATCAACATGCCTTAGCCAGCGTCCCGCGCGCTCAGCTCGCGCAGCACGTAACCCCGCTGGATCCCGCCCACGCGCACTCCCCACGGACCCAAAGCACGAGCGCGCAGCGGCTCAACACACCCAAACCTCTCC
>DASRXR010001006.1:0-6232 GCA_035687405.1 Polyangiales bacterium
CGAGCTCGTGGACGTCGCACCGACGGTGCTGTCTGCGCTGCGGATCCCACGTGACGCGCGCATGCTCGGGGACGACCTCACGGGTGTGCTCGCGGGCACCGAGCCTCCGAAGAGCTTGCGCGCGTTTGCTTCGACTGACGAGCAACGCATGTGGACCGATGGCCGTTGGAAGGCGATCTGCGAGACCGCGAGCGACCAGTGCCGCTTGTTCGATCTGGAGCAGGATCCAGCAGAGCGTCGCGATCGCAGCGCGGAGCAACCGCAGATCCTCGCGGATTTGTATCGCGAGCTGAGCGGTTTGATGGCGTCGTTGCCGAACTTCGAAGCGATGGCGCTGCAGGGCGGCGGCGGTTGGCCAGACGCCCTCGCGCGGGCGCGGCTGGGCGACGTGTCTGCCGGCCCGTCGCTGTTACCGCTGCTCGCGGATGCACGCGCCGATGTTCGGGCAGAGGCGGCGCGTGCAACGGCTTCGCTCGGAGTGGTGCAAGCGAAGAGCTTGTTGCGCTCGCTGCGCACGCAAGATACCGACACCGACGTGCGCGCCGAAGCTGCGATCGCGAGCCTCGCGCTCGGCGATGTGTCGGCGCACGCGCTGGTTCAGCAGCTCTTCGAGACTGCGCAAGATGCCGGCTCGGACCAGCTCGATCTGATTCGGCGGGCCGCGCTCGCACTCGCGCTCGAAGATCCGGAGTCGGTGCGCGAAGTACTGTTGCAATGGGTCGAAGACACGACTGCGAGTGAAGCGGAACGCGAGCGGGCGATGCGCGCACTCGGTGTGCGGCGCGATCGGCGAACGGTGCTGGCGCTGATCGACCTGATGGACGACGTGCGTTTGCGGCCTGCGATCGCGACTACGCTCGGGGAGCTCGGCGGTCGGCTCGCGCAAGACGCGCTCGCGTCTGCGCTCGAATCGGAGCGTTATCCCGAAGCGCGCGCGGCCGAAGCGAAGGCACTCTCGAGGCTCGGCGATTCGAGGACGCGGAGCTTGTTGGTGCGAATGCTCGGCACGGAGACGGGAGTTCCAGGCGGGCTCGACTTGTGGCTCACGCTCGCGGGGCCGTTCACCGGCGCACATGGATTTCTGTTCGACTTGCGGCGCGTCTTCGACGAGCACGCAGCCAAGAGCGGCATTCGCGCGCGTGAAGTCTTGCGCGGCGCATGGGAGTGCACCGAATCTGAAGTCGGGTGCCGGCCGGGGACGGGGCCGGCGGGTGAGAACGGAGCGCGAATCGAGCTGCGGTCGGGTCTCTCGCCGCGCGGTCCGTCGCGATTCATCGCCGACGTGAGTGCAGCCAGCAGCGGCGAGTTCCTCGAGCTCGATGGGGAACGGATGCGGTTACGAGCCGGCGACAACTCGATCGCGATTGCGCTGCCGGACGCGCGTGGTTCGCGCAAGCTCACGGTCAGTAGTAGCCCGGGCGTGCGAATGCGGCTGTTCGCGATCGTTCCTCACGCAGACGACATCGCGCCGCCACCGCCCGAGCCCTACGATGCGGGTCCTCCAGAACTAGCATTGCCTGGTCGGTGATCGCGCGCATGGTGTGCGCGCAAGTCACGCATGCAGATCTGAAACGATCGCATTGCAATCGTGTTGCGTTCGCTTGCGATGCCTGGCTTTCGCATCACAGTGTGTGAGCGGGGCTGACACGAATAAGTGCCGCGATGTAAGACGAATGTGCTACACGGCGAATCCCGATGATTGATTCGTGTTGAACGTTTCATTCACACCTCTGCCGATAGCTTGAGTACCGCGAGCGATCGAGCAATCATCGCAACCACTTTATCTAGCTTCCGAATGCGTCGCCGATAGCGGCGGGCAAAAACACTCGGAGCCTCGTGACAAAACCATCTGGCTGTCGGCATCGAGCCGTACGCGTTTGTGCTCTACTAAGCGTGCTGTGTTGCTCGAGTTGTAAAGTATACGACCCCGATCTCGTCGAAGCGCGATCGGCGCGCGGTGCTGCACGAACCGCTCGCGCCGCCATGCCCGACGCAGCGTCTGAACCTGATGCGTCCGAAGACGAACCGGATGCAGCGCACGGCTGCGGTGATGGTGTCGTCGCCGAAGGGGAAGAGTGCGACACCGCGATCGCGCGCGGCAATCCTGGTGCGTGTCCCGATGGCTGCAGCGGGGGGCAAGGTTGTCAGCGTAACGTCCTCGAAGGTGAAGGGTGTCAGGCGCATTGCGTCGTGATCGAGTTGGATGAAGCGGCGTCGGGTGATGGATGTTGTCCCCCTGACACGGACTACTTCGCGGACAATGACTGTCCGTCACGTTGTGGAAACAATCAGCTCGAGCCGGGTGAGATGTGCGATCCGGCGGAGACTTGCGCGAGCGAAGCCGCATGCACGAGCACGAACGCGTGTCTCGTCGCGAAGTACGTCGGTGCGGTTGAGAGCTGCGATGCGCTCTGCGAGATCAGCCCGATCCGCAGCTGCGTGTCGGGTGATGGCTGCTGCCCGGCGGGTTGCGATCAGGCCAAAGATTCGGATTGTCCCGTTGCGTGTGCGGAAGGCAAAGCGTGCCTGATGACGCAGGTTCCGACGCCGGACCCCGAACCAGCGCCGATGCGTCCGGCGCAACCGCCTCCGCCTCCGCCGTTCGTCTGCGCGGACAAGCACAAGGGTAGCGCGTGCGACGCATGCGATTGTGCGAAGTGCGGCGCGCAAGTCGAAGCGTGTTTGAACGACAACGATCCAGAAGACGCGATGTTTTGTGGCGCTGCGATCGACTGCAGCGAAGCGAAGAAGTGCAACGCGGATCAGTGCTACTGCGGCACTGCAAACGCGGACACCTGCGCCGATACGCCGCGGGGCGTGTGTTTGCAGCAGTGGGAAGACGCGGCGCGGAGCGAGCAGCCGAGCCTGATCAGCTTTTTGATCCGCACGTCGGGTTACACGCTCAACCACGCGGTATCCGTGATCGATTGTCGCGCGCAGAACTGCGCGAAAGAGTGCGGCATCACGCCGTGACGCGCCGCTGCTCGGCGAGGATCCGCTTCGCCTGATCGAGCGCCTCGTGCGTCCCCGCGAGTGCGAGCACATCACCGGCGTGCAGGAGCTCGTGCGCGGTCGGAATGATCACGCCACCATCACCGCGCGTGATCGCGAGCACGGTCGCTCCGGTTTCGCCGCGCAAATTCAAGTCCGCGAGCGTCCGCCCGACCGCCCCGCTTCCGGCTTGCAGCTTGAAGGCGACCGGCTCTCCGAGGCCGCGCAGTAAGCGCTGCACGTCGCTGCGTGGATCGGCCGGAGGGGTTTCGAGCGCTGCCATGAACATCTGCGCGCCGGCGCGCACGTGACCTTGGAGCTTCGTCGCGCTGCGCCAGACCGACAAGCCGAAGAGCCCGATCAAGAGCGCTAGAGCAAATGCGCTTTGGGGCCCGCGCAGGAAGGGTTGGGTGACTGCGATGAGTGGCAAACCCACGACGACGACAGCGCTCAGCTGAAGCATCGCGACGAGCGCGCGCCGGGGTGCGAGCGATGGATCGGTCCGACCGTTTTCGACTTCCGGCAGCGTCGCTTCCGCGAGCGTCACGCCCAAGTGGTGGGTCAAGCGAAAGATGCCGATGCAAAGTGGTGTCGCGATCGCGATCACGAGAACCGCGAGCGAGATCCGTGCGGCGAGCGGATGCAGCTGCATGCGCGCCTCGATGTAGTGGACGATGTCGTCGACCCAAACCGAAGTGCCGATCACGAGCGCAGCCAACAGCAGCGCGTCGAATGCGAGAAGGCGGTAAAGCCGGCGCGTGCTTGCGGTGTCGGCTTTCGCGCGCGGCGTCGCGCGCAGGCGTTCCACCCAACTGCCGTACAACGTCGCAAACGTCTGCAGTGCGGGCGGTAAGCGGGAGTCGACGAATCGCGCGACGCGTTCGCCGCTCATGATCAACCACGGGGTCGTGAGCGTCGTGATCGCCGAGACGGCGACTGCGACTGGGTAGAGCACGTCGCCCGTGACTTTGAGTGATGCGCCGAGGCTCGCGATGATGAACGAGAACTCACCGATCTGCGCGAGGCTCATGCCGGCGCGGACTGACGTGCGCACGCCGACGCCGGCGAGAAATGCGCCGAACGTGACACCGATGATCTTTCCAAACACGACCAGCAACGTGAACGCGACCACGAGGATCCAGTTTTGCGCGACCACGACGGGATCGATCAACATGCCGACCGACACGAAGAAGATCGCGGCGAACACGTCCCGAACCGGTTGGACCAAGTGCTCCATCCGTGGCCCCTCGCCCGACTCGGCGACGAGCGAGCCGGCGATGAACGCACCGAGCGCGACGGAGTAGCCGAACTCGAGCGCGACGAGCGCACCGGCGAAGCAAATGCCGACGCCGACGATGAGCATGGTCTCCGGCTGATTGAGTTTGCGAACTTGGCGAATGATGCGCGGAACGATCAGCAAGCCGATCACGACGAGCCCGACGAGGAACATCAGGAGACGCCCGGTCGTCTGCAGCACGACCTGCGCGGACAGACCGCCGCCGGCGGTCATCGCCGTGAGCGCGGTCATGAGCAAGATTGCGATCAGGTCTTCGACGATCAGCACGCCGACGACGAGCTGGCGCAGCGGCCCAGTGATGCGCTGCTCGTCGAACGCCTTCGCGATGATCGTCGTGCTCGAGATCGCGACGATCGCGCCCGCGAAGACGCTCGCAAGCGAGCTCCAGCCGAAGGCTTGGGCCGTGAGGTAGCCCAAATACATCATCACGCTGCTCTGGACGATCGCAGTGAGCCCGGCGGTCGGCGCGACCTCGACGAGCTTGCGCATGCTGAACTCGAGGCCGAGCGAGAACATCAGCAAGATCACGCCGAGCTCGGACAGCGCTTGAATGATTTCGCGGTCGGCGACGAGTGGGATCGCGACGTGAGGCCCGACGATCAGACCAGCGAGCAGGTAGCCGAGTACGATCGGCTGGCGCAGGCGCTGGAAGATGACCGTCGTGACGCCGGCCACGCACAAAACCGTGGTGAGAGCGCGCAGAAAGTCGTGAGCGAGATGCATGCGAAGGTCACACCGTCAGAGTCCCTGAGCTGTGTAGCATGCATCGCGCCAAGCTCGTGTTCACGAAGCGATTCGCGCTTTGCGGTAGGCGTCGCACAGACCGCTCACGACTTCGAGCGGCACGCCGATGAAGCTCTCGTGATATTGCAGCGGCGCGGCTTTCCGGCGGCGGATGATCATCGTCCGTGCCTCGTGTGCGCCGAGTAGTAGTGACCACGCGGAGCGCGACTCGATGTCGATCCGTTCGATCGTCGTCCACGGGGTGCGCAGCAGTCCGGCGCGGGTTCGGAGCAGCAGCTCGGTTTGTGTCAGGACCGCGGCGAGCCCGCGGCGCGACTTCAGCTGGGCGCGCGTGATGAAGAACCAACCGACCGGAACGATCACGAGTGCGGCCACGAGCACGAGCGGTACCGTGACGTCGACCTTGTCGCGCGTGGTCTGCGGTAAGCGGAGGAAGCCGTCGAGCACGGCGAGCCCGAGCAGCATCGAAGCGTACGGCCCGCGCTGCAACCAAGCGCGGCCGTGTGGGATCACGGTGATGCCGGGCGGGCGCTCGCCGCGTGCGGCGCGTTCCCAGAGCTCGCTCGCGAGCGGTGCGGGCTCGTTCGGGGTCGCAGCTGTCGGCGGCGCGCTGGCTGCCGCTTCTGGCTGCGACTCGGTCTCGGAGCTGACTGGAGCGCCGAGCCAGCGCATCAAGCGTTCCGCGAGGACGCCGGGTGTCCGTTCGAACACGGGCGGCAGTGCGACGAACAGACGCCCGCTGCGCGGTTGTGTGACCACGTAGACGTCCGCGAATCTCCGGCCACCGCGGTCGCGCCAGCGCCCGCGCTCGCGAACCTCGAGGATGTCCTCGCGCGGTAAGGCGAGGTCCATGTCCGGCGTCCGATAGAACAAACCGTCCGGCGTGAGCGCGAGGCTATATTGCGAGTAGCGCAGCCAAAACCTCACGCGCTTGCCGAGTAGCCAGAGCAGCGTGATCGCGCGGACTGTCATCGCCAGCGCCAAAAGTCGCAATAGAAGTGCCAGCGGAGCGAGCGTCGTTCCGGACTGGACTTCACGGAAAATCGACGCAGCCCACATGAACGCAGCCATGAACGGCGCTACGAGCGACCGCACGCCAGCTGCGTCGAACACCGGAGGCCGGCTCGCTCGCAGGACTTCGACTTCCACATCGATGGACGTCGCGGAACCCGTGGCACGCAACGCCGTCTCGGCCGACTC
>DASRXR010001007.1:0-6676 GCA_035687405.1 Polyangiales bacterium
CGCCTGCGCCTCTCGGACGAGCTCCGCACCGGGGTCGCTCACGAGCGGCGTTCCCGCGTCAGTGACCAACGCGATCTGCTGGCCCTCCGCGAGAAGCTCGAGCACTTTCTCTGTTTCGCGCGGCCCCGAGTGCGCGTGGTACGACCACAACTTCTTGCTCATCCCGTGTTGCTGCAACAGCACGCGCGTGCGCCGGGTGTCCTCGGCGAGCACGAGATCGGCTTCGCGCAACGTCCGGAGCGCGCGCAGCGTGATGTCTTCCAGGTTCCCGATGGGCGTAGCGACGATCGACAGTCGGCCCGCACGCGTGGTCACGGCTCGAACACACCTTCGCCCAGTGTGTCGGCTAGATACTTTTTCAGCTTCATCTGCAGGCGCTTTTCGAGCTGACGCACGCGCTCGCGACTGACACCGAACTCGTCCCCGAGCTCCTGCAAGGTGCGCGGATCTTCGGTCAACATGCGCTGGTTGAAGATCTGCTCTTCCTTACCCTTGAGCGTGCCGCCGAACTGCTCGAGCTTTTCGCGCAGCATCGCGCTGAGCTGCGCGTCCGCGAGCACCTCGTCCGCATCGGTCGTTCGCGACGGTAGAAAATCGATTCGACTCTGCGACGAGCCACCGTCCGCCGAGCCCATCGGTGCATCGAGCGACATGTCGCCGGCGGCGAGCCGCCGATCCATGTTCACGACCTCTTCGGTCGGCACATCGAGCCGCTTCGCGATCGTCTCCGGCGTCGCTTCGATGCCCATCGCGGAGAGGCGAGACTTCTCTTTGCGCAAGTTGAAGAACAGCTTGCGCTGCGCTTGTGTCGTGCCGACTTTCACGAGCCGAGCGTTGTTCAAGATGAACCGCAGGATGTACGCGCGGATCCACCAGGCTGCGTACGTCGAGAGCTTCACGCCTTTGTACGGGTCGTACTTCTTGACGGCTTGCATCAACCCGATGCTGCCCTCTTGAATCAAGTCGCTGATGTTCTTGTGCGCGCGGCGGTAGTCGTACGCGATCTTCACGACCAACCGCAGGTTTGCCGTCACGAGCTTCGCCGCCGCATCGACGTCGCCGGTCGTGAAGTACTTCGTCGCGGCCTCTTTCTCTTCTTCCGGCGTCAGCAGCTTGTACCGCTGCACGTCGCGCATGTAGGCCTGCAGCGGATCGTACCGCGCGAGTGGTGCAGAGCCGTGCGTGATCGCTGCGCCGCGGCGATTGGGCGCGCGACTGATCTCCTCGTCGTCGACGACTTCGGCCGGAACTGCATCCAAGTCGAGCTCGACGTCGTCCGTCGGCTCGGCGCGCACGCTGTCGTCATTATCGACGACCTGAGCCTCGAAGCTGTCGCCGTCGTCACCATCGGACCGCGACCGCTCGGACTGCGAGTCGCGTTCGTCTCGCGGGGCAATTCGTGCGGTCCGCTTCCGCTTGGTTGTCTGCTTCGGTCGCGCCATCGGACTAATGATAGTAGCAGGCCCGGTCGTCAGGGCGCATGGCCCGCGCTGTGCTCGCCCGCACCGATGCGCGCGACGGGCGCATTTTGGACTTGACCACGAAACCAGCTACCGCCGTCGGGATCCTTCAAAACCTCGCCGACTCCGCCTGGATGACGCACGGACAGTGTGAGTGTGCGAGGTTGAAACGCTTCGAGCTCGGGCAGCTCCATGCGGTTCAGATGGTACGCAACCTGTTGCGCGTCGAATCCGAAACGTGGCTCGAACGTGTGTGCAACGCCGGGTCGCGGGCAAAACGCCTGATCGAGCTCGAGGACTGCGCGCGTCTGTTCGATGACTTCCGCGCTCGCGCCGTGCTGCTCGAGCCAGCCGGCCACCTCGCGTGAAATGACTTCGTACAAGCGCGGGCGCGCGTGAAGCGCCTTGATGTAGAGCTGGTCGCGCTGCTCGTAGACGAGCATGCGGTCGCTGAGATCGAGCTCGGGCAAGTCTGGCTGGAACTCTGTCGCGATGGCGCGGAGCACCGACCGAAACATTGCGCCGACCGGAACGCTCTCGCGCAGGGCGAGATAACGCGCCGTGAGCGGCATGATGTAGCCGCGGATCAGCATGATGTGCCCGGTGATCAGAAAGTAGCCTTCGATGCCTTCGTCCTGACCGAACGTGTGACAGCCCACGACGTATTCGCCTTTGGCTTTGCCGTAGCCGGCGACCGGGATCGTCTGGATCTTGTACTCGTCGCGTTTTGCGAAGAACTCAGTGCCCGGGAGCAGCGTGTAGCCGAAGATGTTGATGTTCGTGAAAACGCGGATCAGGCGATCGAGACCCGATTCGAACTCGGCGAGGTTGTCGCCGGGCAAACCCCAGATCAGCTCGGTCGCAATTTGAACGCCTCGCTCGGCCATCGCCTTTGCGATCGGCTCGTAGCGATTGCTTCGCATGTTCTTGCGATTGCTCAGCTTGAGCGCGAGCGGCGTGAGCGTCTGCAGCGCGAGGTTGTAGTGCTGCAAAAGCTCGTGCTTTTGTAGGAGCAGCACGATCTCTTGCACGCGGTCGTTGTGCGTCTTCGACCACGATGTCGCGAAGGTCGAAGGCCGCCCGGTCTTCTCGCGCAGGGCGACGATGATTTTCGCTTTCTCCAAGTCTTCAGGCAGCGCGCCGAAGTTGGAGTCGCAGAGCCAGATGTCTTGCACGCCGCCGTCGATCAGGCGCTCGAAGTCGGACGCGATGCGCGCGAGGCTGTGCTGGTACATCTTCGTGCCGATCGCGCCGGTACCCCACTCGCAGAACGCACATTTGAACGGGCACCCGCGGGTCGTCTCGTACGCGACGCGCGGGTAGCGTGGCTGGCCGGCGGCGTCGCGCAGCTCGATCACGTCGAGCGCGCTCGGTAGCGCATCGAGCTCGACCGTTCGCTCCCGCTTCGGTGTCTCGCGAACCTCGCCGTTCTCGAGGAACGCGAGGCCTAAAATGTCTCCCCAGCTCGAGCGTGACGGCGAATCCAGCAACTCTTGAAAGGTGGCCTCGCCCTCACCGAGCACGACTGCGTCGATGCCGTCATCGAACAGGAAGTCGCATGCCCGCTGCACGTGTGGGCCGCCCACGACGATTGTGATGCCGGGACAGCGCGCGCGGATGAACCGAATCGCTTCCAGAAAATCCGCGGCGTTCCAGGTGTAGATACTGAAGCCGGCGACCGGCGCGAGGCCGCTATCGACTGCGGCCCCGGCAAGCGAGCCGGCGGAGCCATCCCATTCGGCCTCGAGCCATGGCCGAATCTGTTCGCTCGCGGTGAAGTGCACGAGCGTGACCTCAGTCGCCTCGACAGTGCTGCCATAGCGGTTGAAGTAGGCCTTGAGCCTCCCCGTGGTCATGGGAACTGCCGAGAACTGCTCGGTATCCAAGCTAAACAACCAAACGGGTCGCTTCACGGTACGCCG
This sequence comes from Polyangiales bacterium, assembly GCA_035687405.1. GTDB lineage: Bacteria > Myxococcota_A > Polyangia > Polyangiales > JAFGIB01 > JADGRF01. The sequence continues at coordinate 3,383 of DASRXR010001007.1, forward strand.
CAATACCACCGATCGAGCGACGTGCCAAACACTGCATGAATAAGGTTCGCGAGTGGAACGTCGCGCCCGGGCAAACTACGTTTGCTGCGAGGGGGAAGGGAGCAGCTATGAAGAGATGTCCAAGACGGAGTGGGCGGTGGGTCCTGCTCTTCCTCGCGGGTGACCTGATCGCGGGCCTGCTGCTGAACGCGGCGGGTGCCTCGGCCAACGGGATGCGCTGCGAGAACAAGCTGGTCCAGCCGGGTGACAGCCAATACGAGGTCAAGACCCTGTGCGGTCCCCCGGACGACATCCAGCAACGCACCGAGTCTCGGCGCGTTCAGCGCGCGGTGCAGCGGCCTTGCCCGAACGGCCGTGGGGTTTGCTCCACGGTGATCGACGATTGGGTCGACGTCATCGTCGACGAGTGGACCTACGACTTCGGGCCGAACCGGTTCCTGCAGTACCTCACGTTCGAGAGCGGCAAGCTCGTGCTCGTGCGCTCGGGCCCGTACGGCGTGAAGCAGCGTTAAACAGCGTCGCATGTTCCGGAGATATCGCGCGAGGCAGACCGCGCGATGGATCGCGCTTCGGGCGACACCGTTCTAGTCAGCTACCCGGTTCGTCCAAGTACAGGTACGCGACCGACTTGTGCCGCTCGACGATCGACGGGTTCCCCGCACCTCCGAGCTCGTAGGTGAGCTCGAGCGACTTCTCGAAGTCGAGCTCGCGACCGAGCACGTGCCAGCTGCAAAAGCTCGCGCGGCCAGGCGGGCGGTTTCGCTCGTTTTGGATGCCCCACGTCTGCGCGAACGCGTTCGCGTACGGCGCGTCGAGAAAATAGAAGACGTCGTCCGCGGTTTCCTCGCTGCCGGTCCCGTTCAGCGCGAGCTTGCCGTCGATCACGCCGCGCAGGTCGCCTTCGAGCAAGTTCAACTGGTCGTATTGAATGCCCGCGGACGGATCTGCGTGGCCTTGAATCTCGTTGCAGAGGCCGACGAGTCGCCCGCGCCCGGTCGCGCTCACAGCGACGCGCTCGGCGTCTTGAGTCGGACCGTCGGTCTCCGTGCGCGAGACGTGCAAGTAACCGAACTTCGCATCCGGCACGGCGCGCTCACCTGAGACGCGCAGCTCGAACGCGACGGCAGCTTCGCCGACGTTTTCGAAGCTGAGCTTTGCACCCGCGCGAAACGGCATCGGTAGCTTGAGCGCGAGGATGCGGTCGTCCGTTTCGACCAAGCTCGTGAGCGCGAGGCTCGAGTTCTCGGGCGGCACGCTGCCCCCGAGCAAATCGGCGAGGCTCGTGTCGATGGCAGGTGTGCTCGCTCCATCCCACGTCAGACGCACGCGCACTTGCATGAGCGTCGCAGCCAAGCTGTCTTTCAACCGCACTTTCAGCTCGTGGATCGTCGCGGGCCCCTCGAGGTGTAGCTCGCGAAGACTGCCCGAGCTGAGCGCGACCGCGACCGGCTCGTGCAGCAGCTCGAGCGTTCCCGCGGGGCGGAACACCGAAGCCAGTTGTTGCTGCGCGAGCTCGCGTTCGGGCAAGCGGCCACTCGACAGTGCGTCGGCGGATGGAGCGTCCGAGACGACGTCGCAATGATAATAAATCGCGTCGTAGTCGCCGAGCCGATCGATCGCTACGATCAGCTTCTTTCGAAAGCTCACCGGGTAGTACCACGCGAGCCGCGAGGGAGATCCTGCGCCGAACGGAGGCGCAAAGATCTCGCCAGCGCGCCCATCGAACGCCTCCGCGAGCGGCACATCGACGCGCGGCCGCGGGTCGTCGTCGACGTAGATGCGAAGCACCTCCTTATCCGCCGGTCCAAGCAAGAGCGACTGCATGCCCAGCCACATCCGGACCAGATGGCCGGAGCCTTCGAAACGCGACATGACCACGCCGCGAACATAGCTCTCCGGGCACTCCGGCAAGTCGTACTTGAACGGCGTCTGCTGCGTCGCGCTCACTTCGGCGTTGTCGCTCTTGCAGACGAAGTTGTTGAAGTCGCGGTTGCCGTTGTTCGACAACGGATACGAAGTGTCGGTCGTCCCGCGGTCGTAACTCGTCTGTTGCGTGTAGTGATGGACGTCGCCGAGCTCCGGTAGACGTCGCCAATCACCGAGCCGCCGAAGCGCGTTCGGATCCGCGAGCTCGTCTTGCGGCGGCATGCCTGAACCGACCGGCTGAATGCTCGTGCGAAACAGCTTCACCGCATATGGATTCCAGGTCGACACGTTCCAAATGATGTCGAGCCCGCCGCTGTCGTTCGGCTTCGTGTACTCGTCGATCACGTTCGGCCCGTACAAGCGACCTGGATCATCGCTCGTGAACGGACAGCCGACGATGCCATCGAGCGGACGATGTGGATCGGTCTTCGCGCAGCGAGTCGAACCGTTGTCCTTACACGTCGCGTCGTAGAGATAGCCGCCGGGCCCGACCGGATCGTTGATCCGCGATGGATTGCCCGGGATGATGTGTGGTTGGGGTGGGCTGAACGGGCCCCACGGGTGATCGGCAAAACGCATCCAAATCGCACCGGGCGCGCGTTCGCCGCGCGAGACTTGGCCGTCCAGTAGCAACCAATCGGCGAGATCTCCGCCGTACAACATGACCCACTTGTTGATCGGTGCAGGCAGCCAGCTGATCGTCATGTTCATCAGCACCTGCACTGGCTCGTGCGGATCGCCGCTCACCTGCCCGTCGAGCGCGATGCCGGTCGCTTCCGATTGACGCGACGACCAAACCGGCTCGCCCGTCTTCGGATCGGCCCCGGCGAAGTACTCCGGCTCGAACTTCAAACGACCGTCGGCGCCCGTTTCGAGCGGCAAACGAAGCGTCATCAAGTACAGGTAACCTTCGCGTTCGTGCTCGGCAGTCAGGCCCGGCCGGCCCCACACGAGTACGCGATCGTGACCGGGCGCGTAGTCGTTGCCGGCGATCGCACCGCTGAACTTCGCGACCGTGCGCACCGATGGGATTTGAAACTTGCTCGTCGGAAACGCCAGCAGTGAGTCGTATTGCTCCGGTGCGTCTTCGCGCGCGACGGCGAACTCGAGCGTGTGTGCGACCGAGCGTTCTTGGCCCAAGAAGTGCCCGTCCGTAAACTGCGAGCTCAGCGGATCGACGCACAGCGACGCGGGCTTACACGTTTGCGTCGGCAAGCAACTGTCGTCGTTGCCGACTTCACACGGCGAGGGGAACGGGATGATCGGCGGATCGCAGAGGCCGAGCGTTGCAGAACACTCGAAGTGGTCGTCGACCGGGCAGGCTTGCGACCCCGTCGCGTAGCTGCCGTCGCACGCGTGCGGCTCCAT
>DASRXR010001008.1:0-8067 GCA_035687405.1 Polyangiales bacterium
GACATGGGCACGCCAGCTGGCGATGACGACATCGACTACGACGGGCTGCAGGTCGGCCTGAACCGCATGCGCGAAGAGGTGATCGGCGCGCGCTACCAAATCTCGTATCGCGCGGTGACGTACCTGCAGACGGACCAGCGCGTCCTCGTCGATCTGCTCTACACGGGTTGGTTCCGAGTCAACACTGCCGATGGTCCGCAATGGAAGCGCAGACTCGAGCCGCATCGCATCGTGCTCGCGCGCGAGGATCACGGCTACCGGATCATGTCGGGCATGTAGATGTAGGCGCGCGCGCCGCATGGTCTCGCGGCAGGCGCCGGTTCGCACACGTGTGTACGGGTTGAATCAGTCGAGCGCGACTTGGTAGCCTTGCTGCTCGAAAGTGCGCGTGATCCGGTTCCGCCGTGTAGCATGTTCCTCGAGTCGCCAACGGCTCTCGACTCGTAATGAACCAGTCGAGCCGGATGTGGCGCTCGACTTCGTGTACCTCTTGCCCCGCGAGGCATCTCGTGACCATGGGCGATAGCTCGGGGTCCAAAAAACAGCTCGGCAAGATCATGCTCGCGCAGAAGCTCGTCACCGCTGACGAGCTCACGGGCATGCTCGAAGAGCAGGAGCGACGCGGCGGCAAGCTGGCGTCGACGGCCGCGCGTGAGGGCAAGATCACGATCACGGACGCACTTCGCGTGCTCTCGGAGCAGCACGGCGTTCCTGCGGTAGATCTGCGGCGACAAGTCATTCCGCTGGCGAATCTGCAGCTCATCCCGATCGAGATCGCGCGCGAACACCTCGTCCTACCGGTCAAGGTGCACGGCGACCAGCTGCTGCTCGCGATGGCTTCGCCGCAAAACGAGACGAGCATCGAAGAGATCCAGTTCGTCACGGCCAAGACCGTATTCCCACACGTCTCGCTCGACGAAGCGCTGCACGAAGCGATCGACGAGGCGTACGCGCTCGCAGAGCGGGGCGAGACACACTACGTCGGTGACGCCGTCAGCGACGAGGAGCTCGCAGCCGCAGGCATCACACGGCCGGACCGGATCAAACGCGCGGCGCCGATGCCGAAGATTCCCGAGGTAATGCCCGATGTCGCAGCGGGCGTGATCGCCGCTCCGGACGGCAGCGCCGAAAGCATGGCCGGCGTGATTCACGCGCGCCCGCACGATACGAGCGGGCCCGAGCTCGATCAGGCATTTTCGATTCCGCCGGCCGCGCCCGCGCACTCGGACCAAGAGCTGCCGCGCAAGGACAAGAAGGTGCTCGTCGTCGACGACGACGAAGAGATCTGCAAGTTGATCGAGCTCGCACTCTCGCAAGTCGGCCTGCCGACGATCGAAGTGCACAGCGGCACCGAAGCGCTCGAGATGATCCGCACGATCGATCCCGACGTGATCATCTTGGACGCCGTCTTGCCCGGTATTCACGGCTTCGACATCTGTCGCCGGCTACGCGGCAGCCAGCGCTACGGCGAGATCCCGATCGTGATCGTGAGCGCGATCCACCGTGGTTGGCGCGTCGCGGAAGATCTGCGCGAGGCGTACGGCATTCAGCATGTGTTCGAGAAGCCGATCGACCTGCAACGGCTGGCTCGAACAGTGAGCTCACTGGTCGAGGGTCATGAGCTGTCGCATGATACCTCCGCACTGAGCGCGGAAGCCGAAGCTGAGCTGACGCACGGAATGAAGGCCTTCGAGAGTGGAGACATCGATTCGGCCATCGCGCACCTCGGCACCGGGATCGCGATCGACCCACTCGCGTTCGAGCTGCAATATCACCTCGGTCTGCTGCACGGTCGGCGAGAGGACCACTTTGCCGCCATCGACGCGTTGGAAACTGCCGTCGGCTTGTCACCGAGGCATTTTTCTGCGCTCAAGAATCTCGCGGTCGTGTACCAGCGCGCCGGTTTTCGGCATAAAGCAGTCGAGACATGGCAACGTGCGATGGCCAACGCACCGGACGATGAAACCCGGGGTCACATCAAAGAACACATGGTTACCCTCTTGTGACCCCGGCGAGCGGCGGCGAAGATCGGTTTTCGTGCTTCTGCGAGTCCTCGGGCCTTCGGGGCGCGCCGCTGCAAGTCCCCACGTGTTCGACACTCCGAGATGAAGTTTCTCTGCCGAAACTGTAAAGCGAAGTACCAGATTGCCGATGACAAGGTCGTCGGGCGAACGCTTCGTATGACTTGCCAGCAGTGCGGCGAGCCGATCGTGGTGCGCAGCGCGGGTGTCACGGGCCGCCAAAGTCAGGTCTCGCGGCCGGTCGCGCCGATGACGCTGCATGGCACGGGGCCGATGGCGCTGAACGAGTTTCAGCGCCCGGCGACCCAGCGCGATCTCGTCGTGCCGCAAGAGGAATGGCACGTCGCGATCAACGATGTGCCGGTCGGCCCGATGCGCCGCGACGAAGTGGCGAGAAAAATCGCGCTGAACGCGATCGATCGCGCCTCGCTCGCCTGGCGCGAGGGGATGGATGATTGGCTTCCGATCAAGCACATCCCGGAGCTCGCGAAAATGTTTACGTCGGCCGCTGCGCCGCCGGCGCCGGCTGCTGGAATGACGATGAGCGGCGTGCCGCCGGCGCCTCCAGTCGCAGTGATGGCTCCGATTCAAGCGCCGCCGCCCAAAGTCGTCGCGCCGGTCGTTCCGGCTTCCCGCGTGGACCTACCGCCCGTCGGTGCGCGGCAGGTGATGGGGCTCGAGGACTACTCGGTTCCGCCGAACGCGGATCCCGTCGCCGTCGCGACCCAGATTCCTGACGCGCCTGCAGCTACTGGCGGCAAGCCACTCGGCTGGGGTCCGATGTTCGCGCTCGTCTCGGGCGGCGCGTTCATTCTCGCGGCGGGTGCATTTCTCGGCGTGCGCGTGCTCGCGCCGCAGCAGCCGGCGCCGGCTGCCGCGGTGGCGTCTCCGACACCGGCTGCCGCGGCGAAGTCGACAGAAGCTCCGGTCGCAGCGAACGAGCCGACCGATGGAAAATCGAACGTGATCGAGCTCGACGTGCAGCCGATCGACGGTCAGCAGGGAACTACGACTGCGCGCCGGACGGCCACGGGTTCGAGTACGCCGTCGCCGGGCGCTCCTGCGGCCACGGGCCCGGACGGGAAGAAGAAGGAGCTCACGGCGGAACAGAAGGACATGCTGGCGCGCATGGGTGGCGGGCTCGATCAAGGTGGCCCGAACCTGCGCGCTCCGACGGAAACTACGCATCCGGCGCAAGGCCAGTCCGGTCAGCTCACGGCGGAGCAGCTCTCGTCGGTGGTGTTGAAGGGCCGCAAGAATCTGCAGCGTTGTTATGAGACGGCCCTGCGCGGTTCGAACTCGAGCGACACGGTGCGGCTCGACGTGGAGATCGAGGTCTCGCCGAACGGCAACGTCACGGTCGTGAAGGCGAACGGCAAAGCGTTGCCGGGCATGGACGATTGCATCACGCGCACCGTGAGAATGTGGCGCTTTCCGACCTCGGGTGAAGCCACGCAGACTCGGTTTCCGGTCGTGTTCCAGCCGGGCGCCTAGTGCTCCACTAGTCACAGCGAGCGGCCGCGAGGCTTGCGGCCCCGCCCGATCTATCGCTACCTAGCCGGGTGGACTTGCCCTCGATCGCCGCGGAAGCCGTGCGCCTCGCACTCTCGCTTGCGCTACCCGCGCTGATCGCCGCGTTCATCGTGAGCGTCCTCTTGGCCCTCTTCGAAGTCGCGACGCAAGGCCAGGACGCGAGCGTGAGCTTCGTTCCACGCCTCCTCGCAGTTGCACTCGTGCTCTACGTCGGGCGCGAGTTCCTCGGTACCGAGCTCGTCCACTTCACCCAATCGGTCGTCCGAGACATCTCACTCGTATCGCGCTGAGATGCCGGCTGCGCAACCCGATCTCGGACACGCGCTCGCGGTGCTCGTGCTTCTCTCGCTGCGCTTCATACCGACCGCGTGGTGCCTCACCTGGTGTTTGCCGGGCACACCGCTGCGCATCGCACTCGGGCTCGCGCTCAGTCTGAGCTTCTTGCCGTTCGCATTGCGAGTCTCACCACCCGAGCTCGCCCTGGCTCCGCAGCTGTGGGCGGCGTTCCCGTGGGAGCTCGCGCGAGGTCTGCTGCTCGGCCTCGGTTCGCTGCTACCCGTGCTCGCGCTGCATTGGGTCGGCCGCATTCACGATGCGAGTCGCGATGTCGCCCGGACGGCCGATCCTTCGCCACTCGAACGGCTCTACGGAGCTGCGGCGATCGCCCTGCTGTTTGTGACCGGCGCGCACGCGCCAGTGTTTCGCGCACTCGCAGGCAGCCTCACGGACGTGCCGCTCGGCGCGGCGGCCTCGCCGTTCGACGCTGCACAACCCGTCTTCCTCGAGCTAGCAAAACTCGTCGCGCGCGCGTTCGAGCTCTCGATCACCCTCGCCACACCCGTTTTGCTCGTGATTTTGACGTCGCTCGCGATCGTGGCCGCCAGCGCTCGTGTCTCCGCTCCGCTCGCAGCGGCGCTCCTCCGGGGGCCACTCCTGCCGGTCGTCGGTCTTTCGGCTGCGTGCCTCGGCATTTCGAGTATCCTGAGCACGTTCCCCCAGGCGCTTTCGGTCTTCGTGGAGAAAGCCCTCGAGCTCCTGCCAGGCTTGCGCTGAACTCGCTCTGACCTCTGAGGACCCACCGCATGACCGAGCCCGCGCCTCTGTTATCGACCGAAGTCATTCAAGCGCGCGTCGCCGAGTTGGGTGCCGCAATCACGCGCGACTACACCAACAAAGAGCTGGCGATCGTGTCCGTTCTCGCGGGCAGCTTCGTCTTCGCGGCCGACCTGTGTCGCCAGATCGACCTGCCGCTGTCGGTCGACTTCCTCGGCGTTCGCTCGTACGGCGATTCCACGAGTACGAGCGGCGTCGTTCGCATCACGCACGATCTGATGCGCCCGGTCGAGGGCAAACACGTGCTGCTCGTGGAAGACATCGTCGACACGGGCCTCACGGTGCGCTTCCTGATGGACACCTTGTTCACGCGTCGGCCTGCGTCTTTGCGCCTCGCGTCTCTGCTCAACAAGCCCGAACGCGCTCGCGTCTCCGTGCCGATCGACTACCTCGGCTTCACGATCGAAGACGTATTTGTCGTCGGCTACGGTTTGGACTACGCGCAGCTCTACCGGAACCTGCCGTACATCGGCGTGCTACCAGGTTAGTCCCGATGCCTTCCCGCTTGGAGATGCTTCAAAATCTGATCGCGCGCGGCGCGAAGGATCCATTCGTTCACTACGCCTACGCGATGGAGCTTCGCGGGCAGGGTCGCGCGGATGACGCGCTCGCCGCGTTCGAGGCCGTGTGCCAGCAGTTTCCCGACTACGTGCCGACCTACCTGATGGCCGGACAACTCGCTGCCGAGCTGTCCGCCTACACTCGCGCGCGCGAACTCATGACTGCCGGCCTCGCTGCAGCCAAGACCGCGGGAGACGACCACGCCATGTCGGAGCTTTCCTCGGCGCTCGCAACTCTCCCCGAAACTGACGCATAGGTTCCTTCGTGACCGCGTCTTTTCAAACAGAGTTCTGGCAAACAGAGGTGACACGCCTGCCGAATCGCCTTACGGCGTTCGGCAGATTCCGATGACCGAGTCGCTCAGCGTTTCGCGCGCTTCTTCGCCGGCGCTCGTGAAGCAGTTGTGCGCATCGGCGTATCCGCCTCCATCGCTTCCAACCCGCGGAGCACTGCGAGCCGCAGCACCACCGAGCGCGAGAGTCGACCTACAACGAAGATGTCGCTGTTATTCCGAAGCGCGGGGATCAAACTGTCGGCGCGTTGGAGCAGTGATTTGGGCAAGCGGAGTGTGACAATGCTGGAGTCGGCCATCGGTCCCTTTCTACGCGACGTGCTCTCGCACGAGATCAGTGACCCGCGTTCTCGGTCGGGCGCTAACGCGGGCGTGTATTTGCTTCGTGATAGTCGCGACCATTTTGGTCGTCGCTTGAGCGCTGCCCTCACGCCGCCGAGCCAAGCCTACGGACAATACCACGACGCAAGGTAAACGTGCGTTGATTGTGTGCAGCATGTAATGCTCGAAGAAAGCGTGTGTGAACCGACTCGCGACGAAACGACTGCGTATGGCGGCGCTCGCTAATCGAGCGGTGGTGTTCTCGTGCGCTCTTGTGTCGCTCGGTGTCGCGTGTGGTCGCACCCCACTTCCGATCGAACAGTCCGACTCGGACGCCGCAGTCGCAGACGAACGTTGTAATGGTCGCGACGACGACGACGATAAAAACGTCGATGAAGATTTTCGTGACGACGTCGGGCGTTACATCGCAGATAGCGACTGTGGAGAGTGCGGCAATCCGTGCGACCAACGCGCGCCGCACGCAACTTCAATGGCATGTGGACTGTTGGACGAGGTGCCGTCCTGCGTCGCTAGCCTGTGCGAGGCTGGCTACGAAATTTCGCGTAATGGGCGTTGCGTTGCGCTCGCCGAAACGCTGTGCATGCCCTGCGCGAACAGTACCGATTGCGGGCCACTCGCTCGAGCGCAGTGCGCAAATATCGCGGGGCAGCAGCGCTGCTCGCTCGGTTGTGAGGAACGAGCGTGTCCGGACGGGTTCGTGTGCGCGGAGGATGGGCGCGTGTGTATCCCCGAATCCGGCGACTGTTCGTGCGATGCGGATGAGTCATTCGAGCTAGCCTGTGCATTGGTCGCACCAAACGGCGATCGCTGCGCCGGGCGGCAAGTGTGCAGTGCCGGAAAGTTAACGCAGTGTGGCGCAGGTGCCGAGGCCTGTGACGAAATCGATAACGACTGTGATGGTCGAGTGGACGAAACGTTCGTCGATTCGCGTGGTGCGTACAGCCTAGACTTGGGGAATTGCGGCGCATGTGGCGTCGATTGTCGTGCCGCGGCGGAAACCGCAGGCGTCGCACTTGCATGCGGCGGTGATCCGTTCGCACCCGCTTGCGTAGTGTCTTGTCCGGATGCCGAGGACGGTGTGCAGCCCGGCGATCGGCTGGACGCGAATCGTCAAATCGACGACGGCTGTGAGTGTACGGTGACCTTCAGCACTGACAGTGCAGGTCAGCTGTCAGACGAGCCGCTCGACTCGAATTGTGATGGCGCAGACGGCGACGTCTTACACAGCTACTACGTGGCCAACGACGGCGACGACTCCGGACCCGGTTCCGTCACCCGGCCACTCAAAACGATCGGGCGCGCGCTCGAGCTCGCCTCCGCCTCACGCGACGCTGACAATTCGCGTACAGATGTATTCGTCGCGTCGGGCACCTACGCGGAGAACCTGGCGCTCCCGAACGGCATCGCGTTGCACGGTGGTTACCGGCGTGACTTCCTGGCGCTCGACCCCGATGCGTTCGAGACGCGCGTCGTCGCGACGGCCTACGAGCCGGCGTTTGGTGCGGCCCTCCGGATCGGAGCCGCCGGTTTGCGCGAGACGCTCGCCGAGGGGCTGCATCTGCAAGGCTTCGACGGAACCGGTGACGCGGCGCCCGCAGTCGGGCTGTTCGTGCCCGATGCCTATCCCGCGCTCACGTTGAGAACTCTGACGGTGCAGAGTGGTCGGCCCACCCCGGGCGGTTCGGGGAGTCGCGGTGCGGCCGGCGGTGCTCCGATCGTCGCAGCTACGAGCGGCGAACTCCCGCGCGCGGCGTTCGAAAATCCGCAGCACCGGTGCGTCGAGGGTGTGGCGAACGCGGTCGCGGGAGGTGCCGCGGGACAGAACACGTGTGCAGGGCAGGCAGTGGCAGGCGGTGCGGGCGGTGCGACTCGGTGTCCGGTCGAAGAACAACGCGCGGCCGACGGCGGAAACGGATCCGGAACAGGCGCGGGGCCAGGCGGCACCGGCGGTACGGATCTCACGGGTCCGACCTCGGGTGGATCGTCGACTTGCCCGCAGGCGGTCTGTTGCGGACTCGCAGATTTCGACGTGCCCTCGCTGTACATCCAAGCCGCGCCGGGCACCGATGGCGTTTCCGGCTTCGCCGGTGCGCCGGGCAACGCGTGCAACGATGCGCTGGGTGTGTTCGGTGTGAGCATGGCGAGCGATGCGAGTGGTGCGAGCATCAGCAGCGCGCGTTGGGCGCCCGGCACGGCCGCGGCTGG
>DASRXR010001009.1:0-12762 GCA_035687405.1 Polyangiales bacterium
CGAGGTCGAGGAACACCTGATCGGCGAGCCGGGCCAGCGGAGCGCGAATCCCGGCTGCGGTCGACAGCTGCGCGATCAAGACCGTGGTCTGCTGCATGATCGCGGCGATCAGGTGCCTCGTCTCCATGCAGCAAAGTCTGCCGTGTCGCCTGTCAGCCTGACAGATGAACTAAAGTGCACGAGTGGCGCATCGGCCTAAAACCCAGTGTGGCGCGGGGGTAAACGGTGCGTATGTGCAGGGCAGTGAGAGACCCACTATGACGCTTGAAACTTTCCTTTTGTGGATTGCGATCGGACTGATCGCCGGCTGGCTCGCTTCGGCGGTGGTCGGCGGTGGCTACGGAGTCATCGGAGATATCGTGGTCGGCATCGTCGGCGCATTCCTAGGCGGCCTGCTATTTCGATCCACCGGTGCCGCTACGCCATTTGGGGGGCTCGCCGGGACGATCTTCATCGCGTTCATCGGCGCGGTCGTGCTGTTACTGCTGCTCCGACTCATAAATCGAATGCGACTCGGGTAGCTTGCCGGTGCCGCTCTCGGCTGCACGGGCTACAGCTGCAAGAGGATCGCCGCGCACAGCGCGAAACACAGTGGCGTGAACAACACGTCGTCCTGACGGGCGAAGGTCGAACCTCGCACGCGCTTGAACAGGCCCACGTAGCGCAAATCGCCGATCGCGCGTGCGCCGAACACGACCGCTGCGGCGATGCCGTCAGGCCACAACCAAGCGCGGGGCACCGGGGCCGGAACTAGGCCTCCCAGCGCAAGCGTCAGCCAGGCCGCGGTGAATAGAGCGCCCGCAACCAAGAGGGACGCGGCAGGGGAAGGCGTGAAGAGTGGGCGGCCAGCCTTCTCCGGAAGTGCTGCGATGAAGCCCCACCGCAGGCCGAATGCCCAACCGACGTGGATGCCGCCGATGGCGGCAAGCACGGCGCCGCCCACCGCTGCGACGCAGGTATGCCATTGGTCGCTGACGCCGCTCGCGGAAGCGGCTCCGAGAGCTCCGAGCATGAAGACTGCCCAGGCGAAGTGCCGGCCACGGGTAGCGGCATAGGTGAGGGTGCCGGATGCTGCGAGAAACACAGCGACTGGCAGGGGCGCGACTTGCCCGGCGAACATCAAGTACGCGAACGCGAGCCACGCCAGGCTGGTCAGGTGCCAGGCGAGCCGCAGAACGCTCTTGGCAAACGTGTTGCCGAGCGCGAACGCTGGAAGACTAGGGCTCGCAAGCAAGGGCCCGATCAGGTGTCGCTCGCCGAGCCATGAGTGAAAGAGCGCGAGCGTGAGCAAGCTGATGCCCGCGATGAGTGATCCGGTGCCGAGTTCGCCGAACATTGGTCCTCCATACGGTTGCGTATGGAGCCTAGCGGATGGCAAGCTGCTGTCAATACGGTACCGTATGGAACGAGCAGGGCGGCCGACGAAATCACTGGAAGACTGGGTGGACGAGGGGCTAAAGCTCCTGGCCCAGCAAGGCGTGGATGCGGTCAAGGTGGAGCGCCTCGCGACTGCGTTGGGCGTGACGAAAGGCAGCTTCTATTGGCACTTTCGCGATCGAGACGCGCTGCTCGCTGCGATGCTGGAACGCTGGCAGGCTGTCTCGACGCAAGCGGTGATGGCGCGGATCGATGCGATCGGTGGGACTCCGGCGGAGCGCCTCCGCACGCTCATCCAGTCGACTAGCCAGATCAAACGCGCGGCGCGCATCGAGCATGCGATTCGTGCTTGGGCTGCGCGCGAGAAGTCGGCGAGGACCGTGTTGCAAGCAGTCGATTCGACGCGCGAGGCGTACGTCGAAGGACTGCTGATCGAGCACGGCCTATCGGTCGCCCACGCGAAGTTGCGCGCGCGCGTGTTGTACTTGGCGTTGATCGGCGAGTTCGCCTGGGTCTCGCACGGCGGTTCGCCCTCCGGCGGCGAGCCCTGGCAAGAGCTGGTCGATCTCGTTCTCGGTTGAGGTGTTAGGGGTCAGTGCGGCGACTGCGAACCGACGCGCTTACGCCGGCGCAGCAACAGTACTAGCCCAGCCGCTGTCAGCGGCAGTGCACCCGTAGTTGTCTGGCGTCGTCCCGGACCGGTGCCGACGCTGCAGTCGAGAAAGTCGCTCTCGCACGTGTTGGGTGAGTCCCAGAAACTCGTGCAGCCATTCCATTGCACTCTGATCGGTTCGCTCGGTTCGCTCTCATTGCCCGCGCGATCGACTGCCACGAGTGCGAACTCGCCATCGAGCTCGGTGACACCCGAAAACCCAAGCTCGAGGTCTAGCCGGGAATCGCCCCGCAGCACCTGCACACGATCGATGAAGTTTCGCATCGTGCTCGGCATGCGCCCGCGGAGCCAAACCACGCGATAGCCGAGCTCGGAGGTGTTCGTGTGGTCGTCGACGGGTGCGTTGAACGTCAGCTCGATTCGGCCGAAATCGCCACAGCTGTTCGAGGTACAGCTCGACCCCTCACAATGCGTTCCCGAGATCTGTCGGGTCGACGCCTGGAGTCCGCCAAAGCCCGTGGGCGGCGTGGTATCGACCCCCGACAAGCTGGGATCGATCTCGAACTGCGGCGGTGGCGCAAAGCTGCACGCGGCTGCGGGCTGCGCCAGCCAGCAGCTCGCGGCGGCGGACACGACCCAGCTCACCACGAGTGCACGACGCGTTCCCACTGCGACTCCTCGGCTGGATGTCACGTCACGTCGGTGTAGCTCTGTGCCCTACTGCTGGCAACTGCCTTGCAGGAATCGCGACGTCTGAGGCCGTTAGGTCTACGAACGAATGGAATGTGAGGAGAATCGGAGCGGGGTGCACCGACTCACGCTGGCCACGTGGGCCAAGCGGACCACGCGGCCCGGATTTCACGCCAGATCGAATACCAACACTTCGGCGTCTTCGATCCCCTCGATCCGCACCTGACTCTCTTGCGAAATCGCCGCACCGTCGCCGGCTGAGAGCTCGCGATCGTTCACGCGCACTTTGCCGCGCGCGACTTGAATCCAGGCGTGGCGTTCGGGCTTCAGATCGAGTTGGGCGTGCTCTTCAGGGCCAAACACTCCGGCGTAGACGACAGCGTCGGTATGGATCTCGACGCTTCCATCGCGCGCATCCGGTGACGCGACTATACGCAAGCGTCCTCGCTTGTCCTCCCGACTAAACTGCTTCTGTTCGTAACTTGGTGCGATGCCACGTTGGGCTGGAACCAACCAAATTTGCAGGAAGTGAACTGGCTCGCTCGCCGATCCGTTGAACTCGCTGTGACTGACGCCGCTGCCTGCACTCATGCGCTGTACGTCGTCCGGTGCGATCCTCGAACCCGTGCCGATCGAATCGCTGTGTTGAAGCGACCCTTCGAGTACGTACGAAATGATCTCCATGTCGCGATGCGAGTGGGTTCCGAAACCGCGCCCGGGCGCCACCCGGTCTTCATTGATCACGCGTAGCGACCGAAACCCCATGTGCTTCGGGTCGTGGTAGTCGGCGAACGAGAATGTGTGATGTGAGTCGAGCCAGCCGTGATCGGCATGCCCGCGTTCCTGGCTTGGACGAATCTGGATCACGATCGACCTCCGCGGCACAGCGTGGCACTTTGAAGCCAACGGTCAACCACGTGGGACTGACGCGACTGACGCGACTAGCTCGTCGATATACATCTGCAGCGTAGTGGAACCGCGCGTCACCTCGGTTACGTCGGGAAACTTTGCCTGCAGCGTGGCGCTGTTCATCGCCGCGAACGAACGCGCAGCAGGCTCCGAGAATCCCATCGACCTGAGGCTGGATTCCCAGCGCTCGAAAGGCGTTTCGACAGCCTGAACCTCACGCCGCAACGCCTTCGCGAATGCGGACGCCACATCGCGCGACGAATATCGCGCAGGACCTTCGACGTATGTGATTCCGCTGCTCGTGGTCGGTTCTGTCATGAGCCGCGCAGCGACTATTCCGATATCGCGGGGCGCGACCATCGGCAGAACGAAATCTGGTGGGTAGAACGTCTGGAGTGTGCCCTGTTCTCGCACGGCCGATAGTGCGGCATCCCAGTTGCTCAGGTAGTACGCCCCTCGAATGATGCTGCTCGAGATCCGACGGGTGCTCAGTTGCTGTTCGAGCTCGAACAGCACACCGAGATCACCGACTCGTTCCCCGGGTTGCGCGCCGTACGCGGACTCCGCGACGACTCTCTCGATCGGGGACTCATCGAGGGCGGCCAAAATCGAGGCGATTGTCTTGCGTTCCTCGCGGTCGGTATCAGTCGACGGTGGAGCAGGCGGGTTGAGCAGGTATAGCCGTCGCCCCTCCCGAAAGATCTTCGTGAGCGCTCGTGTATCGTGAATGTCCGCGATGGCAACTCGCGCACCACGCCGCTTCCAATCGGCCGCACTCGAGTCGGAGTGTAAGACGACCGTCACCGGCTCACCGCGCTCGATCAGGTTCTGCGCGACAACTGAGCCGATGTGACCATTTGCTGCCAAAATCACGTGCATACCTGAGAGATAGCCGCGCCGACTCGAGGAGCAACCGGGGTCGTCGGTCGGGGTCGACGGGGCAACCAGCCGCGGCGCCCGTGGTAGGCTGGCCGCACATGGCTATTCTTCTCGTCGAGGACAACGCGCGCCTGTGTGCGTCGCTGACCCGCGGTTTCGGCGAGCTCGATATCCCGATCGAAGTCGCGAACACGGGCCGACAGGCGCTCGACCGCCTGCTGAAACATACCTGTGATGCCGTGATCTTGGATCTCGGTCTGCCCGATATCGACGGCCTCGATGTGCTCATGGCCGCGCGCGAAGCGAATGTGCTGGCTCCGGTTCTCGTCCTGAGCGCCCGCGATGCAGTGGATCAACGTGTGCTCGCACTCGACCGAGGCGCAGACGATTTCCTGATCAAGCCGTTCGTGTTTGCCGAGCTCGTCGCTCGGTTGCGCGCCCTCCTGCGCCGCTCCGGCTTGCCGCGCTCAGCGTCAGTGCGGTTCGGAGATCTGAGCGTCGATGCAGATGCTCCTCGTGTGCTGATCGGCGAGCGCAGCGTGTCACTGTCGCCGCGCGAGCACGCGCTGCTTCAGTACTTCGTTCAGCAAGCCGGGCATGTCGCAACCCGCAGCGAGATCCTCAGCACGGTCTTCGGCTACAACTTCGACCCGAAGACGAACGTAGTCGACGTCCACGTGGCACATCTGCGTCGCAAGCTGCAGGGCTCCAGCGTTCAGCTCGAGACGGTGCGCGGACGCGGCTATCGCTTGCAGCTGGCGGCGGCGGCCACGAGTGAGCCCAAACATGACTGAACCCGAACGCCCCGCACGCGGGCTCGTGCGTAGGCTCGCGCTGTGGATCGCGTTTTCAACGACAGTCAGCTTGGGAGTCTTCGCTGCGGTTGCGTACTTCGTCGTGATCCTCCTCGAGCAAGCGGAGCCCGAGGCGGAGCGCGACACGCCCGAAATGATCCTGCACGAGGCGCAGTCCGAGGTGAGCAAGGCGATGCTGATCGCGGGGCCGATCGGCCTGTTTTTAGCTGTCGCAGGCTCGGCGTTTGCGGTCCGACGCGCGCTCCTACCACTCGACCGAGTGATTCAGACTGCGACACGCATCACGACGCGGGAGCTCGACGAGCGCTTGCCCGTGCCCACGACGCACGACGAAGTGCGAGCCGTCGTGATCGCGCTCAACGGCCTCCTGGCTCGCCTCGAAGCGGGCTTCAGTGCGCTCGATCGATTTGCCGCCGATGCGTCACACGAGCTTCGCACGCCGCTGACTGTGCTCAGCACAGAGTTGGAAGTGATGCTGCAGCGACCTCGAACCGGACCGGAGTGGGAGACGTCCGCGCGCATTTGTTTGGACGAGGCGCGCCGGCTGACCGTTCTCGTGACTGCGCTGCTCGACATGGCCCGCGCCGGCAGCGCTCCGTCGGACGCCAGCATCGAGCTACGCACGCTGGTCGAACGCGGCGTTGGCGTGATCGCAGCTCGCGCTGAGACGGCTGGCGTTCGGCTGATAGTCGCGATCGATGACGATCTGAACCGCGTCGTGCGCGGAGACGGCGACTCACTCGTCAGTGCGTTCGTGAACGTGCTCGGCAATGCGGTGCGGTACACGCAGACGCGCGGCGAGGTGCGAATCTCGTCGCAGGCCGAAGGCCGAGACAAGATCCTCGTTCACGTAGATGACAACGGCCCGGGTATCGAGGCGAGTGAGCAGCAGCGCATTTTCGAGCCGTTCGTGCGCGGCGTGGCCGGTCGCACGAGCGCCGAGAGTGTGGGGCTCGGCCTCACGATCGCGCGGCGGCTCTGCGAGCACAATCGTGCGACGCTGATTGTCGATCGGTCGCCGTATGGCGGAGCGCGTTTTAGTTTTGCGTTCGCTGCGCTGCCGCAGAGTCGAGCGGAAGCAGCCGCGCTTTTGGCCACCTAAATCGTGCTGCTGCCTCCGCCCAGTTACGCGGACGGGCAGCCTTAATCAAATCTTAATGAGTTGGTCGGTAGAACTTGGACTACCGATCCTCATGCTCCGGTCGCAGCTGAGGCCCCTGAACGAGAAGGAGTGCCCGAACAAGCTTCCAGAGCTGACCGCGATCTATTGGGTCTTGAAGATCACTGCCACGACTCTAGGTGAGACGGCAGGCGACCTGTTGTCGATGACGCTGGGGATTGGTTACGGCATCAGCACCCTGATCTTGATGCCCTTTTTTCTCGTGAGCGTCATCGGCCAGCTCGCTGTGAAGGAGCACAAGCCGTGGCTCTACTGGACCGTCATTCTCACCACGAGTACCGCCGGAACGACGATGTCCGATTGGATCGATCGCACTCTCGGCTTTGGCTACCTCCAAGGGAGCTTGATCCTCGTCCTGTTGTTCGCAGCCATTCTTGCGTACTGGCGCTTCTTCACGTCGTATTCGATGTCGGTGACGCACGTCACGTCGTTCCGGGTCGAGGTCCTGTATTGGATCGCGATCGTGTCCTCGAATACGTTGGGAACTGCGTTAGGCGACTATCTCGCCGATGATTCGGGTCTCGGCTTTGCGGTCATCGCGGTGATTCTCGCGGGGTCGCTCGCGCTGATCCTCGCTGCAAACTACTTCACGAATCTCTCGAAAGTGCTGCTGTTCTGGATCGCGTTCGTTCAGACGCGGCCGTTCGGCGCGACGTTGGGCGATACGCTGACGAAACCACTTGCGCAGGGAGGTTTCGGGTTTGGAACGGTTGGAACGTCGGCAGCCCTGGCCGCGATCACGATCATCGGTGTCGTGTACGTGACACGAAGCGGCTCTCACGCATCGAGTAGTCGCGGCGTCCTAGTGCTGCACGAGTGAGTCACGTTCTCGACGCGCTCATCGCTCGGCCGAGCTTCGTCGCCACCGATCGTTAGTCAGTCGGTTGCGTTGCTGGTGCGCTCGGCCCAAGCCGTTGCGCGAATGCTTGGCTTGTCTACATCCGGCAACACGCGGTCGAACGTCGACTTGCGATACAGGTGCGCCGGGATGCGATTTTCGATCCGCGCATGGAGCTCCGGCAGCTTCGACCAGTGCACACCCTGACGGTGATGATGGGCCGTGTGATAGCCGAGGTTGCCCGTGAGGCGGTTGAACACTCGATTCAGGTTGTTGTACGACGCCTGAAAGTGGTCGTCCGTATCGAGCCCCGAGTGATGATCGTACGTCACCCAGGCTGTGTAGAGCATGCTGCAGATCATCGGCAGCAGGAACAGCATCACGCCGGCGAGCGGGCGATAGATGATGAGACCTGCGACGAGCAGCGCAGTCAGCGTGGTGAAGATCACGAACTGACGCTGGTGCGCGGCATAGCGCTTTCCGACCTGGAACGCGCGCGGATACGCCGTTGCGGCAACCGTGACCGTGTATTCGAGGACGCCCATCAGCTGGCCGTCTTTGCGCCTCCACCGACTCTCGTCTTTCTCTTGATCGAGAAAGTTCTGGTGGTGGCCGAGCACGTGATGAAGGAGCCACGTGTTCGTCGTCACTCCGGTATGCAGCGCATAGCAGAGCTCGAGTAGCCGATTGAGCGTGGTCGAGCGGAACGTAGCCACATGCTGGTGGTGATGGTTCCAGGCGCTCAGCACGCCCTTGGGGATTACCATCAAGAGCCAGTACGCTATCAGCAGCCAAGGGCTGCTAACGGTGGCGTACATCGTGAAGTCAAGGACGGTCAGGCCGACCGCGATTTGGACCGGCAAGCGATCCTCAGGATATTTGAACAACGACATCTTGCTTGTAGCGACGCTCCGGACCGGGGAAATATCTAGTCCTAGGATCGCGTGAAGAGAAGACGCCGTGTGTCACGTTACTGTCGGGTCGACGTGTGCACCGCGCTCAGTCGGTCTGAGCATGGAAAGTCGCTCGGCTGCTTCGTATGCGTCACACATACGCCGGTTTGCGCCCAGACGAGCGGCGCAAGCCTGGGTAACCACGAGCCATTTTTGATTCGCTCGAGCGGCCGCGCTCGCTCGGCGGGCTACGCCTGACTACGCGCGATCACGAATGAGTCAAAGCATCCAAGAGTAGTGCGCGTGGATAGCCCATCGTGAAGCGTGCGTTGATCTCGCAGCGTGGGTTGAATCCCGTCGTGCCATCCGGCAGGCGATACCGAAACCCGTCGATTCCGAAGGGGCCGAAGTAGCCGGCCGCGGTCAAAGCTGCCGCTGTCAGCTTCAATTCGGCTGCCAGGATTTCGGCCTCGTCCTCTGTCACCTCTGCCGTGCCGGTGGAGACGCCCTGAAAGCGGCCGAATGGATCGCAGCGTTGTTCGCGGGTTTCTCCGATCGCGAGGGTTCCGGTCGGTGACAGATAGCCGTGGCGCGAGAAATCGCCGAGCCGTTCCACCCAGGGCTCGACTTGCACGCCTTCACCGCGTGCGAAGCTGTTGCGACAGAAGCCTCGCGTCGAGTCATCGAGCACGCCGTGCTCGACTCGTCTCTGTTCGCGGCCCGCAAACGAGAACGCGCGCTTGATCACGTAGCGGTCCGTCGGGGAGGGTTGGCCTAGATGACGTTCGAGCGACTGCATGTCGCGTGCGAAGTACGAGCGGGGTAGGTATTGACCGAGCTCGGCGCAAAACGCGCGCTCGTTGACGCGCCGTAGGACCTCGAATGCAGGGGCAGCTGGAGCGGTGAAACCCAGCCTGACGATTTGGGCGAGTGCGCTCGGTGTGGGGCAGAACGTCAGAACCGTATAGTCGTCAGGCTGAAGGCCAGATGACTGTATGGGCTCGTCGAGAACGAGATCTTCCGCGCCGACCAAGTCCGCAATTTGTGCGACTAAATCGTGCGGTGTGCCGGTGAGTTTGACCGGACGATAGTGGATTGGATCTCGAAGCTCGCGGTCCGCGTCGAGATTCAGGAGCCAGGCGATGCGGGGGGCGTTGGTTGCCATTGCTCGAGGGCGTCCAGAAACTGTTCGTCCATGCCTGCGCTGGTGCGCGCCTCGCGGTCGATCGGATCTCCGCGCATCACCATCGGTGAGAGTGGTGCGGGTAGAGCTTGGCACCAGCGTGAAAACGAGAGCTCGCCTTCGAAGCGACGAAACCAGTGCGCGGCGAACGCGACGTGTGGAACCTCTTCGCGTGCGACGAGCTCTTGGAGGTTTGCGGCGTGTTCGTCGCCGAGAACGCGAAACTGTTGTGCGAAGCGTTGTGTATGGTCGAGATTGCCGGCTTCGAATCCAAGCCCCATGACTGCGAGGAATGCGGCGGGCGAGGTCGAGGCGGGTGCGCGAAGCCAGAACCAGTCGCGGACGGGGAACTCGCCGATTTCGAAGCCGAGGCGCCGAACGGCTGCAGCGTAGAGCTGCATGTGCCGAATTTCGTCGTGGCAGATGCCGATGAGGCCACGTTTGAACGCAAGTGGCGTGTCAGGAAATGCGAGAACAGCCCAGCACATCAGTTCGGCGGCTTGAAGTTCGTGGTGCCAGAACGTGTGAAGGAGCGTGGCGCGTTTTTTAGGATCGCGCAGGGCGCCGCCGCGTGGCGCTTTGATTTTCTGGGCGGAGACGCGCAGCTCGAGTGGTCGTCCCGGGTGGGGAAGGCGGATCGGTGCGTGAGTCTCGAGAACGAGTGCGGGTGCAGGACCGGGAGCAACTTTGTGAGCGAGCTCGGTGCTGTTGATGTAGTCGTACGCCCAACGCTGCAAGCTGTTTGCAGGAGGCGGTTCTACGGCGGGCGCGTCAGGCGCCGGCTCGTGCGATGGGGGGTCTGAGGTCACGGTGCGCTTCGACCTACTTTTAGCAGACGCAAAATTGCTTCGCCGAACTGCTGGACCGCTTTCTCTCTCATTCCCGGAACCGCCAATAGTTCCGCCTGCGTACTCGGCATCGCCACGGTCAACGCCAACAGCTGCCGATCCGTCAACACCCGAAACGCAGGGACACGGAGTCTTTTTGCGATTGTTAGGCGCCAACCTCGGATCGCCTCGACTAGCGCCGCCGGCGCCCCCGTCAGTTGCACACGGTTCGCACGTGGCCTTCGCGCAACTCGCGACTTACGCCTCCGGGTTCTTCGGGTCTTCGGCGCCGCTTCGTGCGACACCACCGCCACCGTTTTACTCGGCGCACAAACATCGCAGCAACCACACGCTGTCGCTGCATCCGAGTGATCTCCGAAGTGCGCCACCAGCGCCGCCATTCGACAACGCTTCTTCTCCTTCACGAACTCCGCGACACGTTCGAGCTGATCGACCCGATGTTTTCGCTGCTCCGCGTACGCAGTTCGCCACTCCGCTGCACCACGCGTCACGCGATCCTCAGCATCGATCGCCGCGCCACCGTGAATCCACAACTTCTCGAGGATCGTGTCGACTCGCGCGGCTTTCTTACGCGCGCGTCCGGCGAGCGACGCTCTCTCGATCGGCGTGCTGTTCAGCTTTGCTTGCAACGCCGCTAGCTCTTTCTCCGGCGGATAGTCTCGCTCGAGAAAGAACTCGTGTGTTCTGCGATCGGCCGGACCGTGGAGCAACACCGCTCTGCTCGGCAAACCATCCCGGCCCGCTCGGCCTATCTCCTGATAGTAGCCTTCCAAACTGCTCGGCAACGCAGTGTGGACCACCGTGCGGACATCGGCCTTGTCGATACCCATGCCGAATGCGATCGTCGCGACGATGCAGTCGAGCTTGCCCTCGAGAAACTTACCCTGCACATGCTCTCGCGCATCACTCGCCAATCCCGCGTGATAGGCGCCGACCTTCATCCGCGACCGCAACGCAGCAGTGACATCCTCGGTTGCTTGGCGCGTCGGCGCGTACACGATCGCAGGTAGTGCTCCCGGCTTCGCCAGCAACTCGCAGACCGTCTGCACGCGATGTAACTTCGCGCACGGCAATAACTCGATCGCGAGGTTCTCTCGGCGAAAGCCTAAAATGAATGACGTCGCTTCGGGTACTCCAAGCTGCTCCGCGATGTCTCGCTGGACCGCCGGGGTTGCGGTTGCCGTGAGTGCGATGATCGGAGCCGGGCGCAAGATCGCGAGGCGGTCGCGCAGCATGCGGTAGTCGGGCCTGAAGTCGTGGCCCCACTGCGAAATACAGTGAGCTTCGTCGATCGCGATCAACGTCGGTGGGCGCTTGGCCAGCATCTCGGGAAAACCGGACACGCGCAGGCGCTCTGGCGCGATGAACAAGAAGTCGAGCTCGCCGGCGAGATATCGGTGACATGCGTCGCGCGAAGCCGCGCGATCGCGCCCGGAGTGGATGCGTTCTGCTCGCAATCCGTTTCGCTGCAACTTGCTGCACTGATCTTCGATCAACGCGATCAGCGGACTCACTACGAGCGTTGTGCCGCCGCGCGCAACGCCGGGCAGCTGATAACAAAGCGATTTGCCCGCTCCAGTCGGCATGACGACTAAGGCATCTCGTCCTTCAGTCACAGCCTGACAGATAGCTTGTTGGTGCGGCCGAAAGGCATCGAAGCGGAATCGTTGCTTCAGGATGGCGTGGAGCGGGCTCGCAGTCGCGTTGCGACTTGCCGATTGGGCCGAAGGCGCAGGAGCGCCGTTCGAACGCGGCGGAGTGACGACTGCAGTGGGCGCCGGCTCGCGCGCAGATGCCTTCGTGTTGTGGCCTGTTTGCGTCGGGGCCGCTCGACGCCGTGACGGCAGCACGGACTGCGTTTGCGAGCTCGATCGCGCAGCCGGTGGCGGCGAACCCAACCCGACGACCGCACCGACTACCTCCCGCACGTAGTCCTCGATCCCGAGCATGAACGCGTCGAACGGCTCCTCTCCGCGTTCCATCCGCTTCAACCGTAGCTCCCAGCTGCCGGTCATCGCCGCACTCTTCACCTGCGGATGCACCGCATCGACCAGCGCCTCCCCCGCAGCCGAACACAACAAGTTCTTTCCATCCCTCACGATGTACTCGCGGGCGATCAGCGTCTCCAAAATCGCTGCACGCGTCGCTGGCGTTCCAAGCCCGGCTTCACGCATCGCCTCGAACAACGCGCGATCATCCAATGTCTTCCCCGCGGTCTCCATCGCGGTCAACAACGTCGCCTCGGTGTACGGCTTCGGCGGCTGCGTCTGCTTCTCATGAATCACGACCGCAGTCACGTCAGGCGCATCACCCTCCTTCAACCCAGCCGCGACGACGGGTTGGCCTTCGACACCAACCTTCGACTGCGACTTCCACTCGAGCACACTCCAGCCCGGCGACTCGACCGATATGCCCCGAGTGACATACAGGTCGACGGCCTCGGCGGGCGACACTTCCAGCGCTGCACGCGACGAAATCTCGGTCAACACCGTAGTCACCGCCTCGAGCCTGTCTTCGTGCCACGCCATCAACAACCG
>DASRXR010001010.1:0-2488 GCA_035687405.1 Polyangiales bacterium
CGCGCGCGCTTTCCCTGAGCCGAGCGTGCGGCACTCCGGCGCGTCTGCGCAGCGCATCGAAACGACTGCACAAGCGCGCGTCGCGCACGCGCTTGCGACCCGCCAGCGCATGCAACAGCCGCGCGACAGATATCCCGAAGCGCAATAATCCCAGACCGGATGCGAGAACCAAGAGCAGCGCGAGCACTCGCGACGCGACGCTACCGCGAGCAATCCAGCGCGCCGCGACGGCTCCAGACGGAATCAGTTTCGCTCGTTGCATGACGCTGCGATCGGCGAAGGTAACGCGCTGCGATCCGATCGCCGTCGCGGCGGGCGCGCTGTGCTGGATCTCGGTCGTTTCGAGCGACCATGCGCGACCGATCGGCAGGGTGGCCGGCACGACTGTGGTTACGAGCGGTCCGAGCAGCGCCAACCTCCACAGTAGGTTTTTCATAGCGGGGATAACCGACTTGCGGCGCGCCAGCAGCGCCGCAAGGCCGGTCCAGATCAATGCGTGCGCGAAATAACTGATCAGCAGCGCGAGCCAACGCACGATGTCACTCGCTTCGGGTCCAAACAGCATCGACACGCGAAATGCCATGCTCAGCCCTCTTTCTTGGAGATCAAGCTACGCATCTCTTTCAGCTCCTCGGAGCTGAGTTGATCCGACTCGAGCAGTTGCGCGGTCGCCGCGGAAATGCTGCCTTCGAAGAAGGAACGCAGCACGCGCCGCAGCGCGCCGCTCGCCGCTTGCTGCCGATCGACTTGCGCGCGGTAGATCAGTTGTCGACCGGCCTTGCGTGAGCGCACCCAACCCTGTTTGCTGAGGCGCTGCAACAGAGTCGCGACGGTCGTCGGAGCGAGCATCTTGCCGTCTTTTTCCAAGGCCTCGAGCACCTCCGCGACCGAGCCCTCGCCGATCGACCACAGGGCTTTCATCAGCGAGAGTTGGAGATCGGTGAGCGCGCTTTGAGTCACAGCTACACGTGTAGTCGGAAGCCCGAAGCTCGTCAACTACACATGTCGTTTTCCAGCGCGATCGCAGCGAAAGGGCTTCGCCTATGAGAGCGCCCCTGTTGAGGGGTGTGGATCAGGATATGGGCGAACGAGCCGGAGAGTGTCGGCGACGGATGCCCCGCGACTTGATGCGCCTGCGAGATGGCGAGTTTCGCGTAGGAGCTCAATCAGCTTCTGAAGCGCCAACGGCAGCTGCGCCGGGTCGGGGCGCACGACGCGTAGCCTTCTGTCAGTCGCAGCTTGCGGTTCGGGGCGCGCTAAACTGCCGTGCATGAAAGCTTCGAAATCAATTCGTCGGTGCACTGATGTCGACTTCGAGGAGGTCTACGCGATCATCAATGACGCCGCTCAAGCATATCGTGGAGTCATTCCGGCTGATCGCTGGCACGAGCCGTACATGTCACACGCCGAGCTTCAGCAACAGTTCGCAGGCGGCGTCGAATTCTGGGGCTATGAGCTGGAGCAGACGCTAGCCGGGGTGATGGGCATCCAGCACGTCGAGGACGTCACGCTGATCCGACACGCGTACGTGCGCACAATGCATCGCCAACGAGGAATTGGAGGCAAACTGCTGCAGTCGCTTGCGCGAAAAACCCGACGCCCCTTGCTGATCGGCACGTGGGCCGATGCCAGCTGGGCGATCCGCTTCTATCGAAACCACGGTTTCCGGCTCGTCGACGCGGAACTGAAAGCGCAACTGCTCCGGCGCTATTGGGACGTGCCGGAACGACAGATCGAAACATCGGTGGTGCTGACCGATGGCAAGCTTCCGAACGCCTGACGGTTCAGCCTCGCCATCTCCGATACAAGATGCCCTTCGGGTCGCGAGAGACCGTGTGCCGCGTGGAATTTCTTCAGAGGGCCGCGTGTTCTCAGTCGGAGGACGGCTGAATGGACCACGGCTGGATTCAACAACGACTGCATCTCGCGTCACTCGTGCACAGCCTCGAGGCGATACTGCAGCTTGCGGATGAGCTCTACCAACAGGGCCGCGCGAGTGGGGAGTCCGTAGACTACGGACAGTTCGAAGAGCGCGTGGCCCGCGCGACGGCAAGCGTGGAGCAATGCATTCATCAAGTCGCGCTCAGCGGGCTCGACGTGGATGCGCCGTTTATCCGTGTGTGGGGCAAGCACTACCGGCGCGTCCATCGCATCGATCGAACGTACGCTTCAATCAGCGGGCCGGTCACGGTGAAGCGCGCGCTGTATCGCGAGCTCGGCCAGCGTCAGGGTCCTGCGCTCGACCCAATAACGGTTCGCGCTGGCGTGGTGGACGGCAGCTGGCTGCCGCGCACCGCTCGCGCCGTGGCGCATCTTCTGTCGCAAGTCACCTCGCGCGAAACGGAAGCAACAGGACGCGAGTTGATGCGACTGCCGTACTCTCGCAGCAGCATCGAGCGAGTAGGGCATGCAGTTGGCGCAGAATATCTGCGACGACGAGAAGCAGTCGAGCCGAAGCTGATCGAAAGCTGTGAGCTGCCGGCGGGGG
>DASRXR010001011.1:0-11020 GCA_035687405.1 Polyangiales bacterium
ACCGGCGCTTACTCCTCCTCGATCGCAGCAACGGCAAGCTATTTCCCGTCGGGCGGGCGGGCGGCTGGCCAGCGCCGCTGTCAGCGGCAGGCGCGAAGCTGAAGACGCCGATCAAACAAGCGCAGCTCGTCGCAAACGCGGCAGACGTGCGCTGGCTCGGCGACTCCGATCACACGGAGGTACTGTTGCTCGGCGAGCTCGTGGTCCGACCGGGTGTGCCGGCATTCGAGCTCGCCGAGGGCGAAGTCACGCGGTAGCTCGTCAGCCGCGAAACGCCGTCCAGGCTTTCGTCACGGCAGCGGAGCGCTCCGCCGTCGGCACGTGTCCGCCACCTTGGATCGCCAAGAACCTTGCACCGTTGATCGCTTCTGCCACTCTCTCCGCGTGTGCGAGCGGCACTACCGGATCCGCCGTTCCGCTCATCACGAGCGTAGGCACTCGAATCTCAGCGAGCCACGCACGCGAATCGAACGCCCAGAGCCTCGGCATCACGTGCCGCATGCGCTCACCGACCTCGATCGGCGAGACGAGCAGCGCCGGACCTCCGCGACGCCGAAACACCGGACCGACGCCCTCGATCTCGGTCCACTCGGTGTTCTCACCCGAGCTGGGTTGTGCGTGCGACGCAGGGTCGAGCAGCCCTTTCGCCTGCAACGTCTCGCGCCAAGCCGGAAAAAACGGACTGAACGCGCACTCGGGATCGCCGAGTCGCTCGCGAAAACACGCGCACACGCTCTCGATCACGATGCCGAGCAGCGAATCTGGATACTGCCGCGCGTACAGCTGGGAGAGCCAACCGCCGCCCGACATGCCCCAGTAGTACCAGCGGTCGTACCCGAGCGCGCGACGCACGCCTTCGATGTGTTCCACCATCGCTGCGAGCGAGAGCTTCGAGACATCCGGATTCACGCACACCACCGAGCAGCCGGTCACGTCTGCGAGAAGCGCGGCGGTACCCTGCCCGAATTCTTCGACCGGATGCGCCGTACAGATCACCGGACCCGGACCGCGCTGCTCGCGAAACCACGTGGCGCGTGTTCCATCGAGCTCGAACGTTCCCGACGTGTTGTCAGCCATGGACCCTCGTTCGCCTGCCAGCGGCGAAATCTCGCGCGCGCTTGCCGGGTAGTGTTTCGGATGCTAACCCATTTCCCGCAGGTGCCGAGGGGCGCCTGTCCCGCCCAAAGCCATCGCACCCTCACACGGCTAAGCCGTTTTACTACTCGTTTCGTCCATCAGTAATGCACGCACCTTGGGGCCGCAACAGCGCGGGATAGGCCCTCCAACCGAGGAGCGATCCACATGGACGCGAACGCAACTGACACTGACAGCAGTGATCGTGAAACTACGCCCGCCGTCGCGAGTCTCAAGCACTACGCGCGCATCTTGCATCGGCGCATACAGCAGGGAGAACCCCAGGCTGTGCGCACGTTGCGCGCGTTGCGCGAGTTCGCTGACACCGACCCCGCGCGGCTGCCGGACGCGATTCAGCGCAAGCACTGCTTGACTGTGACCGCGCTTCAGCTCGGCTTTCAAAGCTGGCCGCACGCGCTCGAGGTACTCGAAGGGACTGAGACTGCCGAGGACTTCGGCAAGCTGCTGTATCCCTCGACGTGCCACGGGCACTACAACATCTGGAGCGCGAGTTACGACGAAGCGCGCGGCATTCGGCAGGAGCACGGCGGGTATCTGCTCGCGTATCGACGCCAGTTCCTGATCGTCGACCACAACTACATCGAGTCGATGGGTCTCGACCCCGCAGATCCGGACTGGGAAGCGATCGGGCGCGACTGGGTGAAGCCCAACGATCTCGCGGCGCGCGCGCGGCTGTACGAGAAACTCGTGCACAACGCGCTCGTGCGCAGCGCGTTATCGGACACCCGACCGCCACGTTAGTCCTGCGCTAGCTCACGAAACATATGCGCCGGAGGTCGCCTTTCGAAGCGGCCTCCGGCGTGTATGTGGCTATTACACTCTTGAAGGATTGACGATTGCCAGTCCGGGCGGGAGGCTCTCGTTCGATCGGAGAGCAAGCTGCCGTGACTTCGATTTCGAGCGACAAAGCGGCCTTGATGACACAAGCCGCGTTGCGGATAGCAACGTGGGCCACTCAAGCGATCGAAGCCCGCGACCGCTTTACGGTCGTTCTGTCCGGCGGTTCGACACCTCGAGAACTGTACGCGCTGCTCGCGAGCGACGAGTTCGTTTCGAAGATCGATTGGTCACGCGCGGACTTCTTTTGGGGCGACGAGCGCTGCGTTCCGCCTGAGCACCCGGACAGTAACTACCGAATGGGGCGCGAGGCGCTGCTCGATCCGATTCGAGCCGAGCCCGCGCACGTGCATCGCATGCACGGCGAGGAGCTGCCGGAACGTGCAGCCGCGGCGTACGAGGAGCATCTCCACAGGTTCTTCGGCATCGCGCCGGGCGGGGCATCACCACGCTTCGACATCGTGCTTCTGGGGATGGGCGCGGACGGCCACACTGCATCGCTCTTTCCGGGCACGCCTGCGCTCGAGGAGGTCGAGCGTTGGGTCGTTCCAAATCGCGCAGAGCCGAGCGGGATGCCGCGGCTCACGCTGACGTTCCCGGTCTTGAACGAGGCAGCTAACGTGCTGTTTCTCGTGGCCGGCGCCGACAAGGCCGAGCGCGTGAAGCAGGTGCTCGAGCACACACCGGGCGCGCGCCCGGATGCCGGCGCGCTGCCGGCCAGCAAGATTCGCCCGACTCACGGGCAGGTGGAGTGGATGCTCGATTCAGCGGCTGCTTCGCGACTCGAGACGGTGCGGTGAGCTTCGTAGGAGGATTCGAATGAAACTGGGAATGGTCGGCTTGGGCCGGATGGGCTCGAATATGGTTCGGCGTTTGATCAACGCCGGTCACAGCAGCGTGGTGTTCGACGTCAATCCGAACGCCGTAAAAGAGCTCACGAAGCACGACGCGATCGGATCGAGTTCGCTCGCCGACCTCGTGGATAAGCTCGAAGCGCCACGCGCGGTTTGGATCATGGTGCCGGCTGCGTTCGTCGATTCGACACTCGAGCAATTGATTCCGCTCCTCGCGAAAGACGACGTGGTGATCGACGGCGGCAACTCTCACTATCAAGACGACATTCGGCGGATGAAGACGCTGTCCGAGAAGGGCATTCACTACGTCGACGTCGGGACATCCGGCGGCGTGTGGGGCCTCGAACGTGGCTACTGCCAGATGATCGGTGGCGAAACCGATGTGGTGAAGCGGCTCGATCCGATCTTCGCTGCACTCGCACCCGGGCTCGACCTCGACCTCGACAAGGGCGCGACTAAAACCGAACCGAGTGACGCGCCATCGCGCGGTTACGTCCACTGTGGTCCGTCCGGCGCAGGGCACTTCGTGAAGATGGTGCACAACGGCGTCGAATACGGGTTGATGCAGGCGTACGCCGAAGGCTTGAACATTTTGAAGCACGCGAACGTAGGCAAGACCAAGCGCCAGGACGACGCGGAGACGACGCCGCTCAGCAACCCCGAGCACTATCAGTACGATCTGAAGCTGGACGAGATCACCGAGGCCTGGCGCCACGGCAGCGTGATCAGCTCGTGGCTGCTCGACTTGATCGCGGACTCGCTGAAGCAGAGCCCCGATCTGAAAGAGTACGCGGGCCGCGTGTCGGATTCGGGCGAAGGCCGCTGGACGATGAAAGCTGCGATCGACATCGGCGTTCCCACGCCGGTGCTGAGCATTGCGTTGAGTGAGCGGTTCACGTCGCGCGGTGAAGCCGACTTCGGCAACAAGGTGTTGTCCGCGCTGCGCCACCAGTTCGGCGGACACGTGGAGAAAAAATCATGAGTGCAGGCGAGCACTCCGACGCATTCGTATTTTTTGGTGCCACCGGCGACCTGGCTCGCAAGAAGATCTTTCCGGCGCTCCAAGACCTGGTGAAGCGCGGTGTGCTCGACGGGCCGGTGATCGGCGTCGCGCGGCCGGGCTGGAGCATCGAACGCTTGCGCGAGCGCGCGAAAGAAAGCTTGCAGGAGAACAAGAGCTTCGATCCAAAAGCGTTCGAAAAACTCGCGGGCTTGCTTCGCTACTGCGAGGGCGAGTACTCGCAACCATCGACCTTCGATCGCCTGCGCGAGATTCTCGGTCCGGCGAAGTGCCCCGTGCACTACCTCGCGATTCCGCCGAGCATGTTTGCGACGGTCGTATCCGAGCTCGGGCGCTCGGGGTGCGCGAACAACGCGCGCGTGATGATCGAAAAGCCATTCGGGCGCGACCTCGCGTCTGCGCAATCGCTGAATCGCTGCTTGCTGTCGGTCTTTCCCGAGCAGGCGATCTTCCGAATCGATCACTACCTCGGCAAAGAACCGGTGCAGAACCTGCTGTACTTCCGGTTCAGCAACTCGTTTCTCGAGCCGCTGCTGAACC
This sequence comes from Polyangiales bacterium, assembly GCA_035687405.1. GTDB lineage: Bacteria > Myxococcota_A > Polyangia > Polyangiales > JAFGIB01 > JADGRF01. The sequence goes on from DASRXR010001011.1 coordinate 4,408, forward strand.
GAGAGTTCGTGCACAGCGTGCAGATCACGATGGCTGAGAAGATCGGCCTCGAAGGTCGCGGCCGCTTGTACGAAGAGACGGGCGCGATTCGCGACGTGATTCAAAACCACATGCTGCAGCTGGTTGCAAACGTCTCGATGGACGCGCCGACCAGTCACGACAACGAAGCGCTGCGCGACGAAAAGGCGCGCTTACTTCGGGCGATCAAACCGATCTCCCCGGAGGACGTCGTGCGCGGGCAGTTCCGCGGCTATCGCGACGAGTCCGACGTCGCCAAAGATTCGACGGTGGAGACGTTCGCGGCGATGCGCGTTCACATCGACAACTGGCGCTGGGCCGGGGTGCCGTTCTTCGTGCGTGCAGGCAAGAGCCTGCCGGCGGCGCGGGGCGAAGTCCTGGTCTTCCTCAAAGCACCGCCGTTTTCCGTGTTCGGCGAAGACCTGTGCAATGGCGCGCGGCCGAACTACTTGCGCTTTCGGATCAGCCCGGACGTCACGATCGCGCTCGGCGTTCGCACCAAAGAGCCAGGCGAAGCGATGCGCGGCGACGAAGTCGAGCTGATCGCGACCGAACACGGTGGCGATCAACTGGATGCCTACGCACGGCTGGTCAGCGACGCGATGAAAGGCGATCCTACGTTGTTTGCGCGAGAAGACGCGATCGAAGCGCAGTGGCGGCTCGTCGAGCCGATCCTCGGCAACCTGACGCCGCTCTCCGAATACGAGCCTGGCACGTGGGGGCCGAAAGAAGCAGAGCGACTGACTCCGTGGGCGAACGAGTTGGACACGCCAAAGGTGAAGTCATGAACGCGACAGAGTTGGATCAGCAATCGATCGACACGATTCGGTTTCTCTCGGTCGACATGGTGCAACAGGCGAAGTCGGGTCATCCGGGCCTGCCGCTCGGAGCGGCGCCGATGGCGTACGTGTTGTGGACTCACTTTCTCAAGCACAATCCGCGCAATCCGGAATGGTGGGATCGGGATCGGTTCGTTTTGTCGGCGGGTCACGGTTCGGCGCTGCTGTACTCGCTATTGCACCTGACCGGCTACGATCTATCACTCGACGACATCAAACACTTCAGGCAGTGGGGCAGCCTGACTCCAGGTCACCCGGAGTACGAGTACACGCGCGGTGTGGAAGCGACGACCGGGCCTCTCGGTCAAGGGTTTGCGAACTCGCTCGGTATGGCGATCGCGGAAGCGCATCTCGCCGCCCGCTACAACAAACCTGGGCACGCGATCTTCGATCACTACACGTACGTGCTCGCGGGCGACGGCGACTTGATGGAAGGCGTACAGAGCGAAGCCGCTTCGCTCGCAGGCCATCTCGGCCTCGGCAAGCTGATCGTGCTGTACGACAACAATCACATCACGTTGTCGGCGTCGACGTCGGTCGCGTTCAGTGAAGACGTTGCGGCCCGACATCGCGCGTACGGCTGGCACGTGCAAGAGGTCAAAGACGGAAATGACATCGCAGCGATCGAGCGTGCGATTCAGGCTGCGCGCGAGGCGTCGGATCGCCCGTCGTTGATCTGCGTGCAAACTGTGCTCGGGTACGGCTCTCCAGAGAAGCAAGGCACGTACGAAGCCCACGGCAATCCGCTCGGGCCGGATGAGGTTACCAAGACCAAGCAAAACCTGGGCTGGCCCGTCGAGCCTGCGTTTTACGTTCCGGAAGCGGCCGCTAAGCATTTACGCAGCGCGGTCGAGCGAGGTGCCGAAGCCGAGCGCGCGTGGCGCGAGCGATTCGACGCATATGCGAAGGCTTTCCCGGAGCTCGCGCGCGAGATCGAGCGGCGCTTCACGAAGAAGCTGCCGAGCGGCTGGGCCGACAAGCTTCCCGCGTTCGCAGCGACGGACAAGCCGATCGCGACGCGCAAAGCTTCAGAAGCCGTGATGCAAGCACTCGCGCACGTGTTGCCGGAGCTCGCCGGCGGCTCGGGCGACCTCGATCCTTCGACATTCACGTGGCTCAAGAACGAGGGTGACTTCGAAGCTCCGTCGACGCCGTTGTCAGGCGCGCAAGGGCTCCTCGGCGGTGGTTCTGCATACGCCGGGCGCAACATTCACTTCGGCGTGCGCGAGCACGCGATGGGTTCAGCCGTCAACGGGATGGCGTATCACGGCGGGTTTCTGCCGTACGGCGCAACGTTTCTGGTCTTCTCCGACTACATGCGGCCGCCGATTCGTTTGGCTGCGATCGCGAAGCTGCATTCGATCTTCGTGTTCACACACGACAGCATCGGCGTCGGGGAAGATGGGCCCACGCACCAACCGATCGAGCAGCTGGCGGCGCTGCGGGCGATTCCGAACCTGCTCGTGATTCGTCCTTCGGACGCGAACGAGACGCGCTGGGCATGGCAGGTTGCGGTGGAAGAAACCGCGCGTCCGACTGCGCTCATCTTCACGCGGCAAAACCTGCCGATCCTCGATCGCTCGCGCTACGCGCCTGCGGAACTGCTGCGGCGGGGTGGCTACGTGTTGAACGCGGCGACCGCTTCGGAAACACCCGACGTGATACTGATCGCCTCCGGTTCCGAGGTCGAGTTGATCACTGCTGCCGAGCCGCGCTTGCGCGAAAAGGGTTTGAAGGTGCGTTTGGTCTCCATGCCGTGCACGCGCTTGTTCGAAGAGCAACCGCCCGAGTATCGCGAGCAAGTCTTGCCCGCGGCGGTGGCTGCGCGGCTCGCCGTCGAAGCGGGCTCGCCGTTCGGCTGGGATCGGTACACGGGGCTCGGCGGAGCAGTGATCGGGCTCGATCGTTTCGGTGCATCGGCGCCCGGCGCGACACTGTTCGAGAAGCTTGGATTTACAGTGCAGCACGTGGTGGATCGCGCGCTGGCGTTGACACACAGGAGATGATCGTGGACGCAACAAAGCTTTACCCGACTGCACCACTCTCCGCGGAGGCGACGCAGAAGATCGACGCGTACTGGCGCGCCGCGAACTACTTGGCGGTCGGGCAGATCTACTTGCTCGCGAATCCCTTGCTTCGTGAACCGCTCAAGGTCGAGCACATCAAGCCGCGGTTGCTCGGCCACTGGGGCACGACACCGGGCCTCAACTTCATCTACGCGCACATGAATCGCGCGATCAAGGAACGCAACGTCGACGCGATGTACGTCATCGGCCCAGGCCACGGCGCGCCGGGCATCGTCGCGAACGTCTACCTCGAGGGCACGTACAGCGAAGTCTATCCACACATCACGCAAGACGAAGCGGGCATGGGCCGGCTGTTCAAGCAGTTCTCGTTTCCGGGCGGCATTCCCAGCCACGTCGCGGCTGAAACTCCGGGCAGCATTCACGAAGGCGGCGAGCTCGGATACTCGCTGTCGCATGCGTTTGGTGCAGCGTTCGACAATCCGAACCTGCTCGTGTGCTGTGTCGTCGGCGATGGGGAAGCGGAGACGGGGCCGCTCGCGACCAGCTGGCATTCCATCGACTTCATGGACCCCGCGTCGGATGGCGCGGTGCTGCCGATTCTGCACTTGAACGGCTACAAGATCGCGGGGCCCACGGTTCTCGCGCGTATTCCGCGCCCGCAGCTCGAATCACTCTTGCGCGGTTACGGCTACGAGCCGCGTTTCGTCGAAGGCGATGATCCGGCGACCATGCACGGGCTAATGGCGGCCGCGCTCGATGACACGCTCGCGGACATTCAGCGCATTCAAGAGCAGGCGCGTTCGGGGGCACGCACGGAGCGACTGCCATGGCCGATGATCGTGCTTCGGACGCCGAAAGGTTGGACCGGCCCGAAAGAGGTCGATGGCAAGCAGATCGAGGGCACGTTTCGCGCGCACCAAGTGCCGCTCACGGGGTTCATCGACAACCCGAAGCACCTCGAGATGCTCGAGACGTGGTTGAAGAGCTATCGGCCCGAAGAGTTGTTCGATCAGAAAGGCACGCTGATCCCGGAGCTCGCCGAGCTCGCGCCGAAGGGCAAGCGCCGCATGAGTGCGAACCCGCACGCGAACGGTGGCCAGCTCCTCGCCGAGCTGGTCATGCCGGACTTCCGCGCATATGCCATCGATGTTCCCACGCCCGGCGGCGTCGAGGGTGAAGCGACGCGCGTTCAGGGTGTTTTCATTCGCGACGTAATGGGGAAGAACCCGCAGAACTTTCGGGTGTTCAGCCCAGACGAGACGGCGTCGAATCGGTGGGACCCGGTCTTTCAAGTCACTGATCGCCGCTTCACCGGCGAGATCTTGCCGACCGATGATCACGTGTCACGCAGCGGCCGCGTGATGGAGATGCTCAGCGAGCATCAGTGCCAGGGTTGGCTCGAAGGCTACTTGCTGACGGGCCGGCACGGCTTTTTCAGCTGTTACGAAGCGTTCGTGCACATCGTCGATTCGATGTTCAACCAGCACGCGAAGTGGCTGAAGGTTACTCGTCGGATTCCGTGGCGCCGGCCGATCGCGTCACTGAACTATCTGCTGACGTCGCACGTCTGGCGTCAGGATCACAACGGATTTAGTCACCAAGACCCCGGCTTCATCGACCACGTCGTCAACAAGAAGGCAGACGTGATTCGCATCTACCTGCCGCCGGACGCCAACACGTTGTTGTCTGTCACCGATCACTGCCTGCGGAGTCAGAACTACGTGAACGTAGTCGTCTGCGGGAAGCAACCGGCGTGGCAGTGGCTGAACATGGACGCCGCGATTCTGCACGCGACCGCAGGCATCGGCATGTGGGAGTGGGCGAGCCACGGTCCGGGCGAACCGGACGTCGTGATGGCATGCGCCGGCGATGTGCCAACCCTGGAAACGCTCGCGGCAGTCGACTTGCTCGGCCAGCACTTGCCGGACCTCAAGGTGCGCGTGATCAACGTGGTCGACTTGATGAAGCTTCAGTCTGAGCACGAGCATCCGCACGGCTTGCCCGATGCGGACTTCGATGCGCTGTTCACCACGGATAAGCCGGTGATCTTCGCGTTTCACGGCTATCCGACGCTCGTGCATCGCCTTACCTACAAGCGCAAAAATCGCCAGTTCCACGTGCACGGCTTCAAGGAAGAAGGTTCGACGACGACGCCGTTCGACATGGTGTTGTTGAACGACCTCGATCGCTATCGGTTGGTCGAAGACGTGATCGATCGCGTGCCCGGCTTGGCGGTTCGCGCGGCGAACGTGAAGCAGCTCATGGCGAACAAGCGGCTCGAGCATCGTCGCTACGTCGATGAACACGGCGACGACATGCCTGAAGTGAAGAACTGGCGGTGGCCGGCGACCGGCGCGTGACGCACGCGTGACGAGTGCGCTGCTTTTCTCGGCACGCACCCGTTTCGACTGGTTGTCAATGAGTGCCGTTCCGAGTGCGGCGTTAGAGTGCGCCGAACTCGGAACAAGGAGCACTCGTGAACTTCGATTCTTCTTCCCTGCGTCGCGCAAGCTTGGTTTGCGCCGCGTTGATTACATCGGCTTGCGTGCACGACGCGCTCGAGCATTCTCACGGCGGTGCAAAGCTGCCGACACTCGACGGATCGATCCCGCTGGTGATCGCACATCGTGGTCTACCTGGTTTGTATCCGGAGGAAACGGAACCGGCGTACACGGGCGCGATCGAAGCCGAGGCGGATTCGCTCGAACAGGATCTGCACTTGAGCAAGGATTGCGTGCTCGTCGTGCGCCACAATCCGTGGCTGTCCGACAACACGACCATCGAGGAGGTGGCTGAAACTGTCCCCGAGGTTGCAGCGCGCAAACGCACGGTGCCCGGGCGCGAAGTGCCTGTCGCGTACGACGTCGGGAAATACGACGGGCCCGCCACGTACTTGAGCGATCTCACGGATCCGAGCGATCCGAAGTCGGTGTTGAAGTCGCTGATCGTCGACGGTGAAGATCACACCGGTGATTGGTCGATCACCGATTTTACGGTCGCGGAGCTCAAAGAGTGGGTTCGCGGCACGACGTACGATGCGGCGGATCAGCGGCCGATGGAGCTCAACGGCAAGTATCCCGTGCTGACGTTCCAGGAAGTCATCGACCTCGCGAAGCAGAACCGCGCGAAGTCGGGGCGGAAGCTGATCCTGTATCCGGAGACGAAAAACCCGTACTGGAACAATGCGCAAGCGATCGCGAACGGTTGTGGCGAGGGCGATCACCCGTTCGAAGATGCAGTCGCAAAAATTCTCGACGACAACGGATTGAACGATGCGGATGCGCCGATCTTTGTCCAGAGCTTCGACCCGGACAGCTTGAAGTATCTGCGTTCGATCGGTGCGAAGGCCAAGCTGGTGCAGTTGGTCGACGGAAACGCAGTCGACTATCAGACCGGCGACATGATCTACGCGACCAAGGACGTCTATCACTTCGTCGACGGCCGGCCTTACACTTGGACGCTCGCGGGTGACCCGCGGTATTTCGGCGAGATGTTGACGCCAGAGGGGCTCGCGGAAATCAAAACTTACGCGGATGGCGTCGGGCCGTGGAAGCCGCAGGTCGTGAAGTGGATCATCTCGCCGTTTCCAGAGACGAATGCGGATGGCACGCCGTACGTGGGTTCGCTCGCGGATGTGAACGTGATCGAGTCGAAGAGCTTGATCGCGGATGCGCACGAAGCTGGTCTGCTCGTGCACAGCTATACGTTTCGGAACGAGGCGAAGTACTT
>DASRXR010001012.1:0-10694 GCA_035687405.1 Polyangiales bacterium
TAGCTGCCCAGACACGCCGGCCTCGCTGCACCGCGGGGCCGGCGTTTTCAATTCGCGTCGGCGGTGGGCGCTTCACTTCTAGGCCGCATCGCCGCGACCGGAAGACCAGGCGGCGCAACGACACGCTCGCGCAGCGTCGTCAGAACCTGCCCGAGCATCCGCAGGATGTCGAAGCCGAGCTGCGCTTGATCCTCGACCAGATCGAGCAGCGCATCGCGCTCGACTGCGAGCGCAACGATCACGCCTTCTGCTTTCGCCGTAAACCAGCGCGGCGTACCGGAGATCGTGTCGAGCGCACCGACTAAATCGCCCGAGCCAAATCTGAACGACATGCCATCGGAGGTGCGCGCCTGCACGCGGCCGCGCACTGTGATCAGCATGTGCGTCGCTTCTTCGCCCTCATCCCAGAGCGTTGCGCCCTCGGCGAAGTGGACCTCTTGGGCGGCGCGTGCAAGCTCCGCGAGCTCGTCGATGTGCGTGTGCACGGCGAGACTACTGCGCAGCACGAGCATGCGTTCGATCAGGCCGAGAGGCTCGTCGACTGGTTCATCCGGATCCTCGCGCAGCTCTGCTTCGTAGCCGGCATGCGGCCGGATGAGCCGGCGCAACTCGATCGTATTGCGCGACATGCCGCTCATCGCGGACTGCAACATGTCGAAGTGATCTTCGAACACTTCGAGCATGTCTTCGAATCGCAAGCGCAGCGCGATCGCTTCTTTAGTGACCGTCGTGACGAACGTATACGGATCGCGCGAGAACGCCGGCAGTACGCCCACGACGCTGCGCGGACCGAACACACCGAAAGGCTTCCCATCGCGCTCGACGACGAGCTCGCCATCGAGCACGAAGTAGATCACGCTGCCCGGGCCACCCATCTGCTGCACGACCATGCCCTTCGGCATGCGCACAGCATCGAGCTGTGCCGCGAGCGCTGCGAGTGAAGCCGTCGACGGACCGGTCACCCCGAACATCCCACGCAACGCGTGAATACGTTCGATCCGACCGACATCGATCGCCTCGACTTCGAGAGTCATGAGATGCGACCTATCGGCGCGAGCTCAGCGGTGAGCAGGTCGTCCTCGTCTCGGCCGAGCAGCCGCCCTACGCGCGCGAAGACTTCGAACGAGAGCCCCGAGGTGCGCGCAGCCGCTTTCGAGAACGGATCATGTAGCGTGTGCAGTCGCAGCTCTCCGACGTGATAGGCCGTGACCGTGCGTACGGCTTCGCTGTCGTCTTCGAGCAGTAGCGCCAATCGTTCTTCGTAGCTTGCGACCGGGATCGGATAGTTCAGAGCGTCGGCTGCTCGCGCGAGCTTGCGCGCGTCGTCTTGGTTGTCGTCCAGAAGCGCGAGCAGCGCTTGTGCGACGTCCAACGGCACGCGATGTACGAGCAACTCGAGGCTTTCCGCGCGGAGCCGAGCGCTCGTTCCCGCGAGTGCTTGGCGGATGTTGTGGATCACGTCGGCCGTGTGCAACAGGCCGATCAGCCGCACCGTGCGATCGATCGCGTGTTCTTCCTTGTCGTGAAGAGCCGCTAGCAGCAGCTCTGCGCCCTTGGTCTTCGCCCAATCGGCGTGCGCTTGGTCGCGTTCGGTCGCGATTCGAAACGCCATGAAGTGCACGGCTCGCCGCAGCGTGCGTCGCGCGTGCTCGTACAAGCGCCGCGAATCCCTGCGCGGTTGAATGTGCCGGCGCAATAACCCGAGCCCGCGAATGATCTTGAAGCGCACCCAGCCGTCCGGCTCGAGATCCAAACGCTCGAGCAGGAGCGAGGTCGCGGCGGGCGAATCGAAGCGCGAAATGCTGCGCGGGAAGTGCGCGCGGATGCGACGCGGAAGCGTGAGATCGCCGCTGGCTTTGCGAAGCTCTTCGAGCGCTTCGGGCCCGATTGCAACCAACGCGTCGCGCGCGGAGTTGCGCGCACGTCCGACGGCAAGCATGCCGATCAGGGACGGGATGTACGACGGATCGGGCGACTCGCGCATCGCACACGCCGTCTCGAGCGCGAGCTCCGGCGGAGCTTGGCGCGCCAGCTGAATCAGTTGTGGAACCGCGCGCGCGTCGCGGCGAATCCGGAACGCGCGTGCAAACGCGAGTCGGGTTTCGAGCGGTGCTTCCGGCGCACAGCCGCGTTCGATCTCGCGCGTACAGCTCCCGTCGTCATCCAGATCTTGTTCGACCACTGCGACTAAAACGGCTGCGCGAGCAGCGATCGGCAGCGCTTGTGTCAGCTCATTTTTGAGCGCGCTTTTCGGCAGCTGATGCGCGAGCGCGAGCATCGCGGATGCACGAATCTCGTCGTCGTCGCGCTCCAACAACCTCCGCGCTGGCCCGGCGAAGTCGCGCCGATCCGAAGCCGTCAGCACTTCGAGCGCGCGCAGCACGACGACGCGCGACGGGTGATAGAGTAGCAGCGACGGGATCACCCGCGTCTTGTTGTACTCCGCGAGTAAGTCGATGCTCGCCAGCACTTCGTCGTCCGATGTGCTTCCGAGCGCCGCTACCAGCGACTCGAGCGCGTGAAGGTCGAGTTCGGGCACGTCCGCCCGCGTCTCGACTGCACCGGCTTTGATCTTCGCGCGGAAGAGCGCGAGGTAGTGTCGCTCCATCGTCGAGCCGAGAACCAGCCAGCCGATCGACAGCGTACAGACCGCGATCGCCATCACCCAGCTGGGCAACGTCAACGCCATGCTGATCAGAATCAGCCCGGACGCGAGCGCTTGGCCGCCGCGCTGCCCGAGTGAATCGACGATCATCTTCCAGCGTGCCCGCGCTTGGGCGGGAAGTGGCAAGTACAGAACCTCGGCCGCCGTGCGCTGCAGCGAGTAACGCAGGCTTCCATCGGTCCCGCGGATTGCAACTGCACTCGCGAGCCCCGGTAAGAATATCCCAGTCGCCGAAGCGAGCGCGAGCAGCCCCGGGAGCACGAGCAACGAGCGCCCGACGCCGAGGTTGGTGAGCAGCTGCGGCGCGAGCGCGAACTGTGCGATCAGCGCGATTCCGTTCAACACCGCGTTGAACGTTCCGAAAAATTGCCCGAGTGATTCGGGTGCGAGCTTCTGTGCGACTTCGGCCTTGAAGTTATAGTCGACTAACGTCGCGACGACCGTGGAGATCAACGTCAACCACAGTAAGCGCCGCAAGTACCGCTCGCTTCGCAGATCGCGAAGTGCAGGCCCGCGGACCTCTTTGCTCATCGGTGCAGCGATCGGCTCCTGCACTGCATGCGTTTCGAGCGGCACACATGCGGACATCGTCATCACTGCCGCGAACAGGAACAACCCACCGCCGACGAAGAGCAGCGACGAGTCACCCCAAGCGACCGCGCTGAACCGAGCCACGGCGCCACCGACCATCGCGCCCAGCACACCGCCTGCGCTAATTGTCGCGTAGTAGCGCTTGGCGTCTGCAACTGTGAAGAGCTCGGACAGCATCAGCCAGAAGAGCCCTGTGACCAATGTGGCTCCCACGGCGACCCAGACGTAGAGCGCGTGGGGTGCGAGCTCCATCCGCATCTTGAACAATCTCGAAAACCCGAAGTTGCCCGCTGCGGCGACCAGCAGGGTCAGCGCGAGCGCCCTCCGCGAGTCCAGCTGCTTGCGCAGCCGACCGTTGATGTCCGCGGCAAACAGAGCCACGACGGCGATCGCCAGGTAGGTAAACGGCAGCTGACCGATCGGTAAGTGCTGCAGAAACAGCGAATCCCGAGCGGTTTCGAGCACGGTGTGCCCCGCCATGATGACGAAAAGCGTGGCCGCGGAGGCCCACGCTTTGATACGTGGCGTAGAAATGCTGAGTTCGGGGCTCACGTGGGCCAGGGGCGTCGCGGAGGGGGAACGGCGGTTATCCAAGCTTACATAAAGTCGCTTTGCCTCGGCGCAAAGTCTGCCGAACCCGGAAATCGCGTCGTGTCCGATTTCGCGGCGGTCATCTCGGCTGCCCTGCGCGCCCCGTAGACAGGCATGGACACCGGAACTTGAGGCCCACACCCCGCCAGTCGAACAATGTGACTGGGGAGACGATGCAGTTGAGTAGTTTTTGTGTTCGGCGGGCCGCGCTCGCGAGTTGGTTGTGCGTTGCGAGTGCGTGCGTAGTGGCGCCGTTCGGCGATGGACGCTCCGGAGCGGATGACGGTTCGGAGTGCGACGTCAACGACGATTGCAAGAGCAAGGTCTGCAATCTGATGAAGTTGTGTGCACACAGTCAGTGTGACTGTCCAGGTGACTCGTGCACCGAAGGCGGCGAAACCAGTCACGACTGCGCGAGCGGCTGGCTTTGCGTGTATTACGAATCGTTGCTCGGCGACATCGGTGAAGTCTTCGGGCAGGAGCACGACTATGACGCGGGCTCGTGTCAGGCACCCTGCAAGGCTGGCTGCCCGGAGCATTACAGTTGTAATGCGGGTGGCATCTGGTGCAGTGCCGATGCGTCCTGGGCGGATCCCGTGCCGAGCGTGAGCTGGAGTGGTGCAGCCGAGGGTGAGCTCAGTGGTCGCGGCACGACCCAAATCGTGCCGCTCGAGATCGGTCAGCCGGTGACGCTCAGCGCGGAGGCATCGTCGCCGCTCGGTATGTCCGTCCGCGACTTCAAGTGGACGTGGTCGGATCAGAGCGGCGCGACGATGCAGGTCGACGGCCATTCCGCCACATTCATGCTCGAAGAAAATCAAATGTCCGGGCGTGCCGATCTGCAAGTCAGCGATCCTGACATGCGGACCGGCCAGCTCTCGGTTCAGTTCCATGGTTGTTTTGGTACCGGTAAAGCATGCGGATGGCAGGGCTCGGGGTGCTGCACGACGTGTGATGACAAGAAGGAGTTCTGCCTGTGATCGCGTTGTTCTTGACTGCGTTCGGATTTTTAGTCCGTCGGTTCGTGATGCGAAGGGCTCTCGCGAAAGAGAACAATCCATGCTCTCCTGTGCCCACCGATGCCGGAGCATGATCGGATCAGCGCGCTGATACTTCAGCGCCTCACAGGCTCGCAAACTACCTATCGCACGCAGCTCGCGGAGCTCGTAGTCGACCAAGCGCTCGCACTGCGCGTTCGCGACGTCGCCGACCTCGAGCAGCTGCGCGCGGCAGTGACGCGCGGCTTCAGTGTCGACAACGTACGCCGTGTCGTCGAGCAGCATAGCGCGCCCGGTTTCGAGCGTTACGCGCGGGCGATCGCGGATTCTGCGGCGACCGTGGGTGCGCTTGTCAGTCCGGTGGCGCATCAGAAGCTCCACGCACTCGCCCGTAAGTTTCAGGTGCCGCGGGCGCGCTGGGCGGACCACGCGCTCGATCCTGCGCTTGTGCGCCAGCTCCTGCGGCCGGTGTGGACGCAGGTGTTGCTCAACTTTGCGAAGCGGCTCCCGGTGCCGGGGGTGTCCGGCGGAAGTGCTGGGGCCCGCGCGCCGGCAGGTGGCGCCACGAATAGCAGCTCCATCACAGGCTTTCTGACGCGCTCCGTTCAAGAGCGCGCAGAGAAACTGATCGATCGCGGGCGGAGTGCGATGGGTGGCCTCGGCGCCGAAGTCGAGCGCCGGTTGTCGGCGGCGGCGCGCGACTTCAGCGACACGGCTGCGCATGCGTTTCGCGAGTCGCTCTTGGAGCGCGTGCAGAGCGATGAAGGCCGCGAGTTGCTCGGTCAGATCCTCGCGGGCCTGACCGATCACATTTTGAGAACGCGGTTTGCAGACCTGCAAAAAGATCTCGACGTCATGCCGATGCCGGAGCTGTTCGATCTCATACCCGAGCTGGTGTCGTTCGCAGCTGGCAGCGGCTTCGTCCAGGAGATCGCGGAGCGCGAGCTTTCCGAGTGGGTGGTCGCCCAGGGTGATCGCACCCTTCGCGAGTTACTCGACCAGTACGGCCTGATGGCGGATGTTCGGCCGATGATCCTTCAGCGCGTCGATGCGATTGCGGCCGGCGTGATCGCAACACCTGCCTTTGCACAGTGGCTGAATCTACTGCTCCGCACCGACGAAAATCCGGAGTAAACTCCGCGGCATGCCGGAGTGGTATTTCGAGAGTGCGCGTGTCCTCGCGCGTCGTATTCGCAAACGCGAGCTGTCCAGTGTCGAGCTCCTCGACGCGATGTTGGCGCGCATCGAGAAGGTCAATCCTCCGCTGAATGCTGTCGTTACGCTCGACCCCGAGCGTGCGCGTGCGGAAGCCCAGCGCGCCGACGAGCTCCTCGCGAGTGGGGTGGCGGTCGGCCCGCTTCACGGCGTGCCGATGACAGTCAAGGATGCGTACGAAGTCAGTGGCTTTCGCACGACTGCGGGTGCGAAGCGTTGGACTGATCACGTACCGGCTGCGGATGCGCTTGCGATTCGGCGTTTGCGCGATGCGGGTGTGATCATCGTCGGCAAGACCAACACGCCCGCGCATTGCGCCGATTGGCAAAGCTTCAACGAAATCTTTGGCACCACCAACAATCCGTATGACGTGAGTCGTACGCCGGGTGGGTCGAGTGGTGGTGCGGCGGCGGCGCTCGCATCGGGAATGACGCCGATCGAGCTCGGCAGTGATATCGCGGGTTCGGTCCGTGTGCCGCCGGCGTTTTGCGGCGTGTATGGACACAAGTCGACGCACGACTTGGTCCCGATGCGCGGCCACATTCCGCCGGCGCCGGGCACGCTAGGGTTTCAGGACCTCGTAGTCAGTGGTCCGATGGCACGCACGGCGGATGACCTGGCGCTGATGCTTCCGCTCATCGCAGGGCCCGTGCCTGAGATTGCGAAGGCGTACTCGGTTCGCCTACCGCCGCCCAGAGCTGCAACGCTTCGCGGCTATCGCGTCGCGGCGTGGTTCGATGATTCGGCGTTCCCGGTGGACACGGAGAGCCGCGCGCTCTTGCAGGCCAGCGTCGCCGCCCTCCGGAAGGCTGGGGTTAGCGTCGACGATGCCCGTCCGGAGTTCACCCTCGCGGAAGCCCATGCGAACTATCGCGTATTGTTCGACCCGATCATTCCGTCTGCGGCCCCGCAGAAGGTCGTCACCCAGCTCGAAGCGGCTGCGGCCGGCCCGCAGACTGAGCCGCTCGTGATCACTGCGCGAAACTCCATCGCGCCGCACTACTTGTGGATTCGCGCCGACGAGGAGCGCGCTCAGCTTCGGGCCAAGCTTGCGCGCTTCTTCGAGAACTATGACGTGTTGTTGTGTCCTGTCACGCAGCTGCCTGCGTTTCCACATGACCACACGCTGCCGCAGTTCATGCGCACTCTGACTGTCAACGGCAAGACCTTGCGGTATACGGACGTCATGGGCTGGATGTCATTTGCGACGCTTACGGGGAATCCCGCGACTGTTGCACCTATCGGCCAAACGGCGGCCGGGTTGCCGGTCGGTGTTCAGATTGTGGCACCGTATCTCGAAGATCTCACATCGATCGACTTCGCAGGTCGGCTCAGTGAAGTGATAGGCGGGTTCGTGCCGCCGCCCGGATACTGACTGTTCGGGCGTCAGTCGTAAGGCACGCGAGCTTCAGGAAGCTTGTTCTTGCCGCGCAGGTACGAGAACACTGCGCTCACGAGCAGAGCCCAGCCAGCGCCGAGTGATAGGCCGGCCGCGATGTCGCTTGGATAGTGAACGCCGATGTACGCGCGCGACATGCCGACGGTTGTCGCCAGCAGAATCGCGAACACCACGATCAACTTGCGAGCAGTAGGGTTAGGCATCCGCCGCGCTGCGAGGATTGCGAGTGCGAGGTAGATGCTCGCGGATGCCAGCGAGTGCCCGCTCGGATACGAAAAGCTCGCGACGTGGACCAGCCGTCCGAGTTCGGGTGGTCGTTCACGTTCGAGGACGCGCTTCAGGGCGGTCGAGAAAATCGCGCCGCCCAGAACCGTGAGAAGCAGTTGCGATACGCTGCCCCAGTGCCGTCCCAGTGCGAACAGACACGCCGCGATAGTCACGATCAGAGTCAGCACAGTCACTGAGCCCAATGCAGTCAGGTCGACTGCGATGCCGTTCATGCTTGGCGTGCGAAGGGCAATCACTTCTTTCAAAAGTGCATTGTCGAATGCGTCCAGTTCGCCTTCGGTCAGCTCGCTCGTAAGTTTCAGGAAGAATCCGATGGCGGCTGCTCCGAGTGCAGCCAGTAGGGTCCAGCGTGCGCGCAGCAGCTCCAGGTAGCGGCGGCGGGAGCGGGGGGTGGACGCCTGTTCGGCCGGAACATCCATGCGCAGCAGGATAGCTCTGTCGTGTCGATTCGGCTAAACCCGCCCGATGACGACCAAGACCACACTTGTAACTGGAGCAAATCGCGGCATTGGCTATGAGCTTGCGAAGCAGCTGAAGGCCCGCGGAAACGACGTCATTGCGGTGTGTCGCAACCCATCGCCCGAGCTCGACCACCTCGGTGTCCGTGTCGAGTCCGGGATCGACGTCGCGAAAGCAGCGGATGTCGCTGACCTCGCGAAGCGTGTAGCGAATGTGCGACTCGACTGTTTGATTGCGAATGCCGGCATTCTCCACGGCGACACCTTCGACACTTTGAGCTTCGAAGGTGTGCTCGACCAGTTCCAGGTCAATGCGGTTGGAACCTTGCGGACTGTGCATGCGCTAGCCCCGAGACTGGCTGAGGGTTCGAAGGTGGCGTTGATCACCAGTCGCATGGGTTCGATGGCGGACAACGGTTCCGGTGGCTTCTACGGTTACCGAATGTCCAAGGCGGCATTGAATGCGGCCGGTGTTTCACTCGCGCGGGATTTGGCGAAGCGCAGCATCTCTGTCGCGATACTCCACCCCGGTTATGTCAAAACCGAGATGACTGGCAACTCGGGTGGCATCGAGCCCAGTGATGCGGCTGCGCAGCTTTTGGAGCGCATCGAGGCGTTGAACCCGCAGAACACTGGCACCTTCTGGCACGCCAACGGTGAAGTCTTGCCCTGGTGATCCGAGTCTCGTTTGCGGTAGGTTGCGCGCGCCTATCGTGAAGGAGTGGACTATGTCGAAGTTCGTGTTGCTTGCGGCGGTGGTGATTTGCAGTGTCCTCGTTGTGCCCTCGTTCGTGCGTGCCGAGGAGGAGATGACGACTGCTGTCGCGAAGCCGATCAGTGTCGGTTTGTTGATCGGTTTCGGCACTGACCTCGGCGACGAATTCAATCCGTGGGGCTTGGGGTTCGGGATCCAAGGTGGCTACAACCTCGAGCGTTTGTATTTGGGTGCGCGGTTCGCTTATCACATCGGCAGTTCGTTCGAGTCGGGCGATGTCGGTGGCACCGTCGAGGCCAGTGTCAGCCTGTGGGAGTTCAGTGCGGAGCTCGGCTACGACTTTCCGTTCGAGGAGAAACTGACTTTCCGTCCCAGTCTCTTGGTCGGCATTGCGACCGTCGTGACCAGCTCGGATGCGCCGTTGTTTGGTGAATCGGTGTCAGGAAGCGATGTGAACCTATTGCTCTCGCCGGGTGCCAGTCTGTTGTACGACATCAATCCGGACATCTTCATTGGTGGTGACGTCAGGTTGCCCTTCGTAGCGGGCGGCGGAACCATGTTTGGTTTCGTCATCTATGCAAACGGTGGTCTGCACTTCTGAGTGTGGTCGTCGGATCTTGCGGGTAGTTTTTAGGAGCGAGAGAAATCAGTCATGCAACTTATAGGCAAAGCGGCGATCGTAACGGGAAGTGGTACTGGGGTAGGGCGTGCGACGGCGCTCAAGCTTGCGGCGAAGGGTTGTGCGGTATTGATCAACTACAGTCGCAGTAAGGCTGCAGCTGACAGCGTCGTGGAGGAAGTCCTCGCGTTGGGTGTCAAGTCGATCGCGGTGAAGGCCAACGTTGCGGACGATGCCGAGTGTCGTGCGATGGCGGCGGCGGCGTTGGAGGCCTTTGGTAGGATCGATGTCTTGGTGAACAATGCGGGAACAACGCGCTTCATTCGCCACGACGATTTGGATGCGGTCATGCCAGAGGATTGGGATTTGATGATGAACGTCAACCTGCGCGGTGCGTTTCAGTGCATTCGTGCGTGTAAGGCGGCGTTACAGGCGAATGGTCAGGGCAACGTGGTCAACGTCTCGTCGATAGCCGGGTTGAGGGCGATAGGAAGTAGTGTCCCGTATTGTGCGTCGAAGGCGGCGTTGAACAATCTGACCTTGTCGATGGCGAGGGTGTTGGCGCCGACGGTCAGAGTGAATGCGGTGGCGCCGGCGTTCATCGAGGGTGAGTGGTTGAAGCAGGGTTTGGGTGAGGCCTACGAGAAAACGAAGAAGTTCTGGGAGAGCAAGGCGGTGCTGGGGAAGGTCTGCACGCCAGACGATGTGGCGGATGCGATCCTCGCGTTGATCGAGGGGTCGGAGCTGGTGACGGGGCAGATCATTCCGATCGAGGGTGGTCAGATGTTGGCGATTTGAGCGCGGTGGCGGGAGGCGAGCGATCGTCGCGAGCGGGCGTTTTTGCTGCAAATGCTAGAGAACCCGCGGCCGATCGCGCGTTGCGTCGGGCGTAGGGGCGGGCGAGGGAAACATCCGATTGCCGGGGTGGCCCGTCTCGAGATATAGGGCCAGCGCAGGCGTGCGACCGCGAAGGCGGGAGCAGGGCCAGGCAGGCACCCATAGCTCAGCCGGAAGAGCAGCGGCCTTCTAAGCCGACGGTCCCGTGTTCGAATCGCGGTGGGTGCGCGGAAATCCATGGAACTTCGGCTACTTGCAGAGCGGTGTCAGGGGTCCGAAACTCAAAACCCCAGATCCGCACCAACTGCCGCACCAACT
>DASRXR010001013.1:0-4891 GCA_035687405.1 Polyangiales bacterium
CTGGTCGAGCGCATCGACGAGCGCGTCCGAGACGGTCGCACGCGAGATCTGGTAGGCCTCACTCAAGTCCTGCACCGCGTGGCCCGGCAACCCGGCAGCCAGGCAGAGCTCCGCGCGCACGCGCAAGAGCTCCACACGACCAGCATCCGCTTGGCCGTGCGCGTCGATCAACCGACCCACGTCTTCGATCGCCGCTTCGTGCTTGCCCGCAGCCGCGAGGTTGCGCGCGTGCTCCGCCAGCAGCGAAGAGTCGTTCGGGCTCAGGAGGAGGGCCGCACGCAGCGCCTCAGCCGAACCGTCGACGTCGCCGAGCTTGTCGCGATACAGCGCCGACGCCTGTTTGTAGCTGGCGATCGCGTCAGCGCCGGAGCCGAGCCGGCTCCCTTCGCTCATCATCAGCTCGGCGAGCGGCCGCCACTGCTCGCGCTCGACGTAATACGTCTGCAGGCGCTGGCGAAGGTCGCCGTCGTCCGGGACAGCCGCGACGCCGAGCTGCAACGCTTCGAGCAGGCGGTCGTCGTCTTCGAAGCTGGCGAACGTGTCGGCGAGGTTGTCCGCCATCGCGCTCGCGTGCAGCCCAGTCTCGGACTTGAGCAGCCGCAACATCAGCTCTGCGCGCTCGCGCGGATCAGTATCGGGCGGCAGCACTCCGAGCAGCGCCTGCAACAAGCCACGGTGACTCAAGTCCCACTCGAGCGCCGCGCGGTAGGCGTCGGCTGCCGCATCTGGATGCGTGCCGCCGTAGGCTGCGCCCAAGCGCAACGCGAGCTCGGTGATCGCGACCACGTCGCGCTCGTCGCGCGCGCGGTCGAACTGCTGCTGCAAGAGCTCGGCGAACTCGCTGTGCAAGCCGTGCTGCTGATAGATGCCGAGCAAGCGATCGGTCGCCGCGAGATTTCCCGGCTCCTCTTCGAGGATCTGCTTGAGCGCCGGGATCGCCTCAGGCTGCGCGCCCGACCCGATCAGGAAGTTCGCGTACCCGAGCATCAGGAACACACGCTCGCTGATGGGCAAGAGCGCCCCGAGCGTACGATTGATGAACGCATCCATCCGCGCGCGGTCGCCGAGGTTGGTCAAGATGCCGAGCATCGGCTCCCACAACGCGCGATCGGCCGGTTCGCGTTCGAGCAATCCCTCGTAGGCTTCAGCGGCGAGCGCGAGGTCTCCGTTCGGACCGGCTGCGAGCTGCGCGAGCTCGCGACGCAACGCATCGGCTTCGGGTTCAACCGCGTAGCTGATCGCGTCGCGCAGGTAGCCCATCGCGCTGCGCGCGTCGTTCGCCTGCAAGCGACACTCGGCCAGACCCGAGAACACCCAGGTCGCGAGACCGCTGTCGTCGCCGCCTTCCTTGACGAGCTCCGCCGCTCTCCGCAGCAACGCTTCGGCGCGCTCGACCTGCTGGACGCGCAGTGCGAGCTCGATACCTTCGCGCAACTGCGGCAGCTTCGCGTTCGGCAGAAACGCGCGCCGCTCGAGCATGTCGAGCAGCATGCCTTCGTCTTGCGCCGTTCGCGCGACGCGTTCGAACAGCTCGATCACCCCGGTGTGATTCGGTGCGGCCGCGAGCGCTCGGCTGAGCACCGCCTTCGCCCGCGCGTAGTCCGGTTGTTCCTCGAGAGCACGCGCGAGCGATGCGACGCCGTCGTCGCGCCACTGCGGATCGGCGAGCTCCATCTCGGCGAGCAAGAACCGCGCTTCATCGCGCGCCTTGCGATCGGCCTGCGCGTCGTCGAGCGTCGAGATCTTCTGCAGCACGCGACGTTGCTCGGCGCGATCACCGCGCGCACCTGCGACGCGAGCCATCGCAAACCAAGCTTCGATCACGCACTCGCCGGAAGCTTCGACCTTCGCGTACAAGCCCGCGGCGTGGTCGTAGTTGTGAAGCTTCTCTTCGATCACGCGACCGAGCCGCAACGTCAGCAGCGCAGACGTGCGCGCGCCCGCCGGTGTACGCGTGCGCTGTGCGTCTTCCGCAAACTGCGCGAGCGCATCGGTGTAGCGCGAGAGCTCGTCCATGCCGACCGCGAGCTCGAGTGCGGCCGTGTGCAACGCGTCGGAGTGTTGGTCGAGCTGCAAGGACTGCAGCCGGAGCTCGAGCGCTTCGGCACGGCGTGCGGGCTGGGCTTCGAGCGCACTCGCCTTCGCCGACATGATCTCGGCCTGCAACCGCGGCTCGCGCGCGAGCCCCATGCGCTGGTCGAGCACACGCATCAAGAGGTCGGTTTCACCGCGCTCCGCGAGCAACTTCGAGAACCGCTGCGCTTCGGTGTCGGTTTGAGCGGCGCTTTCGAACGCCGACGCCAGGAGCTCTCCTGCCGAGTCGCGCTGATTGCGCGCGATAGCGATCCGATACAGCTCGTAGAACACCTCGGACGGTCCGAGGAGCACGTCGGCGTCCGCCTTGTGACGCCGCACGACGAGGAGCAACCCGCGGTACGCGCGTTCGGCGCGTTCGAGATCGCCCTGCGTGTGGGCCAAGCGCGCGAGCGCATGGAGTGCGCCCTGATGCGCGAGATCCATTTTCGAGGCGGTCTCGAGCTCGGCGAACGCTTCGTCGATCAAGCCGGCCGACTCGCAGACGCGACCCAGGCGGTAGTGCAACTCGGCGCGTTCGGGCGAACGCTTGCGGCCGTAGGCTTCGATCAGCGCCTTGAGCACGCCGCGCGCTTCATCGAAGCGGCCCGCCACGTGAAAGCCTTCCGAAAGCATGATACGCAGACGCAGCTCGTCCGGCGCGAGCTCAGTCGCCCGCGACAACACGGGGATCGCGCGATCGGGCGCTTTGAGCTTGTCGTAGTAGAGATCGGCCGCTTCGCGCAGGTAGTCGAGCCGGCGCGCCGGTTCGCTGATGAGCTCGGCACCGGTCGAGAGCAGCCGCGCGAGCAACTCGTGTGAGGCGTCTTCGCGGTAGAGCTGCGCGAGCAAGTCGCGCGCTTCATCGACCGACGGATCGGCGACCAGCGCTTGCTCGAGACACGCGCGAGCGCGCGCCGGCTGGAGCGAGGCGATGTGCGCGCGTGCGAGCGCGATCGCGATGCCTGAACGCAACTCTTGCGGTGCTGCCGCGAGCCGGATCTCCCACCACTCGGCGGCCTTCGCGTGCTCGCCTTGGCCGGCATGCAGACGCGCGAGTGCTTCGCTCGCATCGCCGTCGGGCTGCAACGCGTGAAGCTCGCGATAAGCGACCAGCGCTCCGGAGACGTCCGCGAGTGCGCGTTCACGCAACTCCGCGACTTGTCGATACAGCCAGGCCGCTTCGTCGCCGCGACCCATGTCGCGGAGAATGCGCGCTTGCTTGTCGAAGATGACCGTGAGCTCGGCGTGTTGGCCCTTCTGGCGAAGGATCATGCCGAGCGCGTCGAGCGACAGCTTGTGGCCCGGTCGGTCGGCGAGGTTCTGCTGGAGCGCTCCGACGCGATCACCGCGCGCTTCGAGCTCACCCGTCAGGCGCGCGACTTCGAGCCGCAGCGCGAGCTTGCGTTCGAGATCCGGCGACAAGGCGAGCTCGTGGCGCCGCAACATCAAGAGCTCGGGCAAGCGCTCGCGCTCC
Organism: Polyangiales bacterium; assembly: GCA_035687405.1. Lineage (GTDB taxonomy): Bacteria > Myxococcota_A > Polyangia > Polyangiales > JAFGIB01 > JADGRF01. Next base: position 3,551 of record DASRXR010001013.1, read on the forward strand.
GTATACAGCTGGCCGAGGGCGACGAGCGCGACCGTGTCGCGCGGATCGTGTGCGAGCAAGTCGCGATACAACTCGCTCGCGCGATCGGCGTCCGCGAGTGGACCCATCGCGAGCGCAGCCGCTTGGTGCAACCAACGCTGGCGCTGGGCGGAATCGAACGGAAGGCCTGCCGCCTCCGTCAGCAACACGAGCGCGCGCTGATTGTCGTTCTGTTCTTTGTGATACGTGACCAAGCGGTCGACCGCCCATGCCACCGCGGCCTGAGGATCGCGCTTGCCGTTCGGTTTCTTGCCGCGACGCCAAAGCCCGAGCGCACGCGTGTAGAGCGCTTCGAGCGTGGAGCCGAGCTGGCGCTTGTCGCGCACGTGCTCGATGCACACCTCGGCCGCTTCCCAGAGCGCGTCCAGCTGCTCGTCGTCGCCGTCCGCGATCGATCGCAACGTCGTCACGAGCGCAGGCCCGGGCTCGGTGCGTTGAACTTCCGCGAGCGCGATCAACGTCGCACGGTGACCCGGCTCGGCCCGCAATGCCCGCGTCAGCGCAGACTCGGCCGCGCGCGGATCGTCGCGTCGATCCCGGTGCAACGTGGCGATGCGGGTCTGCAGCTCACGGCTGACGGTGGAGGAAAGCCCGCCGCCGTGTGCGACCGTCGCTTCCGACAGCGCGATGCACAACGCGTCGAAGCCTTCGACTTCTTCCGCGACCTGCTCCACCGCTTTCAAGAGCGGCTCGCTGTACGCGCCCTTGGCGTTCATGTGCATCAGCACTTGTTCCGCCGCAACTCGGAATTGTCCGACCTGACCGGCGAGCCGCGCGGCTGCCGTCGCGAACTCGACACGTTCGGGGCTGATGCGCGCGGCATCGACGTACGCCTCGAGCGCCGCTTCGCGATCGTTCAAGCGTTGCTCGAAGACTTGGCCTTCCGCGTGCCGGAGCTCGGCGACGCGAGGTGTCGGCCGCGGGAAGCCCGCGAGCGTGTCGCGGTACGCCGAGACGACTGCGAGCCACTGTCCGAGCGCTTCGGCGAGGCGCCGGATCTCGCGTTCGGTCGCACGATCATCCGGACTCAGCGCGAACGCGCGGCGGTAACACTCGAGTGCTTGCTGCCGATCGTTCAGCTTCTGCTCGCAGAGCTGGGCCGTCTCGATCAGGATCTTCGCGCGCTCTTCGGGCGCAGAGGTCGAGAGCAGGCGCGGCTCGAGCAGCGCGACGACGTGTGGCCACTCTTCGGTGTGCTTGTACGCGTCGGCGAGCGAGCTCACCGCAATCGCACGCGTCGCGTCGTGGCCGATCAGCGTCTGTTGGCCTGCGCGCGCGTCGGAGTGCTTCGGATCGATCTGC
>DASRXR010001014.1:0-2588 GCA_035687405.1 Polyangiales bacterium
CGGCCGCGAGGCACTCGAAGAATATCGGGCGTGGCGAACCCAACCGGATCGCGCGCGGACTTGCGCGAGCTCTATCTCCAGCCGGCAGTGACGACATACTGCGGCACCTCGAACGCTGAGGTCAGTGATCGCCGTTCGATGGCGAAGCCTTCAGCAGCCCCGAATCCGCCCACAACGAGCTCACCGGGGCGGGAACTCCACCTCTTCGCCGTTGTCCTAACCCCATGTCCCAACGTGGAGCGACCGCCGTTTTCTTCATGCTCGCGTTCGCGTTCACCTGGGCGCTCCAGCTTCCCGGCCTCTTCGCGCGTTGGGGCTGGCTGCCCGGCGATCCGGCCGCGTACTTGCCCTTCGCGATGCTCGGCATCTTTGGCCCTTTGGTTGCGGCGAGCATTCTGACGTTCAAAGAGAGCGGTCGCGGTGGTTTGAAAGCGTTGTTCGCGGGGCTGCTTCAATGGCGCGTGTCGCTGAAGTGGTATGCACTAGCGCTCTTCGCGCCGGGCAGTTTGCTCTCAGCGATTTTATATCTGCTGCGCGCGGCCGGACGTGAAGGCGACTGGCTTTTTCTGCCCTCCGCAGCGCAACTCGTCACGAGCATCGTGATCGTGTTTGCAGAAGAGGTGGGTTGGCGTGGTTACGCGCTTCCGCGTCTCATCACGAAGTACGGTGCGTTTCTCGCGAGCAGCCTCCTCGGCGTGGCGTGGGCGATCTGGCATATCCCCATGTTCCTTGCGGTGGGTGTCCCGATGTCGCTCGCGCCCGTGATGCTGCTCTTTTTCGTGGGCGGCAGTTTCTTCTTCACATGGCTGTATCGAGGTAGTGGAGGAAGTCTGTTGATCGCGCTGCTCGCACATCTCGGTGCGCACCTGAACAATTCTCATAGGGCATTGCCAGGCGACGTGCTCCCGCTCGTAGTACACGCGATGGTGTACGCAGCCATCGGCTTCGCCGCGATGCGCAGCTCCGCCTTCGAGACGGTGCGTGACGTCAAGGCGAAGGCGCCTCTTCGAGCCGTTTGAAGTGGCTCAGCCGGCCACGCTTGAACTGAGTCGACGCGGCCCAGCAAGCCAGAAGTAGAACTGCGGTGTGAGGCTAGCCGGTGCGAGCGCGGTGGACGACGCGGCTTTAGAAGGTCAGACCCTTGCTCGGTGTGATCTTCTCGATCGTGCCGTCGGCCTTGAACGTTAACTTGTCGACCGCGACCTCACGCTTGTAGGTGCCGCCCGCGTTGGGTCCATTACTCAAGTGATAGACCAAGTACCACTGACTCGCGAACTGAGCGACCGCCGGGTGACTGGTAGCTGCGTCTTGGCCACTGACGTTGGGTAGAGCATCGAGGATCCGGCCGCCGTATTTCCACGGCCCGAGCGGACTGCTCGACGTCGAATAGTCGATCGTCGCTGGATTGGTGCCGGCGGCGTAAATCTCGTAGTACGTGCCTTCACGCTTGATCAGATACGCGGCTTCGAAGAAGCCTTGCGGCGTGACCTCTGAGAGCTTGCCGTCGATCGACAGCAGATCGTCGCTGAGCTTGGCGACCATCATGCGCGAGAAACCGCCGTAGTGCAGATAGGCTTTGCCGTCGTCATCGATCAACACGGTGGGGTCGATCGTGAACGGCGTATCGGACGAAGTGCGAAAGCCGGCGTTCGACATCTCGAACGCGTCGTTGATCAGGGGTTTGCCGATGGCGTCTTTGAATGGGCCGGTCGGGCTGTCGCCGACTGCTACGCCGATCGCCATTCCGCCACCGCGCTCGTTGACCGGAGCGAACCAGTAAAACTTGCCGTTCTTCTTTACGATCTGGCCTGCCCACGCGTTCGCATCGGCCCACGCGAAGTCGCTGAGCCGCATCGCGACTTGTTTGTTCCAGTGGACCATGTCGGTCGAGGACAGGACGAACCATTCTTTGAGGACGAAACTGTTGGGACCCTCGTCGTGACCGCACGCGATGTAAAACGTGCAGCCGTCGACCAGCGCGCCAGGGTCGGCCGTGTATTGATCGGTGAACAGAGGATTTCTGCCGCTCGAGCCTGGTGCCGGCGCAGGGCAGTTCACTGCGCCGCTACCAGCTGCAGGCGTGCCGGCTTGACCCGCGCCTGTGCCTGCGTTCGATCCACCGGCGCCGCCGCCTTGCCCTGCAGCTGCAGTGCCGGATTGACCCGCACTCGTGCCAGCGCTGCCCGCTTGACCTGAGGTGCCCGCGCCGCGGCCTGCGCCGTTCGCAGCTCCGACACCGCCGCTGCCGGCTGCGACTCCGCTCGCGCCCGCGGCGGAGCGGGTTCCGCCGCTGCCAGCTGCAGCCGCGCTGCCTGGGCGCCCACTTGATCCGGTTGCGCCAGCCGCTGCGCCTGCAGCGCCGTTCCCAGTCGTCCCCGCTCCAGCGGCAGCCGTGTCTTGGCCTGCCACTCCGGTTGCTTGTGGCGGCGACGCGGCATCAGAGCCACAGCGTGCTGAACCCAGGGCTAAAACTGCGTAGATCGCAGCTTGCTGCGCACGTGAGAATTTACTCGATGACAGACGGGTCCGATTCTGCAGCATTGCCAGAGCGTAGTGGTGCGAGCCGTGGCGTAGGGGTCAACAGCTTC
>DASRXR010001015.1:0-3485 GCA_035687405.1 Polyangiales bacterium
GTCGTAGTCGACCTTCGACGGATTGTTGCTGAGCTTCACTTGATGCGTGTGCGTGTCCCAAAGCTGCGGAAGCGTCAGGCCGTCGCTGCCATCCCAATCACTCGCTGCAACCGCGGGCCCAGCGATCTGATTACCGTCGAAGAACGTCAGCTCGTTCGACGCGCCGTTGTCATGACCGCTGCCGCGTTGCCCATCGGCGCCGACCATCGTGAATAGACCTGACCCGAAACCCGGTGTCGGGAGGAAATAGGTCGCCGTGCTGCTGAACATGTTGTCTCCGGGCGGAGCAAACACGTAGAGCGCGCCCGTCGTCTTCTCGTTTTTGTAGATGACGATCAGCGTCGCTCCCTCGAGCAGCACCGCCGGACTATTGGTTGCAGCCCAAGGGTTTTCGCCCGCCGTGGATGTCTTCTCGGTGAACGGTAAGATCACTTCGTAGTCTTGGTTCGGGCCACCGCGCTGATTCGTATAGTCGGTGACGTCTGCGAGGTACGAGTGATTGCCCTCGCGCAGCCAGCATGGATCGGTGTTGTCGGCCGTCTTCTTGCCGACGACCAAGTTGCCGTCGAACAACACTGGTGCCGAGTCGCTTCCCTTGCGTTCTTGGTCGGAGAAGTTCCAAACCAAGAGCGAGCGAACGACTGAGCTCCGCGAAGGTACGCCACGCAGCTGAATGAAGCCGCGCGCGCGATCGCGAAGCGCGGCACCACTGGCGACGTGACTCACGTCCCGCACTTCGAGGATCGGCCGTACCTGATCGAACTTGATGTCCATGCGATTCTTGAATCGCTCGAACATCGCGGCGTCTCGTTGCGGATCGAGATAGCCGGTTGGCACTTCCTGTACCGTTTGAGCTACGGCGCTACTCGCCGAGGCGACTAGCCACAACGCGACGACACTCCAGAATTGCTTCTGTGCTTGCATGCGCTCCCCTTTTGCAGTGCGACTTACGTCGCAAGACCGAAGTCCACTCTGCAGCGGACGGCGGCAGGGAAACGTGACCGAGCTTACAGAGCGATCACTACCTCACTTAAAAGCAGCAGCCGTCAGCTGCAGGCGCAAGATGCGTTGCTGCTGACGGCTGCGAGCAGGTGCTCGAGTCCACTACGACTGGGGATCGCGCATTGACAACGGGCCCAGAAAGTCGCGCTTTCCAATGCTCACACCGTTGTGCCGCAAGATCGCGTACGTGTGTGTGGTGTGGAAAAAGAAATTCGGAAGCACGTGCTCGTAGAAGTAGTCCACTCCGCTCATCGTCTTGCCTTCCCAACGCGGCTGCGTGACGACGCGCGTAGCTGCAGCCTCGAAGTCCTTCGCGGTGAATCCATCGACGAACGCGAGCGTCGTCTTCACGCGCTGCTTGAGCTCTTCGAGCGTTTGTTCGGTGTCGGGGTTACTCGGCGCTTCTTTGCCGGTGAGCCGCGCGACAGCGAGCTTCAGCGTGTCACAGGCGGTCTGGACTTGGCGAGACAGTGGAAATTGATCGGGTGCAAGTCGCAGACCGACGAACACGTTCGGATCGAACGACTTGCTTTGTGCGTGGCTCGCTGCGGCATCGAGCCACTTACTCAGCTGGCCTAACATCTTCTTCATTTCACGAATGGTGTCGAACATGCCCCGCAGTGTAGCTGAAACCGGTCGCCATCAGCTTGATGCTTCCGGGTTGTGGTCTCGTTGCCTACCGGCTCCTCGTGCTACCTAGTCGTTCCCAGGCATACCGGAGGGCGCGATGCTCGCCGTCCGCCGGAGCGCTCACGTGGCTAGTGGCGCCGTGATCCGATCGATCTCTGCCAACACGTCGCCGGTGAGCTTCGGCTTCAGCTCGAGCGCGTCGAGGTTCTCTTCCAGCTGACCGACGCGGCTCGCACCGAGAATCACGCTACTCGCGCGCGGGTTGTGGTTCACCCAGGCGATCGCTAGCTGCGCGACCGTGCCGCCGAGGTCCTTCGCGATCTTTGCGAGCTGCGCGACGGCGTGATTTTTCGCCTTGTCCGTGAGGTTGTCGCGCAGGAACGACATACCAGGCAGCGCGCCGCGACTGTCCTTTGGAATGCCGCTCGCGTATTTCCCCGTCAGCAAACCCGATGCAAGTGGGCTCCACGTCGTGAGGCCGAGTCCGATGTCTTCGTACAGGCGTTCGTACTCGCGCTCCACTCGGTTGCGATGAAACAAGTGATACTGCGGCTGCTCTACGATGGGTTTGTGGAGGTGGTGCCGCTCGGCGATCTCGTACGCCGCGCGAATCTCGTCCGCGCTCCACTCGCTCGTGCCCCAATACAGCGCTTTGCCGCGCGTGATGATGTCGTGCAGTGCGTGTACGGTCTCTTCGATCGGCGTCTCGGGATCCGGCCGGTGGCAGTAGATCAGGTCGACGTACTCGAGGCCGAGGCGTTTCAGAGAGCCATCGATCGCTTGGATCAAGTACTTACGATTGAGGGTGTTGGTACCGTTCACGAGAGGTTTGCCGTCGCCGGCCAAGCCCCAAAAGAACTTGGTCGACACGACGTAGTCGAGGCGCGGCCACTTGAGTGCGCGAAGCGCGTCCCCCATTACGCTTTCGCTCTGTCCGCCCGCGTAGACTTCCGCGTTGTCGAAGAAGTTCACGCCGCGATCGAATGCCGCGGCCATCAGCTCACGAGCAGACGCCACATCCACTTGGTTTCCGTACGTGACCCATGAGCCATAAGACAGCTCACTGACTTTCAAACCCGAACGGCCGAGGCGGCGATATTCCATGAAGATGTCTCCAGTGCTCGCGAGACTATAAACGCAAGCGCGGCCGCGCGCCGGTCACAGAGTGATCAGCCGCCGGGCTGTGGTGATGCGGGCTTCGACGCGTCGTTGGCTGCGCGTTTGGTGTCTGGCTGAACGGGTTTGCCATCGGTGCCGCGTGGTTGCCAATAACCCTCGAGGTTCAGTTCCTTGAGCGCCTGATTCAGAAACTTCGGCTCGACCCATTGCTCGAACGAGAAGGTGTTGCGCAGTAGGCTCAAGCGTTTGGCTTGATCGATCTGAAACTTGTAACGAACGGCGATGTACGGATCGAGGAGCGGACTGAAGCGGTACTTGTTGTCTTCGTTTAGTCCATCTTCGCGAAACGAGGAGAACGTGGTGCCGGACTTGGTCCAGAGTTGATAAACCTGCGTGCTCGGAGTCTCGGCGAGCCACTTCGCGTTTTGCACCAGTACTTTGAGCACGCGTTTGGTGATCTCGGGGTACTTGGTGATGAATGTTTCGTTGCCGAGGAAGCTGGAGTTGGATGTGAGTGCGGGGTCTCCGCCGCGAGTCGTGAACAGCACGCGGGTCACGCCTTGGTCGCGTAAGCGCAGATAGTCGCGGTCGCCGAATGCGGCATCGATGTCGCGAGTGACGAGTGCGAGTTGTGCCGCGTTCACTTCCATGTTGATGAGTTTGACGTCCTTCTCGGTGATGCCAAAACGTTCGAGGATTTTGACGCCGGCCAGGTGAGTAGCGGTGCCTTTGGC
>DASRXR010001016.1:0-4456 GCA_035687405.1 Polyangiales bacterium
ACCGCCAGCACCGTCCGCCCGACACTCGCCGCCGCCGCGCGCAACACCGTCTGCCTCCCGCTCCCCTCGATCCCACTCGCAACGATCCAGCATCGCGCGCCGCAGTTCACCGCATAGCGAAGATCGGCCGGCACGGCGATCTCCTTGCTCTCGTCGATGAGCTCCCCCAGCTGCGCGACCTCGCGATCGAGCCCGAGATTCCCCCTCGCGAGATCGAGCACCCGATCGTTCACGCGCACCGCGCGCCGGTACATCGGCAACCGTGGATCCGCCGTCGTCTCGATCAGCGCGAGCTCCGCGAGTCGATCGAACAGCTCGCCATCGTCATCACCCACCAGCCGCGCCACGATCTGCGCGCTCAGCTCGTGCATGCCGCTGGACATGAGCATCTGCGACGCGCGCGCGACCTGCGGCTCGATCTCGATACATGCGAGCAACCACAGCGTATCGATCTCTGTCTCGCTGAGCTCGAGATGATCGCGGAGCGCTCCCATCACGGAGTCCTCGACAACATCGCTCAGGATCGCGTCCGGATCCCCCACCTCGACCATCTCGCCCGGCAACCAGCCCTTGGTACGCCCGGCGTTGACGAGTGTCCCGAGCTTCGCGAGTGACCAGCCGATCCGCGCTGCAAGTTCGTGAACCATGGGCGCCGCACTCGGCCAATGTGGGTGCGGGTTGCGCTCAATGCGGCAGCTTTGCCAGCAAGTCGCATCTGTTCTTGTAGACCTTGCACGAGTACTCGAGCAAGACGCGTGCGCGACCCGGAACGGGCTCGGGTAGCTCACCCGAGACGTACGCCTCGATCAGCCAAACACAGCCATCGATACTCGCTCGCTGGCAATGCGCCTCGTAAGCGTCGCGTGCCTTGGTCCGCTCCCCGATCTCGAGGTAGAGGTTGCCAAGGCCGCCGCAGAGCGAAGGTTGCAGCCGACATGCTCGCGCCAGGCCAGTGATCTGGTCTTTCATGGAGCTTCTCTCATCCGCCATGATGTCGGTGCACTCGGTGAGAATCCCGAGCTCGCATCCGTGACGAGCCAGTTCGAGTGCGCGCTTCCACGCGCGTTCCCGTTCGGCATCTGACGCGGGACCGAGCTCCGCTGCTAGCGACCTGCAGCTCATGGCTAGTCCGCGAGCGCACTCGTCTCGGATTCGAGCGTAGTCGCAAGTGAGCTCGTCGCCGATGTAGCAGGCCTCCTTGAAACCCTCGATGTCGAGGACCCCACCGGGTGCGCTTTCGATCCGACGTGGGTTGAGCGCGCCGGGTTGGTTGACGAGCGCACGGCAACTCAGGACATCTCCCGCAGTGCAGCGTTCGTAGAGTCGACGCTCGCCTTCCGCAGTCAACTCCCTGACGGCGACCATGGCGATGCATCCCCTCCGGTCGCCGTCGCGACAAGCTCCATCGATAAGAGGGATTGCTTGCCGCTGGAACCGGAAAATTAACGACGGATAGGTGCTGTAGTCAGGCTCGACGCTGCGCAACAGCAGGCGATCGGCCTCATCGAACACAGAACGCCGAACGCGGTCTGGCGTCACGTTCTCGATCGCCGGCTTCGGCGTTCGTGAATGACACGCGAATAGCGCGCATGCCGTGATCAGCAGCAGTTTCCACCCATTCATAGGCGGTTCACGAGGTCGTTCGCAGCCTTGGTCTTCGCGTTGACGTCCGCCCACTTCGTCGGATTCTTCGCGACGAGCTTCTTGACCTCCGTCGAGAGCGTGCTCATCGCGGCTCGGAGCTCCTTCTTGGTTCCGCCCGAAAGCTGGGCAGGTGTTTTCTTATTCTTCTTTTCGACGGCGCGATCCTGGAGCATTCCGTCCGCAGTGAAGAAGACCGACGTCAGATGTGACATGTATTCCGTGACGGAGTCCGGTCCACCAACTCCCATGACTTGCGCGCGCGCCAGCGCTGCCTCGAGGTGTTCCGTGATTGCTTTCCCGCGCAGATCTTCGGCGCTCGACGCCTGCGGCTCGACGCGCTCGAGGTCCTGCGGCTTGAGCTTCTGCGCGTCCAGCAGATTGTCCACCGACTGTTCGATGGCGACGAACTGCTGGGTGTTGAGAGTCTGACCATGGTCCTTCGCAAAGGTCTTTGCTCGTGCGATCGCGTCCTTTAGCCGCTGCTCGCTGCTGGTGATCCTCGCCAGGCTCTTGGTTCCGAGCCCCGTCTGAACCGCCTTGTGTCTGGTGAGAACCCCGTATTCATAAGTCCGATTTGCCTGCTGGAGCTCCTGCTCGACCCAGCCTACGAGGACGCCTGGGCCATGCGAACCGCTGTCCGACTTGATGATCGCGTCGATGCGAGCAGCCGCAGAATCGAGGCGTCCTGCGATCGCGTCGAGCGACGCGTTCACGGCCTCGATGGACGCCTGCGAACTGTCGGCCTTCTTCTTGGGATCAGCTTTCCAGCTGTTGAAGACATCCTTGGTTGGACCCGGGTGCTGTGGTTCGGCACGATCTGGTACCGACTCCACAGGGGCTTTGGTTACGGTGGTTTGGGAGGTTTGAGCGTGTTCTGTACCCATATGGCCGGGCGCGTCGGACCACGGCCATCAGGAGTTGCGCGCCAGGTTTCTTCGTGAGGTGCCAAAGATTGTCCGCAACTGTTGGCGGAGGTGGCGAAGCGCTGGCCCATGAAGCGACAAACAGAGGTCTGGTCGGTCGAAGAGTCGCAAGAAAACATTCACGACATGGCGAACGACGCCGGCGGGATGGCGAACCGGCGCTCGCATCTGATGGCGAAGGGCACGGGCGAGCGCCCGCCCGCGAAGTCGATGGTCCTGCCGACGAATGTGTCGATCTGGGAGCCGCCGATGGAGGCGCCGTCGAAGACGCCGAGCACCAGCGAGCTGCTGCAGAAGGCGCGAGAGACGACGCGCATCGCCCCCGAGATCGAGCGCTCGTTGGTCGAGCTGCTGACGCGGCCGATCGATCAGTCGGGTGGGCATAGCGCGGGCTACGCGCGCCGCGAGGAGGAGATCGGGCAGATGTTCGCGTCGCTCGAGCTCAAGGCAGCGCTCGCGGTCGCGAAGCGCCTCGATCTGGCGAAGTATGACGACCCGCTCGCGACCGCGTTCAATCGCATGGTCGCGTCGCGGCGGAATCGGTTGCGGGCGTTTCTCGGCGATGCACGTCGCCGCGCCTGCGTGTAGCGACGGTTCTGGTTCTGGCGTTGATGGTTGGTAGGTTGGGCGGTCGGGCTTAGCGGCGCAGACCCGCACGTAGGCGATCGGAGAGCGCGCGGTGCGCGGCAGTTGCGATGATGTCGCGACCGGGTGAGGGACGCCGCGATTGGTTCTCGAGGTGCGCGCGTTTCATCGCGCGGACGCGGGCGGCGGATTCGCCGATGCGCGCGCGAAGATCGGAGTCGGTTTCGGCGGCACGGAGGAGTGATTCCTCGGCGGCGGCCTGGTTTGCCTCGTCCCTGCAAAGGAGGAGGACATCGCAGCCGGCGCGGATGGCGGCGACCGCGGCGTCGGCGGCACCGACGTTGGCGGTGATCGCATGCATGTCGAGATCGTCGCTGACGATGACGCCGTCGTAGTGGAGGCGCTTGCGGAGAAGGCCGGTGATGACGGTGTCGGAGAGCGTGGCCGGGCGCGCCTCGTCGAGGACGGCGAACACGACGTGCGCGGTCATCAGCATGGGGAGCTTGGCTTCGGCGGCACGCGCGAACGGAGCGAGCTCGATCGCCTCGAGGCGATCCCAGGCGTGATCGACACGCGGTAGCTCGAGGTGGCTGTCGGTGGCGGTGTCGCCGTGGCCGGGGAAGTGTTTGCCGCAGGACAGGATGCCGGCCTCGTCTAGTCCGCGGGCGTAGGCGAGCGCGCGACGCGCGACGGTGTCCGGGGTGGTGCCGAAGGCGCGTTCGCCGATGACCGGGTTGGCGGCGTTGGTGTGGATGTCGAGGACGGGTGCGAAGTCGATGTCGAAGCCGAACGCGCGGAGCTCCTGGCCCATCGCGAGCCCGACCTGCTGGGCGGTGGCTTCGTCGTCGGTGATGCCATCGTGGGCCAGCATGGGCGGCCAGATCGTCGCCGGTGCGCGCACGCGCTGGACGGTGCCGCCTTCTTGATCGACGGCGATGAGGGCCGGCGTGCCATCGGCGGTGGCGACGTGAAGCGAAGCGTTCAGCGCGACGAGCGCGTCGAGATCGCAGACCTCGTTATCGAGGACGAGGTTGCGCTTGAAGATGACGGTGGCTCCGACTGCACCCGATGCGAGCTTGGCGCGCAGGGCCGCCGGAGCGGTGGTGCCTTCGAATCCGATCCACAGGAGCTGGCCGACGTCGTCGCGCACGCCGCGACACTAACATCACAGACAATGCATCTTCGAGAATCCGCCGCCGAAGTCGTCGCACTGATCGGTGGAGGCCGGAGCGAGCGCGAGATCGATCCCGAGGTACTCGGTGCGGTTGCCGGCGGTGATGGCGAGGAAGATCGCACCGACGCTG
>DASRXR010001017.1:0-3027 GCA_035687405.1 Polyangiales bacterium
TGAAGGGCCTTGCAGGAGTGCGGTGAGTAACGCGCCTGCGCCGACACATGCCGCGATGGTCGCAAACGAGCCCGACTGGAAGTGGCTCAGGTACGGAAGGATCTGCGGGTCCGAGACGAGCGGAGCAAAACCGCCTTGCAGCATGCCCAACCCGAGGAACAACAGGCCCGCGCCGACGACGACCGATCCGAGGGCACTGCTCACGCGGCTCTCCGCGAGCAACACCCAGAGCACGCCGATCGTCACCACCCAGAGCGCTTCACGTGTCGCCAAGAGCGGCAGGAGCACCGCCGCGGCCGAAGCTCCGAGCTGCGTGCCGACGAGGACGATAACCGCCGCCCGCAGCTGCAGCATCCGCGCGGCGAGCAAACCGGCGAGCAGACCCGCCGCCGAGGTCGTCGACTGCGTCAGAAAGCCCGTCACCGCACCGAGGGCTGCAGGTCGCACGAAGCCTTTGGTGAGCGTCGAAAGCGCGCCGCGGATGCGCCGCCCCGCGTACGCGCGAAGCGAACGACCGACGGTCCGAAGGCCGAGGATGAACAGCGCGAGCCCGCCGATCACGTTGCGCAGGATTTCCGAGCGCGGCAGCGGCCGCAGCGTCAGCACCCACGGCTTACTCTTTCGATCGCCTTGCAAGAGGCGCAACTTCGCTTGGCCGTAGGGCAGGGCAGGGGGAACGCGCACCACCAGCTGCTCGCCGTCCCGGTACAGCACCTCGGCCGTCGTCTTCGAGACCTCGACCTTCACCGGACTATCGTTTCCGCTCGTCCCTGCGATGTTCACGACGACTGCCGCACCCGGGGACAGCTCGAGTGGCTTCGCAGACTCGATGCGCAGCCTGTCGGGCTCGACGTCGTCGTTGTCCGCGTCGTCCAGCTCGCTCTCGGGAACACGCTCGGCGTACTCCTCGAAGAGCGCGTAGCCGATCACGGCGACCGTCAGCATCCAGAGCAATGCAGTTCGAGATGGACGGCGGGCTGCCATGGGGTCGGTCGGTTAACCTAGCGTGAGTCTCTACCCTGTGTCGCGGGCGCTGTTCGGCGGTACAGGCTGAAGGCCGTAGACAGTCTCACTCGCGGTGAGGAACTTGCTGAACACGTGTGGTTGTGCACCGACCTGGACGAGCAGATCCGAAAGCCAGTTCGGGAGCTCCCCGCGCGCTTTGACCTCGACGATGTAGGTCGGCTCTTCGTAGGCGGGCGCTCCGAGTGCTTCGCGCACGAGCGGCTTGTTGCTCGACCACAACCCCGGTGGCGCGGCGAAGCAAGCCATCCGTTGATCGAACGTGATGCGCACCGTCCCGGCCGCGTCTTCGAATGCAGTGCGCCGATAGTTGACGAGACAACTCGCTCGCAGTGGTTCCGTGAACCGCGCGCGCAGCGAAGAGAGCTCGGCGATCACTTCGGACGAATCGATCGATTGCTGGTTCGCAACAGGCTCCTGCTCCTGCTCCGCCAAGGGCTCAGGAAACTCGGAGGCCACCGCGGCTCGCGCTTTCGGTGGCTTCGACGAACGCAGTAACCCGCGCATCGCCGGACTTACCGTGCCGTGTTCGAAGAAGGGCTCGACGTCGCCTTTCGGAATGCCGACGCGACGCTTGTACGTGCGGCCGTCGCGATTGCCTTTGATCTCGACCCACAACACCGGGCTGTAGCGAACGATGTCGCGTGCGTCCGTTGCGAGCTCGAGCAGCTCCGGATGCAAGTCGTAGTACTCGCGCGCGCGAATCTTCAGGCTGTCCGGATCGGCTCGCACCGCGCGATAGAGGTCGCGTGCGACCGTGTCGAAGTACACGGTCGTCACGTAGTGGCGCGCCCTCGGCAAGCGGTTTGCGCCGGTGCCCTGGAACCGGTGTTTCGGAATGCGAGCCGAGACTGCGGCTGCGAACGCAGAAGCGTGAGCTTCGCTCAGCTTGAACTTCAGCTCACGCCGGTTCTGCGTAATCGCGCTCGATTCCGACAGCCTGGGACTCACTACGACTCCTGTTACGGGCAGAGGCCACCGGGAATGTCACAACTCACGAGCTCTTCGTTGCCGCCGCCGATCTCAGACAGCTCTTTCACTTTGCCGATGCCGGCGCAGAACCAGAACACTTTGTCGTCGTCGTCCGACGCGTTGGCGGGATTGCCGCGAATGCGAGTGCGCCTGACGCGCATGCAACCTTCGAAGTCGCCGGCCGGCACACTCACCGACTCGCTCTTCTTCTCGACCGTCCAGGTGTGCTCTCGATCGTCTTCTGCAATGACGCTACCGGCGGCAGTTTTTTCGGTGCGCTTGTAGGTGATGTTTTCTTCGAAGCCCTCGGCTTTATCGACCCAGGCTGCGTCGAAGCGGATGAAGCCGGGCGCGTATTCGACCGTGCTCTGTGCGACGCCGGCTTTGAACTCTTGCTTGTGCGAGCGCAGGATCTGCGTGCCGATGCGGATGATCGTGTTCTTGCTCGTTTCGCCCTTTTGATCGGGTGCGCCTTCGCTGATGTAGGCGTCTTCTGCGCCGACTTTCGTCGCCGAGATCTGAGTCTTGTCGTCCCACGGGCTGCCGTCGCCGCTATGCCGGTACGTCAGCGTCGAGCCGACGACCATCGGATAGAAGTCGTCCGCGACGGAGTCGTCTTCACCGCCGCCGTCTTTCTCTTCTTCGTCGGACTTTACGTCGGGGTCCTTCTGCGAGCATCCGAACCCGCACAGAACGCAGATCAAACACAGCCACCGCGAACTACGCATCCGCTATCTCCTTCGGTCGTTCCGACCATTGCGGGCGAGCCGCGTACTCGTCCAGCAGCTGTGCACGGCGGAGCATGTGGATGTCTCCGGCGCCGAGCTCGCGGCAACGCCTGTCGAGCTCGGCCACGCGCGGCGAAGCGGGAAGACCGAGCAAACTGTGAAGCACCGTCGAGGGCCAACGTGAAAGCGCACGTTCACGCAGCGCATGGGCGCGCGGGTCGTCCAGGCGCCGCACGGTGTCCACGACCTCGCGACCCGTCTCGAACAGCGCATCGCGAACCTCGTATGCGAAGTCGTCGTTTCG
>DASRXR010001018.1:0-4657 GCA_035687405.1 Polyangiales bacterium
TACGCGTACCACGAGGTGGTCACGGGCTTGGACCGCATGACCGACGAAGAGTGGGCACCGAAAGCGCCGGCAGCCGCGGACGTGCCGTGGATGACTTCGGTCCTGCAGTAAGCGCGATGGAAATAAGAAGGTCGCCGGAGACGCTCCTTGCGTCCACGGCGACCTATCGCTTTAAGGCTGGCGCGATCCGAGCCAGCAGTAGCTAGAAGATGTCGCGACCGTCGCCGAGCAAGTGCGAGTGGCAGTCGACCGCCTTGTTCACGCAGTTCTGGATGAACGCCTTCGAGACCTCGGGATCCCAGCCCTCGAACCAGTCGCCGTGCGCCGAGAAACCGCCGGGCATCGACTGGTCGTACATGTCCGAAGCCAAGTGCCAGCCCTTCACGTCGCGAACCGGATAGAGCACGTTGAACGAGATCACCGGAATCGCAACCGGGTGCGTGCTCGGACACTTGCCGTTCGACGTGTACGCCATGTGAGTCGTGTGGTCCGCCGAGTCGAGATTCACGCCGTCCCAGCACTGCGGAAACTCCACGACCATGTTCAACGCGTCGGCTTTCGAGCTGCACTGCGGAATGCTACCGGGGTGACCGATGTAGTCGCCGTGGCAATCCCAGTACGCGTGCTCTTGAGCACTGCTCGACTTCGCGCTGCCTGCGATCACGCGCAAGCCACTCGGGAACTGTTGGATGTCCTTCGCCGCGATGCCGTTGTAGCCACTCTTGTAATACACGTCGATCTTGAGCGGCTCGACGACCTTGCCCTGCGCGTCGACCAACGCCGGCACCCAATACGAGCTGCGGTTCGCGATGCCGCCGCGACAGGTCGAGTTGCCGGTGTTACGGATCGAGTCCTGCGTGGAGTTTGCATCGGTCAGGCTGTTGCCGAAGAACGAGTGCAAGTGCGCTGCGCCGGGCTTGCCCGGGAACACGATCGGATCGTCCTTCGCCATGTGTGAGAGGTCGCACTCGGTTCGGAAAGCGCGGACGCCGTCGCTCCCTGCCGGGGCTTCCGACGTCGTGCCGATGTCCACCGTAGACGAACCCGGATCACCGCTCGGGAGCGTATTCAGATCGATGGAAGGACCCATCGCAGGCGCGCCGCTCGCAGTGGTTGCAGTGTGCATCGAGTGTTCCATCGCTGGATCCGCTGCGCCGCTCGGTGCGGCATTCGCGTTCGCGTCGCCGCCACTGGCTGCAGCCGCCATGTGATCGGCGTGCGTCGCCGGATCCATCGCGTCACTGCCCGCGGCATTCGTGTCAGTACCACTCACGACGTTGTGTTCGGTGTGCACCGCGTGCTCCACCACCGGCTGCGTTTCGCCGCTACCAGCTGCACCGGTCGCTCCGCCGCCAGCAGCTTCGTGACCGACGTGGCTCGAGTGATCGACCGCGCTGCTTCCAGCAGCAGCATGATCGTGGTGTTTGCCGGCGAGATTCAACTCGGAGTTATCGACCTCATTGGGATCGAGGCCGTCTTGACTACATCCGAACGCGCCGAGAGTACTGATCGTGATCAAAACTGCGAGAACCGTGAACCGAGAGACTGCTTGCTGAACCATCACGCTCCGAAGCGAGCGCACCTTCGCTCGCACGATTGGGTTGAAAAGTCAGGCAAAGGCAGGCCTATCCAGCGCTAGAACCCGTGTAGGGCGAAGCGACCGAACAGAGCTGATCGAACCGATTGCTGCCGCTTCGAGCTGCTCGTACTGAGCGGGCTCGTAACAACGACCGGCCACCCTTCTATCGCACGGTCCGCGTCCGACTTAACCCACGGCTTCGTCAGCGTTTGGTCACGACGGATGCGGCCTGCTCAGGCCGCGTACGGCTGCGACTCGATGCGGATCGCACGAAAATCCAGTGTGGGTGCGTGTCGATAGTTTCGAAGCAGCCCCTAGGCCGCGCTAGCATGGCGCCGCTATTTAGACTGCCAGGAAGAGACTACGCATGACTCACCAACGATCGACAATTTTGGATCCGCAATTTCGCAACGCGCATCGTCAAAGTGCCCCAGTGCGAGCAATCGCGCCCATAGTGTTTTTCGCGTGGATTGCGCTCAGCGCAAGTGCGTCGGCGCAAGAGCTCCAAGCGAAAGGTCACCTGGCGATCGGCGCGGAGCGCTTGTTCGGCTTCTACTTGGACAAACAAAGCTTCGACCCCGGTGGCGATCCCGACACGACGGTCGTCGGCATCGGCTGGAGTCTCGGCAACCCGAACGCGCTGCTCTCGATCCCACGCATCGGTGTCGACTACTTCATCGATGAACACCTCACCGTCGGCGGAAGCTTCGGCCTCGCGTCGGTCAGCGTCGAGGAATTCGACGAGCTCGGCATTCTGCTGGCGGGCCGCGTCGGCTACGCGATTCGGCTCACGAACGCGATTTCGTTTTGGCCCCGCGGTGGGCTGTCGTTCGCGACTGCAGGTGGTGACGCCGACCTGAGCGTCTTCGGCATCACGCTCGAGGGCAACTTCAGCTTCATGCCGTCCGACGGGTGGGCGTTTACCGCAGGTCCAATCATCGATCTCGGGTTTACGGGTAGTGGTGGAGACGACATCGATCACAGTGAGATTCTGTTCGGCATCATGTTCGGGCTGATGGGCTGGTTGGAAGTATAACGTCAGGCTACGCTGCCCACTTCTGCCCACATCTTCGTGGCTTGCAGCTGATGGCGGCTACCGAACGCGGGCCGTGTGCTCCCGCACCCGGCCTGTTTTCGGTGTAGACTTGGACTGTGGCAGTACCGAAGGCGCGCACGGTCATTCGCGAGCGTTATCAGCTCGAATCGATGATCGGCGAAGGCGGGATGGCGAGCGTTTGGCGCGCCCGCGATCTCACGCTCGCGCGTTTGGTTGCAGTGAAGCTGTTGTTCGCTCGCGACGACCGCGACCGGTCGGCGCTGACCGCACGATTTTTACGGGAAGCGCGCATCGCGGCTTCGGTCCAGCACCGTAACGTGATTCAGATCGTGGACTTCGGTACGACCGAAGACGAGCTGCCGTTCATGGTGATGGAGCTCCTCGAGGGCGAGCCGCTCTCGGGGCGCATGCATCGCGAGCGGCAACTTCCGATCCCAGACGTCGTTCAGATCGCGAACCTGACCTTGCGCGGGCTCGCGGCGGTCCACAACACCGGCATCATTCATCGCGACCTGAAGCCCGACAACATCTACCTGAAGCGCGAAAATCAGTCGGTCTATCCGAAGATTCTCGACTTCGGCATCTCTCGCAGCGTCGAGCCGCAGAGTGGACGCCGCTCGGCGCTCACGACGCGCGAAGGCTTGATCATCGGCACCCCCGAGTACATGTCGCCCGAACAAGCGCGGGGCGTGAAAGACATCGACGCGCGGACCGACCTCTACAGCATGGGCGTCATCATGTACGAGGCGCTCACGGGCCGGCTGCCGTTCCACAGCGAAAACGTCGGCGACTTGATCATTCAAGTCGTCACCGGCACTGCGCCGACGGTCCACGAGCTCGTGCCCGAAGTCCCGCTCGACCTCTCGCAAGTGGTCGAAAAGGCGATGGCACGTAAGCGCGAGGATCGCTTTCCAACCGCGATCGAGTTCCAAGCCGCGCTCCTCGACCTGGCCGATTCCGGTCCGCAGCGCATCTCGCGCATGCTGTCGGACATGCCTCCGGTCGAGCCGACAGAAGGTTCCGGCACGCGCCGCCTCACACCGAGCGAGCGCGTCACGCTAGCCGATCCGGATTCGTTGCCGGCGTCGCGCACGTTGTTACTGGATGACAACGACGATCCCGACTCGCGCCGGCCTACGACGGACGCGCACACGGCCATTCCGTCGGTCCCGCAGACGCAGACGCTGAAGATCGGCCTGCTGCTCGGCAACACACAGACCTCGCGATCGCTGCGTTACGCCCTGCTGCTGATGGCTGCAGGAGCGATCGTGTACATGGGGTTCGTCCTGTTCCAGGTCGGTCGCGGCGAGCCCGATGCCGTCGCCGTAAGTGCGCCGAGTACGGAGCATTCGACCCCGGCGAACCAACCCACGACTCCAGTGGCCACTGCACCGGCGTTCCTGTCGAACCCGACTGATCTGAAGCGCCCACTCCGCACGCGTGTGCTCGGGTCGGAAGACCAAGTCGTCGAAGTAGTGGTCGGCGATCGCGTCGACGCGGTCAAGTCCGCCGAGCCCACACCTGCGTCCGCGAAGCCGAAGGCGCGCAATCGCGCGCAGAGCAAGATTCGCAAAGCGCAGGGCGCGCTGCGCAACATCGACTTTTAGCAGCTAGAACTGCGCGGTGGCAGTCGCCGAGAGCGAATACGCGATGTCCGAACTCAACGCGAATCGCTGGCCCGGCTGATCGATGACGGCGCGATACAACGCGTTCGGTTGCTTGTCGCCGCACTGATCCGAAGTGCTGTCCGAATCGCGCCCCGCCGCCGAACACGCAGCCGCGCCGGTCAACAGGTGCTGCGTCGCGTGCGAGACGTTCAAGTCCACACGAAACCGCACGTACCGCGCAGCTTGCATCGCCAGCGCGAGATTGAGCGCGAGCTTCGCGTACGCGTCGACCTGCGTGAGGCCGTTGAACGCGACCGGCGTTCCAGCCTCGAGCTCGAGCGGCGTGCTCAAGTACGGATTGCCCGAAGTACCGAGCACGTCGAAGAGCGGCGTGTAGTCGCGCCCGGCCGACAC
>DASRXR010001019.1:0-2078 GCA_035687405.1 Polyangiales bacterium
TCGGCGGGAGCTCGAGTCTCGCGATGCTCGCGAACGAACAAGGCGCACTGCCCTGGGGCTGGAGCATCGTCGCTCGGCCACCGACGTGGCTCGCCGCTTGGCTCGTGTTTTCACTGGTGGGTCGGCTTCACTCGAACTCCGCGGGGGAGGGCTTTGAAGCCACACTCGATAACCTCGGCCGCATCGTTCTCGCCATCGCAATCACGAGTGTGTGGTTCGGCGGAGGTAGTGCGAGCGCATCGGGTCTGTGGCCGGCTCTCGACCTCGGACTCAGCAGCGCCGTGTTCGCTGTGAAGTTGTTCGGCGTGCTGTGCCTGCTGGCATTCGTGCAGCCGATGGCGGCTAGCAGTGTGCGCCGGCTCGGGCGTACTTCGCTTGCGCTTGTCATCGCGAGCGTCGTATGGGCTTGGGTGGCTCCCGAGCGCTCGATCGAGATGCGCATCGGCTGCGCGTTGTTCGTGAGTCTGCTGCTGGCGAGCTCACTTGCCACGCTGGAGTACTTCACGGACCGGCGTGTTGCGGATCCTGCAGCGCTCGGCTGACTTTCGTTAGGTTCGTCGACTCGGCGGCGGGAACGAACTCGTCGACAGAGCCGATAGCAGCTGGGCCAACGTGCGGGTTCCGGAGACGCCCAAACCTTCGAAACGCAAACCTGCTGCGGTTTCGCCGGCGTCCGTTTCTGCAGTCCAGACGACAGTCGCTCGCGTACACAATGCTTCTGTGTGTGCGGACTCAATGCCGTCTTCGGTGAGTATTAGCGTCAGAGTGACGCTACTGCCGTCGAGCAACTTGGCATCCGTTAGGATCGACGCGCCGCCCTGTGAGACGTCACGCGTTTTGCCTGCGAAGATTTCGCCCTCGACATCGAGCTCAGCTGCTATCTCGGTCGTGAACCGGGCGTGCTTTCGTCGATTGTCCATTCTTTTCGCTGGCCTCCGATCATGCGCCCGAAGGCGCCATTCGTAAAGGCATCGAGCAAGGCCTCGATTTCAGCGATTTTCAACTCACGCGTGACACTGGTATGGCCGAGCGCATCACGCTCGAGCTGCAGCCGACGGCGGAGGTAGTACCAATGTATGACGTCACGCACGAGCTCGAGCCTGATCGCTCTCGCCGCTCGCGCCTCACGCGCGATGGTGACTTCCTCGTCCGCAAACAGTAGCCGACCTAGCTCGAACCTAAGGGTGGCCGAAAGTACGAGGTCATCGCCGGATGTAAAACGAACACCGTCGTCCTCAGTGACGGTCGTTCGGAGATCGACGCCTTGGCCACGGCGCGCCCCGAGCGAGAGCGTTGGGACTAGGCCTCGCCAGCGCGCGCGCCTGAGCATGGATGCAAAGCGATCGGGTTCGCGCTCCGACGCTTTGATTGCTGCACGCACTACTTTGATCGCAGTGGGTTCGCTCGCGTAGCGCTGGAGCAGGGCTGCAATCGTGTCCGGACTGAGCGAGGAGAGTGCGGCCCGCGAGGTCTCTGGTTCGCGCGCTAGTGAGAGCTCTGCGAGTTCGCTGACGCTGTCGACGGACGTGCGGCGATCGTCGCGTGGGCTCGACGCGGAATCTCCGCCGTCAGCGGGAGGGGGATCGGCTCGCGCGAGGGCTCCGCACAGGGTTGTGAGGAGGCACGCCACGCCTGCTATGAAACGTATGCGGCGCGCGAGGTCCGCATCCGGACCGCCGTGTTCACCGCGCAGCTGCGCGGTCGCCATGCAGTGCAGCGCGGATAGAGCCCGCTCGGCGGGCACGGTTCGTGACGCGAATGTTGGTTCGTTCGGCCCGCCGTCGGACGTTTTGTCGCTGCCGCGCGCCCGCGCACACCGGGCGGCGAGAGCATTGCTCGAGTGGCGAAAGTTGGGATGCGTGGTCGAGCGTGAGGTCGGGAGTCTTCGCGCTGGCGTAGGGCTTGTCGGGACATGAGCCAAGCGCGCAGATTCGCAGATCACACGCGACCTGCGGCGCCTAACAACCTGTGGTTGCGCTTCGTTCCAGCCTTGTTGTGGACATTGATCTGCGGCGACGCGCGAACGGCTGGGCTGAGCCGTGACTGCGCGCATTCCACGCTTCGCAGTGTCGCGATTC
>DASRXR010001020.1:0-2508 GCA_035687405.1 Polyangiales bacterium
ACTTCGACAAGGTGCTCGAAGGTTTCGCGCTATTCGCGCTGAACCAAGGTGAAGTGTGCACGTGCCCATCGCGTGCGCTCGTGCAGCAGTCCATCTACGACAAGTTCATGGATCGCGCGGTCGCACGCACGCAAAAGATCAAGCAAGGTCATCCGCTCGAGACCTCGACGATGATCGGCGCACAAGCCTCGTCGGATCAGCTGGAGAAGATCTTGTCGTACCTCGACATCGGCCAGAAAGAGGGCGCAAAGGTTCTGACGGGCGGCAAGCGTGCGATGTTGGGTGGCGAGCTCGAGCAAGGCTACTACGTCGAGCCGACGATCCTTGCAGGACATAACCGCATGCGCGTGTTCCAGGAAGAGATCTTCGGACCGGTCGTGTCAGTCACGCCGTTCAAGGATTTCGATGATGCGATCGCGATTGCGAACGACACGTTGTACGGCCTAGGTGCCGGTGTGTGGTCGCGAGACGGCAGCACGGCCTATCGTGCCGGTCGTGCGATCAAGGCGGGCCGCGTGTGGACGAACTGCTACCATTTGTATCCGGCGCACGCCGCGTTCGGCGGATACAAACAGTCAGGCATCGGGCGTGAGAATCACAGCATGATGCTCAGCCATTATCAGCAGACCAAGAACCTGTTGTGGAGCTACAGCCCCAAGGCGCTTGGCTTCTTTTGAGGTGATGACATGACTGAGCGAGTTGCCGTCACAGCCGAAGCAGCGAAGGTGATCGAGACGTTGCGAGCCGCAAACGGCGCGCTGATGTTTCACCAGTCCGGAGGTTGTTGTGATGGCAGCTCGCCCATGTGTTACCCGCTAGGCGAATTTCGAATCGGTTCGCGGGACGTGTTCTTGGGCGAGATTGCGGGTTGTCCGTTCTACATGGGTGCGGACCAGTTCGAATACTGGAAGCACACGCACCTGACGATCGATGTAGTGCCAGGTCGAGGTGGTGGGTTCTCGTTGGAGGCGCCGCTCGGAGTGCGCTTTCTGACGAGGTCGAGGTTGTTGACTGACGAAGAGGTCGACGACTTGGAGGCGAACCCGCCCAAGCGTCCTGAAGAAGCACATCCTTGAACGTCACGAACCCGCCGCTGTGGGCTGCGGGCGGGCGCAGCTGCGAAGCCGTTTCATTCCTAACGGGGACTAGACACTTCGACGCCACCAGATCCCCGTGCACTCCGGAACGCGCATCCACTGCTCGGCCTCGACACGACGCGCAAACTCGTCTCCGAAGAGTGGTCGCAGTCCTCCGCTGCAACGAGTGCGTCGTAGCGATCGGCGTGCTCAGCGTAGATCTGCTCGTAGTCCATGCGATCCCGAGTATGCCGCGGGTCGGCCACGCGACGGAACGGGTTATGCTCTAGCTAGAGTGGCTGCACACCGCAGGCGATTCAAATGCCCAACGCCAGTCTGTTCAATGACACGCCAGACCTCGCCGACCACTACGAGCACGCAAGCGTCGACCGGCAACTGAAAGCCGGCAAGTTGCTCGTGGGCCGCATCGGAATCGCTCCGGGCGCACACGTACTCGACGTCGGCTGCGGCACCGGTCTGTTGGCCGAATACGTCGCTGGCCTCGTCGGGCCGAGTGGCCAGGTGTTCGCCGTCGATCCACTTCCGTTGCGAATCGACATTGCGCAGCGAAAAGCAACATCCAACCTCACCTTCGCCGTCGACGACGCGAGCGGGTTGAAACTCTGCGCGCGCGAGTCGTTCGACGTCATCTACCTCAACGCAGTGTTTCACTGGCTCTCGGAGAAGCTCGAGCCACTCCGGAATCTGCATCGACTGCTGAAGGTCGGCGGCAAGCTCGGGATCTCCACCGTGAGTAAAGATCATCCGACGCGGATTCAGCGGATCCAGGAGCAGGTGCTCTCTCAGCCTGCCTACAAAGACTATCTGAGTGTTCGAGTAAGTCAGTTGCATCGCGTCAGCGCAGACGAGCTCACCCGACTCTTGCGCGACGCGGGTTTCGAAGCTGTGACAATGACGATCGAACCCAATTCGACGTTGCACGCCAATCCCGAGGCTGCCCTGCGGCACGCGGAAGCAAGCTCGTTCGGCAACTTGCTCGGTCATCTGCCGCTGGCGCTGCGCGAGCGAGCCCGCGTTGAGATCGCGACAGAACTGGAACGCTATCTGACTCCGCAAGGCATTCGCCACGAAGGCGCGCGCATCACCGCAGTCGCCGGCAAACGAACTGCTGCGTGACCTCAGGGCATCGGCAACGCGCAATACCGCAAGAATCCGCTAGGCAGCTGCAGCGCGTAGGGCGACGGCTTCGTTCCGAACGGATGATCCTGCAGAAACTTCCACGCGCTCGCTTGCGAATCGCTCGGCACGCTGTGGCCGCCCCCGTGATTGCACAAAAACGCAAAGCTCCCCCGCGCTTGCATCGTGTCGAGATAGCGGTTGCTCGCGTCCGTATAGTTGATGCCGTCGACGGGCGAGATGTCAGTCACACCCCCGTACAAAATCATCGCCGCTACCGGGTTGTTCGGATCTT
>DASRXR010001021.1:0-5705 GCA_035687405.1 Polyangiales bacterium
AGGTTGGTAGCGGCAACCGCCCGTTCGTCGGTGGGCACAGCTTGGCCACGATGCATCTCAAAGGCTTGGTCGAAGCAGAGTTCGCCAAGGACGGGATCAAAGTCTCGTGGACCTTCCTGCGTGGTGCAGGCCCAGCTGTAAACGAGCTGTATGCGAACGGGCTCGTCGATTTCTCTTCGCTCGGTGATCTACCTTCGATCGTCGGTCGCGCGAGCGGCTTGAAGACGAAGATCCTCGCCGCGACTGGCATCCGCCAGAACACGTACCTGGTCGTGCCTTCAGACTCATCGATCCAGTCGGTGAAAGACCTTCGCGGCAAACGCGTCGCGATCTTCAAGGGCACGAACACTCAGCTCGCGGTCGCGAAGATCCTCGAGGCGAACGGCCTTCAGGAGAAGGACATCCGCGCGATCAACATGGACACGGCGACTGCACGAGCTGCAATCGTGACGAAAGATGTCGACGCTGCGTTCGGCGACTACTCGTACATCGCGCTGCGCGATCAGGGCGCGGCGAAGATCGTGTATACGACACAGGGCGACCCGCGCTACTTGCGTCACGGCTCGTTTCTCGCAACCGAGTCGTTCATCGGCAAGTACCCGTCGACCGTCGTGCGCGTGCTGAAGCAGCTGATCACCGCGGCGAAGTGGAACTCGGACCAAGAGAAGGCGCCGACTCCGGTCTACCAGCTGTGGGCAAAGTCGGGCTATCCGTACTCGAACTTCAAGGAAGACTTGAAGGGTCAGGGCTTGAAGTTGCTCTCGAGCCCGCTGCTCGACGGCTACTTCGGAGCGCAGTTCAAGCAGCAGATCAACGAGGCAAAGCGCTTCGGGTTGATCAAGAACTCGTTCGACTACGCGAGTTGGGCAGAGCCGCGGTTCTTGACCCAAGCGTTGAAGGAGCTCGGGCTCGAGAACTACTGGGAGCAGATCGGTCCGACCGGCGCATCGACTCGCTCCACTGCGGCCGCGCCCGCGCCTGCGACGGGTACGACGACTGCTTCGATCGCGCAGTAAGCGCGAGCGGTCTCTCTACGAAAAAGCCGGGGCGATCGATAATCGCGCCCCGGCTTTCTTTGCCTGTATTACGCGCCGCGAATCACGGCGCTTCCGCGTCAGTAGCAGCGTCGGCGGAATCCACGCCTGCATCGGACTCCTCGTCGCCCGAACCACCTTTACCAGCTGCGGCCGCGCCGCCTTTGCCAGCTGCAGCAGCACCGCCTTTGCCGGCTGCGGCCGCGCCACCTTTACCCGCTGCAGCTGCGCCGCCCTTCCCCGCTGCCGCTCCCGAGCCAGCAGGAATCGGTTGTATGACGTCGGGTGCGTCCGAGCAGGCGAACCCGAACAAGCTGGAGCCCAAGACGAGAGCAAGTGCAAACCTACGAAGCATGACGTTCTGTTCCTTTGCCACTTTCAAAAAGCCGGCTCTTCGTCTGCATTCACAGACTTCGAGCCGAGCATCGACAGTGGTCGGTCACGTCCGCGTCGCTCACTTGCCGAGTTGAACGCTGAGGCGCAGCTGGTCGGTCACGCCCTTGGCCGGGAACTTCAACGTGTCGAGACCGAGCCGCATGCACTCGATGAGCGGCGGCACGTATTCGCCACTCACCGGATCGCTTGTCACGGCGCCCTGCTTGTCGATGTACAGCACGTACTCGAGGTGCACCTTCTGCTTGTTCCGCTGGCTTTCCGAGCCCTCGTAGCAGCGTTGCTCGAGCACCTTTACGGGCTTGAGCGCGTTGTTCGTCTCCGCAGCCGTGAACGGCGGAGGGCCGCTCTCGTTCCAGGCCGAAGTGCACGCAACAAACCCGCACGCGAGACTCGCGGCCGACAACGCTCTTAGCCCGGTGCTTCTCTGCCAACGGCTCACTCCGTGCCTACCGGCGCTTTCCACGACGTGAAGCGACGTTCGACCCACATCAACAGCTGGGTGAAGGTCAAACCGATGACGGTGGTGGTCAGAATGCCAACGTACATGTGCGGGATCTGAAAGTTGTACTGCGAGTAGATGATTAGATAGCCGAGTCCGGCCTTCGCGCCAACCATCTCCGCTGCGACCAACACGAGCAGCGAGTAGGCCCCGGCGAGGCGGATGCCCACGAAGATCGTGGGCACGGACGCGGGCAACACGACTTTGCGCAAGAGCTCGTACGACGACAAGCCCATGGTCTTCGCGGACTTGATCAACAGCGGGTCGACGTTGCGCACACCGCTGATCGTGTTCAACAGAATCGGCCAAGAGCACGAGTAGATCACGAGCGCAATCTTCGAGGACTCTCCGATACCGAGCAGGAGCAAGAACACCGGCAAGAGGGCGAGCGGCGCCGTGTTGCGAAACGTTTCGAGCAGTGGGTTGAGCACATCGGCAAAGCGCTTGAACCAACCGATCGCCAGGCCGAGTGGCACCGCGTACAAGATTGCAACGCTGAAGCCGGTGAGCGAACGCGTCAAGCTCGCGAGGATGTGCGACTCGAGCTGTCCGTTCTTCAAGAGCAACCACGCCGTGCGCAGCACTTCGGTGAACGGCGGCAAGAACGCGCGCTCGACCAAACCCAAACGCGGCGCCGTCTCCCAGAGCGCGATGAACGCGAGGATCGCGCCAGTTCGGCTGAAGAAGCGACCAACGGTCGACAGAAACGCACTGGGCAGCTTCGGCCGCTGCACCGGCAAATCGATGGACTGTTCGAAACTAGCCATGAAGCACGACCTCTCCTGCTGCAGCCCGCTCGTTCGAACGGCGGCGTTTTTCTTGGTCCTGCGCCTTCAGCACTTCCTCGCGCAGGAGGCTCCAAATCTCATGCCGAATCCGTCCGAACTCCGGCAATGACCGCACGTCTTTGTCGGCTTGCTTGAGCTCGGCCGGAATATCGATCACGTGTTTGATGCGACCCGGACGCGACGTCATGATCGCGACGCGTTGCCCGAGCACGACCGCTTCATCGATGCCGTGTGTGATGAAGACGATCGTCTTGCGAGACTTCTCCCAGATGCCGAGCAACTCGGTCTGCAACGTCTCGCGCGTTTGCGCATCGAGCGCAGCGAACGGCTCGTCCATCATCAACACGTCGGGGTCGTAAGCGAGGCTGCGCGCGATCGCGACGCGCTGCTTCATGCCACCCGAAAGCTCGTGCGGGTGCCGGTGCTCGAAGCCGGAGAGCCCGACGAGCTCCAAGTGATCGAGCGCGATCTGGCGGCGTTGCTCCGCGGGAATACCCTTCGCCTCGAGGCCGAACTCGACGTTGCCGAGCGCCGTCCGCCAAGGAAACAGCGCGTACTGTTGAAAGACGATGCCGCGATCGAGCGCCGGGCCGACAATCGGCGCGCCGTCGAGCGTGATCGTCCCGCGCGACGGTTTCGTCAAACCACCGAGCAAGTCGAGCAGCGTGGATTTCCCGCAACCGCTCGGCCCGACGATCACCATGAACTCGCCTTCGCGCACGTCCAAGGTGATGTCTTCGATCGCGGTGAAGGACTGGCCTTGGCCGTGCGAGTCTTTCACCGTGAACGTCTTCGAGACTTTATTGAACTGAATCTTCGTCGTCACGGCTCGACCCTCCGCCCGGCTTGCCGCTCTCAGCGGCGAATCACTGCGCTCGTTCAACTCGACTCGGGCGCGAAAAACTGCGTCGTATACAGGTCTTTGGCTTTGATCTTGCCCGACTCGAGCTGCCCGTCTTTGACCAGCCAATCGATCCAGACCTGAAAGTCTTTGTCGGAGAGCTTGCCGCCCGTGCTGGCAACCCCGGTGCTGCGCCAGTACTGAATCGGCGTCGGGTCTTCGTTGCGGCCGCGCTGCTTCACGATCTTTTCCATGCGAGCGACGACCTCTTCACGAGGCGAGTTGCGCGCCCACTCGATCGCCTTTGCAGTCGCCTGCACGAACTTACGCGCAGTATTCGGGTTCTTGCGAATGAAGTCGTCGCGCATCACATAACTGCCAGCCGTGAACTTGCCGAACATGCCGTAGTCCGTGAACAACGGGTGCACGCCGCCACGTTCCACCGCTTTTTCACGCAAGATGCTGCCGAGCACGGAGACCTCGACTTGGCCTTGTCGCAGCGCCTGCTCCGAGTTCGTCGGTGGAACCACGACCATCGTCACTTGGTTCACTTGCTCTGCATTGTAGCCGGCGCGGAACAAGTACTCCTTCAGCATGAACTCGCTGTGTGCGCCGAGCGTGTTCATCGCGATCTTCTTGCCGAGGAGATCTTTCGGCCCTTGAAGCGGGCTGCCGTCGAGCACGTAAAAGCCGCTGAACGTCTTTTCGTCCGCGCCGTAGTACCCGATCACGCTCCGAATCGGCGCGCCGGCGGCGATCAGCTTGATCACCGCGCCGTTGAACGCGCCTCCGAAGTCGGTGTCTCCCGTGACGACGTTTTGGATCATCGCGGGCCCACTGATCGTGTTGCCCACGTACTTCAGCTTGATCGGTGCGAGGTAGCCGAGGTCTTCGGCGAGCTCTGGAAACGCTACGGTTCCCGAGTAACCTTCAGCGCGTAGCTCGAGGAGCTCGAGGCCTTCCGCATTTTTCGGCGCGCTGCCTTGAGCACCGCTGCACGCAGTGACCACCGCCGCCAAAGCGAACAGCCGGCATCGGCCGCTGATCGCACGCACTCGCACGCTCGAGCCCTTCATCGAGTTCAATCTACGCGCGTGTTTCCGGACTGTCTACTAAAAGAGACGAACGTTTACGCCTGGATGCAGGCACTTCACGCGCTCTCGCGGCCGCGCTCCATCACGGTTTGTCCATCACGCGCATGCGGCGGATCGAGCACGATTTCCTGCACCGGCTGCGCGAGTTGCCAGCCGAGCAATCCGACGACCGGCACGAACAATAGAAAGACCGTCTGTAGACCTAGGCTGCGACCGAGCGCACCCCCGACGAGGCTGCCCACGAATGCGCCCGAGGGTCCGACCAACGCGTTGATGCCCGCGGTTTGACCACGACCGATGCGAGCACCGATGTGCGCAAACCGGGTCAGGTTCACGATCTGTAAAAGGCCGAGGCTCACGCCGAGCAGCATTCCACCCGCCCACAGGACGGGCAAACGCACGCCGAGGCCGAGCGTGAGCAGCGCGATCACGAGCCCAGTGCAGCTGGTGAGGTGCACGCGCCCCGTGCCTGCACGCGCCGCAAAACCGCCGAGCGCGATCAACGCGAACACATAGGTACAGCCTTGCGCGGAGACGAGGCTCGCTGCATCGGCGCGGCTGAAGCCGAGCGTGGTCACGCCGACTACGACGATGAAAAACGAGTAGAAGCCGTGAATCCCCTGGGCCGTAAACTCGACGATACTCACGCGGCGCAACTCGGGGTCGCGCGCGAGGAGCATCACGCGGCGCTGCAGATCCCGCAGTTTCATCGGCCCTTGGAACGTTCGCTCGTGCTCGAGGTTCTGGCGAAACACGATCGGCGACATCGCGATCGTGACCGCAAACGCGAGCCCGACGAGCCAAAACGTGCCCGCGAAACCGAAGTGGGCGATCACCCACGCCGAGAGCAACGGGCCGACCAAAAACATGCCGGCCATGTGCGTGCCGCGGTACCAGCCGGCTTTTGCTTCGCCGAGCGTGAGCAGCTGCGTGAGAAAGATCGTGTTGAGTGCGACGAAGCGAAACGGCATGAAGAAGCCGATCGCGGTCGTACAGACCAACAGGAAGTGAGGGTCCGGCACGAGCGGCACGAGCATGTACAAGAGGCCGGCG
>DASRXR010001022.1:0-17365 GCA_035687405.1 Polyangiales bacterium
TCGGGCTCGCCGAAAGGCCGTTCGCGCGCGTGAACTCGTGTGCCGCCTCGGTGTACGCGCCGCGTGCGAACGCATTGAGCCCTGCGCCATAGGCATCGCGGGCATCGACGCGTTCGGTTTCATCGACGGGTGGTGTCAGGAAGGGTGCGGCTTGTGCGGCAGCTCCGCCGGCGAGTGCGGCCGCCGCTAGTAGCTGCAGCGCTACCCAGTTTGCTGCCGCACTCGACGCCGTTGACCGCATGAAGACAGCCCCTACAGGTCATCCGGGATGAAGGGCCCGTGGGGCACGTTGCTCGGATCGGCGCTCTCATTTGCTGCCGGCTCGATTCCGCCGGTCGATTTCGAGCGCCGGCGGATCGAATTCGAACGCTTCAGGGCGGCGTCGCCGGCGGGTGTGCGCGTCGCGTTGCGTGCGTCCACGACATCGTGCTGGGCGGGCGTCACGGGAGCTCCCGCCCCTGTGTTTTCCACGGTCACGGTGGGCCGCTCGGGGCCTCCGAACGCGGGCGGCATCGGCTCGAGCGGCGGGGCGGCGACCGCGACGCTCGGCGGCGGGTCCGGTTCTCGCTGGGGCGCCAGCGGCGCTGCAGCAGGCGGCTGGGAAGCGGCAGCTGTCGGCGGCGGGCCGCCGCGGGTCTGAAGGCCTTGATACAACAAGTACGAGAGCGCGAGCACGACCGCGGCTGCAGCTGCCAGCGGCGCGAACACCTGCCGAACCAGCGGCGACTTGCGCACCAGATCAGAGATCGGAAACGCGGTGATCGGCGGCTCGGGCTCGGCGAGCTCGCTCGGCGGCGGCTCGATCGGCCGCTCGATGACGCGTGGCTCCGGCGTTCGCCGGGGGAACAGCTGGGAGAGGATCGGCGCTTCGATCTTGGCCGTCGCCGGCTCGAACGCCTCGGCGGGCATCTCTTCGGTCGCCCGGTCGGGTCGCAAAGATTCGATCGAAGCTGGAGAGATCGACTCGGAGAGACCGATCTGCGACATCGTGCCGGTCGGGATATCGAACTCCGCCGCCGCGTGCACGGTGCGAACGCGCACCTCACCGTCGAACACGCCTGCCGAGCTACCGGCCAGACGGTGACAATGTTCTGCGACTTCGGCGTAACTGGCGATGTCGTCTGCATCGAACAGACTCGTCGCGAGCTCGCGGCAGTTCTTGTAGCGCAGCTGCGGATCACGATGCAGCGCGTGCGCGACGACTTGTGCGACCGCAGCCGCGATCGGCTCACCCCGCACGAACTGATGGCGCTGTACGCGCGGAATGATCGACTTGTGCAGGTGTTCGAGCGTCTCGGCTGCGGTCGACGCACCGAACAGGGAACGCCCCGCGAGCATCTCCCACAACATCACGCCGATCGAGAACACGTCGCTGCTCGGGTTGAAGTCCGGCTCGGCGCCGGTGTGTTCGGGTGCGGTGTACGCGAGCGCGACCGGATCGTGACCCCAAAACGGGAGCTTCGCCGCGGCGCCGGCGACGCCGGGATCGAGCAATCGGGTGCGGCCGTCCTTGCCGACGTGAACGGAATCGGGTGTAAGCCCGCCGCAGGTGAACACGTGTTTCGCCGCCTCGGGCTCGCAAGCGTGGAGCGCATACGCGCCCTCGAGCACATCGAGTGCGATCCGCATCGCCATCGCTTGGGGCAACGCCTCGCCGCGTGTGCTCGCCCTCCGCAGGACTTCGCTCAGCGTGACGCCGTCGATGTCTTGCGTGATGACGCCGAGCCGCGTCTGCGAGCGGATCAGCTGGATCGGTGCGAGCACGTTCGGATGTTCGAGGAACCGCACGGCTTTGGCTGCGCGCGCGACTCGCTCGATCAGCCCGGCCGAGGGCGCGCGAAGCAATCGCAGCGCAAACGCCGTGCGTCGAACACCGCTCGCGTCGCTTCCGAACGCATTCGAGGCTGCACGAGCGCTGACGGACGAACTCGATACCGCGCGGTAACGCGTGCCGAGGAAGCTCTCGGACAGCGGCTCGCGTAAGCGGTACTTGTGGAACTCTTGACCAGCTTCTTGGATTGCCGGCGAATTGCCCATGACAACGTCGGAGTTTATTACTTCGCGTGCGCGAACGTCACCGGCCGGGATGGGTCAACTTTGCGACTTGCCCGGCCATGAGTGCTTGGATTCGTAGTGCGGCGAAGCAAGCAAACCGAGGTGAGTCGCGCCCGCACGGTGTGTTTGTGCTAGCGTGTAGGAGAGTCATCAGTCGTGACGTTGGAGCGTACGCCGCAGCTGGAAGCTGCAATTGAAACTGCGAGTGAAGAGCATTCACTCGCCCCGTGGTATCGGGACTGCGTGCGTCCGTTGTTGACGATGCCGCGCACGCAGTGGCCCCGCTGTTGTGGACGCGGTTGCGAGCCATGCGCCGAGACCCTCGTCGCCGTCGCCGCTCGCGTCGAAGAATTACTCGAGCAAGGCGCGAAATGAGTGGGTCCGAGCCGCCGCTTGTCGAGGCGCCGGATCGCACGCATAGTCCGCGCGCACACATGGACGGGTCGTATCGAAGTGAGCTGAATCAAGGCGTCGCGCTGGCGCGGCCAGGTGAATTTCGCCCGCTGGCGCTCGGCTCGCGCGAGGTCTGGCCGCCGGTCGTGCTCGCGCCGATGGCAGGCGTGACAAATCCGCCGTTTCGCTCGATGTGTCGTGAGTTCGGGGCCGGCTTGTACGTGAGCGAGATGATCACGGCCCGGCCGCTCGTCGAAGGTAACGCGAAGACGGACAAGCTCGCGGAGTTCGCGCCCGACGAGCAGGTGCGCTCGCTGCAGCTCTACGGTGTCGATCCGTACTACGTCGGTGAAGCGGTGAAGCGCCTCGTCGGCGAGGCGCGGGTCGATCACATCGATCTCAACTTCGGCTGCCCGGTTCGCAAGGTCACGCGGCGCGGGGGTGGCGCTGCGATTCCGCTGAAGCCGAAGCTACTCGCAAACATCGTGCGTGCAGCGGTGCAGAACGCGGGCGCGATTCCGGTCACGATCAAGTTCCGGATGGGGATCGACGACGATCACTTCACGTTTCGCAACTCCGGGCGGATCGGCCAAGAAGAAGGCTGCGCGTGGGTCGCGCTGCACGCACGCACCGCCGCGCAGTTGTACGACGGCCAGGCTCGCTGGGCGGCGATCGGTGAGCTGAAGTCCCACGTCACGCGCATTCCGGTGCTTGGAAATGGCGACATTTGGGAGGCGCACGATGCGCTTCGCATGCTGCGGGAAACGGATTGCGACGGCGTCGTCGTCGGTCGCGGTTGTCTCGGCCGGCCGTGGTTGTTTCGCGATCTCGCGGATGTGTTCGACGGTCGTGAGCCGAAGGCTCCACCGTCGCTCGGTGAGATCACGCAGATCATGCTGCGCCACGCGCGAGCGCTCGCGGCTTGGATCGGCGAAGGGCCGGCGCTGCGGCAGTTTCGCCGCCATGCGACCTGGTACACGAAAGGCTTTCGCGGCAGCGCGCGCATGCGCGAGAGCTTGATGCGCGTCGAGACGCTGGCCGGGCTCGAGGCAGCGCTGGCGCAGCTCGATGCAAACGAGCCGTTCCCCGTGCTGGCGATGCGCGTGCCGCGCGGTAAGACCAGCGGCACGCAGAAGGTCGCGCTGCCGGAAGGCTTTCTCGATCACCTGGATGACGACACGCCGCCCGAACCCGAATCGGCCGATGACGGGGAGGGCGGTTGACGTGACTGCGGCGGAAGCACTGGTTGTGAGCGGCCACTGCGATCCGGCGTTCGAGCCCGTGCGCGAGGCGTTTCGTGCGAACTTCGATGAAGGCAGTGAGATCGGTGCTGCAGTCGCGGTGCAGATCGACGGGCGCACGTGTGTCGACTTGTGGGCAGGCGCGGCGTCGCGCGCGGACAAAACAGCCTGGACGCAGCGCACGCTCGTAAACGTGTATTCGACGACGAAAGGCCTCGCGTCGCTGTGCGTGCAGCGCCTGATCGACGAAGGCGCGCTCGACCTCGATTCGACTGTCGCGCGCTACTGGCCCGAGTTCGCCGCCGCCGGCAAAGCCGAGGTCACACTGCGCCAGTTGCTCGGCCATCGCGCGGGCTTGGCCGCGCTGCGAGAGCCGCTGCCGCACGAAGCGCTCTACGATCAAGCGCAGATGGCGCGTGCCCTCGCGGAAGCTGCGCCGCTCTGGGAGCCGGGTACGAAACACGCGTACCACGCCCAGACGTTCGGATTTCTGCTCGCCGAGCTCGTGCGCCGTACGGCAGGTCGCACGCTCGGGGTGTATTTTCGCGAGAACATCGCTGGGCCGCTCGGCGCGGACGCGTACATCGGGTTGCCGGCCGAAGCCGACGCGCGAGTCGCGAAGCTCACGCGGCCGCTCGGTCTCCAACCTGCGCCGGGCGAAATGGATCTGCTCCACGTCCAGCGCAGCGAGCCCGAGTCGCTGACCGCACTCGCATTTTCGAATCCGCCTTCGGCACCCGGGGCGGTGAACTCGCGGCGCTGGCGCGGTAGCGAGATTCCGTCCGCGAATGGGCACGCGAGCGCACTCGGTCTCGCGATGGTCTACGGCGCGGTCGCAGCGGATGCAGCTGGCGGCGGCACGCGCGTGCTCAGTCCGGAAGGGGTCGAACGCTGCACGGCCGAGTACTCGTACGGTCAGGACGACGTCCTGCGGCTGGTCACGCGCTTCGGCCCCGGCTTCATGCTGTCCCAGGGGAGTGGGCCGGGGCGGTTCGGCCCGAATCCGCGCAGCTTCGGGCACCCCGGGCTGGGCGGGTCGATCGCATTTGCCGATCCGGATGCGGGCCTCGGCTTTGGCTACGTGATGAATCGCGCCGGACCGGATATCCTGGTCGGAGCGCGCCCGCGGCGGCTGATCGACGCGGTTTATGCGTGCCTCTGAGGTCGTTTCGAGCCTAGGGGCTGGTGTTTCCACCGGCTGGGTTTGACGCGGCCTCCTAGGTCCGTTACATCAGCGCGCCCAAAGGGAGAACCGCATGGCATCGGATACGAAAAAGACCGAGCTTCGCCGTCGCAGGAAGCAAGCGAGCAACGGCAGGCAACAGGCGAAGAAGCGCGCGCGTGCAGGCACGCCGAAGTTCCCGATCCACCAAGAAGGAAGCGGCAAGTAGGCCGCGTCCGAGCTCAGTGAAGCGTGTGGTGCTGGCCGTCGTGAATTACGGTCGGCACGCCTGAATCCGACTGCGTGCGGCGATTTTCGAAGAACTCGTCGACGCTCGATTGCGTCGCCCCAGCAGGCTGCGGGGGCGGAGGCGGAGCGCTCAGGATCGGTGCCTCTTCGATCGCCCAGCGACGCAAGGTCGCGCGGTGGCGCAGGCGCGTCCGCACGAATGCGATGCCGAGCAGCACGGCGCCGAGCACCCACACCACGGTGAGGCCCATGAACAGCGCGGGCCAGCGCCCGAAGTGACGCTGCAAGCCTGCGCGCCACTCGCGCTCGAGGTAGCTGAGCGGCACGTGGTAGGTCGCCTGCACTGCCTCCGGAAACGCCTTTCCGTTCGCGAGCTCCCGAAGCAAGGCGTGAAAGTGGCCGCGCTCGTCGTGCCCGTCGAGCATGAAGCCGACGAAGTCCGCGCTTTGCGCGTACGCCAGGTCGATCTGGCTATGGCCGTTCGGAAAAGCGTTCGACAGCTCGGCCAGCGACAGCAGGTTTCCGCGCAAGGTCGCGTTCCAGAGCGTCTCGATCCGAGTGAGCGAGCTCTCGCCGGCTTGATGCACCGCGACGCCTTCGCTGAACCAGCGCGGCAGCGCAGCGCCGCGAACTGCGCGTTCGAGCGCCACGTGCGATAGCTCGTGTGTGAGCACGCGATTCATGTCCGGCCGAAAGAACGTTTCCGGCGCGGTCAGCGTCAGAAGCACGAGCCCGGACTTCGGAAAAGCGATGCCGTCCGCGTAGCCCGGCAGTGCGGAGTTCGGCGGCGCGAGCGTCTGCATCTGTTCGGGGTTCAACGCGACGCGGATGTCGAGCGTGTCAGAGACGGACGCGCCGAGCTCGGAAACGACACGGCGCCACGCGAGCCGCTGGTACGTGCGCAGTGCTCCGACCTCGTCTGCAGCCGAGAGCGGGTACGTCCAGCGCACGTTGCCTTCACGCTCCGTCGCGTATCCAGCTGGGGGATCGGTGAGCGGCGCGGCTTGCGCGCTGTCGTCTGCGCGGGCCGACCCGACTAACAAGCCGGTCGCAGCACAGATCACGAGTGCGGCTAAACGAAAAGCCAAACTGTCTTGCGCCAGGATTTGCCGGAACCCCGCCACGAGCTCGATCCACGATAGCACTCTGCTCCTCCATGCGGCAGGTGGGCAGCTCGTGAATTGTGGTAGGTTGCCGCCCGATGCATGCGCGAGAGGATGCTTCCTCCGAGGTAACGCCGGAACGCGTCAGTGGAAACCCGCTGATCGTGGTTCGGGCGGTTGCTAACTCCATTTTTTTCGGGGTTTGGACGGCTTTCATGGTCACGTTTGCCGTGACTACGGGCGTCCTGCTGCGTGACCCCGGGTTCTTCAAGCGCATGCAGCGCTACTGGGCGCGCGGGCTCACCAGCTTCTGGGGTGTCGAGCTCGTGGTGTACGGTGCGGAGCACATGGCGGACAGCGGCGCCGGTTGCGTGGTGATGGCGAACCACGCGAGTTACGCCGACATCGTCGCGCTGTTCATCGCGCTGCCGAACATTCCCGGGTTCATGGCGAAGCGCGAGCTCTTGAAGGTGCCGTTCTTAGCTGCAGCGCTGCGCGCCGGCGGCCACGTGATCGTCGATCGCGGCCAGCACGATCAAGCGAAAAAGGCGATCCAATCGGCTGCGCAGCAAGTGCGGGACGGCCGCACGGTTTTGATTTTTCCGGAAGGAACTCGAGGCGACTCGGAGCG
This sequence comes from Polyangiales bacterium, assembly GCA_035687405.1. GTDB lineage: Bacteria > Myxococcota_A > Polyangia > Polyangiales > JAFGIB01 > JADGRF01. The sequence continues at coordinate 6,835 of DASRXR010001022.1, forward strand.
CCTGCTCGACTTCAAGAGCGGCGGCTTTCGGCTTGCGCGGACTGCCGGCGTGCCGATCTATCCGGTCGGCTTGCGCGGAACTGCGAAGGTCGGACCGAAACACAGCTTGTTGTTTTGGCCGGGCAAGATCGAAGTCCACATCGGCGAGCCGCTGTTGCCGTCCGAGATTCAAGCACTCGATCCCTCTTCGGTAATTCAGCGCGTGCGCAGCCGGATCATCACGCTGAGCGGAATGACGGCTAGGTGAGGGCGCCGCTGCTCTGAGCTGCAGCCTTTCGCCCGAGTGTCATCCGAACCAAGGTGAGGCCTTGAGGCGGTGCAGTTTCGGAGTACGGGTTTCGGATCTGGCCCGGCTGGAGCAGCGCGCGCACTTGGTCGGGCGTCAGTCGCCCGCGACCCACCGCGACCAGGGTCCCTGCGATGACGCGCACCATGTTTTTCATGAACGCATCGCCGCGGACCTCCAGCGCGACCAGGTCGGGATGGCTCTGAAAGTTGCGGACGAGCTCGATCGAGTGGAGCGTGCGTTCGCTTCGTTCGCGCACGTCGTCGGACGCACGAAATGCGCGGAAGTCGTGGCGGCCGAGCATGCTCGCCGCCGTCCGCTGCATGGCCTCGAAGTCGAGCGCTGAAGTCGCGACACCAGTTCGTGTCTCGATGCGCCGCGCCCGCGCGACTTCGCGCCCGAGGTGCCAGACACGCGGTGCCCAGAGCGGATGCCGCGCGAGGCCGAAATAGAACAAGTAGCGGTAGGTCTTGTCGAGCGCGTCGTAGCGCGGGTTGTAGTCGGTCGCGCAGCTGGTGGCGGCCTGCACCGCGACGTCGTCGGGCAGATAGCGGTTGATCGCGAGCACCCAGCGCCGCGGCTCGAGCTCGCGCGTGGTCGTAAACGCCGCGACTTGGCCTTCGGCGTGTACGCCCGCGTCGGTCCGCGATGCGCCCCGAATCACCACTGGATGCTGCGCGATGCGCGCGAGCGCCTCCTCGAGCACGCCCTGAATCGTGCGCCCTTCAGCTTGGCGCTGAAACCCCGCGAAGTTCGTACCGTCGTAGGCCAGCGTCAGCCGAACGCCGTGTTCCATTCAAAAATTGAAACCCAAACCGAGAACCCAGCCAGTCCCACCGACGGGCAGTGACGCCGATGTCGGTGAAAAGCGGTAGACCTCGAAGAACAGATACGAATGATTGATGCCCCATTCCTCGTCCAGGCTGCGTGCAGCCGCAGAGTCGAACGAGTCGAGGTCGAGCGCGAGCTGCGCGCCGTAGAGAAGCCCCACGGCCCAGCCCGACGCATCGTTCTTCGCGCCGGTGTCGGTGTCCCAGAACGCCCACTGCCAGCCGATCTTGCCGGCGAAGATGAACGGCAGCCCGAGCTTGCGCGGCAGCGCGTCGATTCGAAGCGACGCGACGGCGCTCAGCGGTAGTAAGACGAGGGACGTCTCTTCCGTGACGTCGCCGGAGCCGTTTACGGCGACGGCAGCGCCGGAGAAGTTCACCCAACTGAATCCACCACCGAACGTCACGTACGCGATGTCGGGCACGCGGTAGGCGATGTAGCTGATCTGCAAACCCAAGAGCGGTCCCGAGTCGCCGCCGAAGAAGCGGTCGAATGCACCGTTGCCGCCGAGATCCGGTTGATAAGGCCCGCCGCGCAGCTCGATGACGAAGCGCTCGGGTGAAGAAATCTTGCGGGCAGCCGGGATGGTACTTGCATCCGACTGCGCGTGCGCCGCGCCGCTCCAAGCTGCACTGGCAGCTAGGAGCAGCAACGACCCAAAGCCGATTCGCGTCATGAAAGCCTCTTCCGCCGCATACGCACGATCACGAGTCCAAACAGCGCGAAGGCGGCGAGCAGGCCACCGGCAGAGTGCCGCGTTCCCGCCGTGAGCGAGCCCGGCAGCGAGCACGCGCAGCCGCCGTCGGCGTCGCCGCCATTCACTTTGTATTCGTCCCAAAATCCCGAAGTGTCGACGACGTTCACGCACGTCACGTTCGAGAGCATACTGAAGTTGCCGGCGAGATCCTGAGAGACGACTGCGACGGCTGCACGCGGCGAGTTGATGTCGGAGCCGGAGAGCTCCGCGCTCTCGACGTTGCCGACGGCTTGCTTGCGGGAGAGGCCCTTCGGCAACTTGTCGACGTCGATCGCTTCGCCCGGGGTCAGCAGCGGTGAGCCGCACGACGTGTCGACTATACCGTCGTCCGTGCCACCGTCGTCGTCTGTCACGGCCGCGCTACCTGCGCTGCCACCGTCGGTCGTGATTACTCCGCTGACTGGCTTCGGATCCCAGATCAGCCAATTGCGCGAGATGTTCGAGTCGGTGCGTTCCCAGGTGATTCGAATCTGCGTTTCACCGTCGCCACCCTTCACGTTCGCTGGTGGGTTCGGAGCAATCGTGTCGAGCGGCAGGTCGTACATGCCGTAGGGCGTTATGTTCGCGTTGGTCCCGAGTGTGTCGACAGGCAAGAACCACAACGTTACGTCGCCCTCGCTGTTGCACACGTCCTCGATCGGAATATCGAGCATCTCGTACGTGCTCGACTGCGTTCGATTGATGAACTTGATCCGTTCGCAGTCGTCGTTTCCGAGGCCGTCTTTACCCTCGGTCGTGTTGCACGCGGTGCCTTTGTAGATCTCGATGTACTTGGGCGACCTCGAGCCGACGGCGAGGTTCGTGAGAACGAACACGAGGTTGACCTTCAGGTCGCACTGCGTCTTACCGAGCGGCGTCCCGCGAAGCGCTTGCGAGGTGTACGACTCGTCACCGACGCTTTTGAGTTGGACCCCGATGCCGCCCGAGGTCGAGGTGGCAGTCGGCGTCGTCTCCGTAGAGCTTTGCGCGAGCGCGAACGCAGGCAGCCAGCAGCTGCCGACCAGCCCGACCCAAAACCAAAGTGTGCGCCTCATGGCCCGGCCGTTATGCAAACGTTGATCCACAGCTACCTCCGCGGAATTACCATGCTTCACGGCAGGCTCGGCGACAATCTGACGCGCTGCTCCGCGGCCTGGTGACAATCTGTCAGTTGAGCGTGCGACGCAACTCTTTGGATCAAATGGCGTACACGTCGCCACGCAGCGAGGCTTCGGCTTTTTGCCGCTTGCGCACCAGCTCGAGAAACGCGGACGCGGCGGGGCTCGGGCGCTTCCCGCGAAGCGTCACGAGTCGAAGGCTGCGCCGGATGCGCAGGTCAGAGAGCGCGAGCTCGAATAGCCGACCGGTCCGTAGCTCGTATTCGACGGTGAGCCGCGAGACGATCGCCACGCCGAGTCCGTGAAGCACCGCGTTCTTCAGCGCTTCGGTGCTGCCGAGCGCCATGATCGGTTGCACGTGAAGCCCGCGATCCAGCAGCGCGGATTCGACGACCTCGCGCGAACCGGAGCCCACCTCGCGCATCAATAGCGGTAGCGACACGAGCGCGCGTGCAGTGAGCGGCGCCTTCTCGAGCGCGGGGTGACCTGGTGCCGCGATCGCGATCAACTCGTCTGCGGCGAGGGTTTCAATCTCGAGCGCCTCTGCACTGATCAAACCTTCGGTGAGACCGAGATCGAGTCTGTTCTCGAGCACCGCTTCTTGGATCGCTGCCGTGTTCGCGATGCGCAACTCGAGCGCGAGGCGCGGGTGTGTGCGGTGCAGCTCGCCGAACAGGCTCGGCACGTAGTAGCCGCCGACGGTCGTGCTTGCCCCGATCGAAAGCCGGCCGGCTTCGAGCCCGGCGAGGTCACGTAGCTCCGACTCGGCGGCGCGTTCGGCGTACAGGATTCGCTGCGCGTGTGCGAACAACACCTCACCTGCCGCCGTCAGCCGCACACCGCGCGGCAGGCGATCCACGAGCAGCGCACCGAGGTCCTGCTCGAGGTCTCCGAGCTGTTTGGAGATCGCGGGCTGACTCACGTGCAGTGCGCGGGCCGCGCGAGTGAGGCTGCCGTGGGTGGCAACGCTCGCAAATACACGTAAGTGGTTCAAATTCATCGAGTTAGCGACATAACAAAGAGCTATCGATTCCATCAAGAGAATATCATTGCATTATCGCAGCCGCTATCCCACAGTCCGGGCATGGGAAAACTACCCCTCAAGTGGGTTGTGACGGGCAACTTCACGGCTGACGGATCGGTCGCGTGGCTGCGTGCCGGTGGCGAGTTCGGCCACCAGCTGAGCGAGGCTCAGTTATTCGAGACGAAAGACGCCGCTGAGGCCGCTCGCCAGCTCGTTTTGGGGGCCGAACGCATCGTGTCCGATCCTTACTTGACGGAGGTCGGTGTTGCGCAGCAGGGTCTCGACGCGCTTTCCGCGCGTGAACGCATCCGAGAGCAGGGCCCCTCGGTGCGTGTGCGCCGCCCCGATCCGAGCGTGAGCCGCTAGGTAGCGAAAGCTGGGGACTTTTGAGGGCAAAAGTCTCGGCGACGGAGAACAGCAGCTATGTATCACTACGATGAGTACGATCGGCGCATCGTCGAAGAGCGCGCCAAGCAGTTCGGTGGGCAAGTCGAGCGGCGTCTCTCGGGCGAGATCAAGGAAGTCGAGTTCAAGCCGTTGCGCTTGCAGAACGGCCTCTACATGCAGCTCCACGCGTACATGCTGCGTGTCGCGATCCCGTACGGGACTCTATCGACGAAGCAGCTCCGCATGCTCGCGCACGTCGCGCGCAAGTACGACAAGGGCTACGGCCACTTCACGACGCGCCAGAACATTCAATACAACTGGCCCAAGCTCGAAGACGTGCCGAAGATTCTCGAAGATCTCGCGTCGGTTGAGATGCATGCGATCCAGACGAGCGGCAACTGCATCCGCAACATCACGTCGGATCACTTCGCCGGTGTGGCGCGTGACGAGTTGGAAGACCCGCGGACCTGGGGCGAGATCATGCGCCAGTGGTCGACGTTCCATCCGGAGTTCGCAGCGCTTCCGCGTAAGTTCAAAGTTGCGATCAGTGCGACGCCGGGAATCGATCGCGCAGCCGTTCAGTTTCACGACATCGGTGTGCGCATCGTCGAAAACGCTCAAGGCGTGCGCGGATTCGAAGTCATTGCCGGCGGTGGCATGGGCCGCACGCCGTTTATCGGTCCGGTGATCGGCCAGTTCGTCGAGCGGCACGACTTACTCTCGTACCTCGAGGCGATCTTGCGCGTGTACAACACGTACGGTCGCCGCGACAACTTGTTCAAGGCGCGCATCAAGATCCTCGTGAATGCGCTCGGTGCGGACGAGTTTCGCCGGCGCGTCGAAGAAGAGTGGGCGTTCATCAAGGACGGTCCGCTGAAGCTCACGGACGTGGAGATCGAACGCGTTGCGAAGCAGTTCACCCCGCCGGCATATAAAAAGCTCGACGCGGCGGACACGCTGCTCGACTCGTACAAGCTCGGGAAGGACCGTGACCTCGCGCGTTTTGTCCAGAACAACACGGCGCTCCACAAGGTCCCGGGTTACGTCTCGGTCGTCGTGTCGCTCAAAGAGAAGGGCACGCCGCCCGGTGACATGACCGACGTGCAGATGGATCGCTTCAGCGATCTCGCGGATCGGTTCGGCTTCGGGGAGCTGCGCGTCACGCACACCCAGAACTTGATCTTGCCGGACGTCGAGATCACCCAGTTAGCGGAGTTGCATCGCGAGCTGGCGGCGCTCGGCCTCGCTACCGCAAACGCGAACAAGCTCACCGATCTGATCGCGTGCCCGGGTCTCGACTACTGCGCTCTCGCGAACGCGCGGTCCATCCCGATTGGCCTCGCGATCATGGAGCGCTTCGAGGACATCGATTACCAGAACGACCTCGGCGAGCTGAACCTGAAGATCTCCGGTTGCATCAACGCCTGCGGTCACCATCACGTCGGCAACATCGGCATCCTCGGGATCGACAAGCAGGGCGAAGAGTTTTACCAGCTGATGCTCGGAGGTTCGGCCGGACACGATGCGAGCATCGGTCAGGTACTCGGTAAAGCGTTCTCGCGGACTGAGATCGTCGGTGCGGTCGAGAAGGTGCTCGAGCACTACCTGAAGATCCGCGCGTCGGCCGAGGATCGCTTGATCGACGTCGTGCGTCGCGTCGGGCTCGGGCCGTTCAAGGAAGTCTTGTATCCGCCTCCGGCACAGAAAGGCGCCGTGCATGCGGATCATTAGGCATCGCGAGATCGTCGAAGACGGCTTCGTCCACGTCCCGGACGGGAACGATTTGCCTGCGAGCGGCGACGTCATCGTGAGTCTCGATCGCTATCGCGAGCTGCGTTCTGCGCTGCAAGGCCGCAAAGTCGGCGTTCAGTTGCGCAGCGATCAGGAGGCGAAGCTAGTCGCGGAGTTCTTGCCGGATCTCGCCCTCGTTGCGGTCGAGTTCCCTGGCTTCAAGGATGGACGCGGGTACACGACGGCGCGCCTGTTGCGCGAACGCTTTAATTACAAAGGCGAGATTCGCGCGGTCGGTGATGTGTTGCGCGACCAGCTCTACTTCATGGAGCGTTGCGGATTCGATGCGTTCGAGCTCAAGGCGGGCAAGGACATCGACGGCGCGTTGAAAGCCTTTCAGGAATTCTCTGTGACGTATCAAGGTGCGACCGACGATCCGCGTCCGCTCTTCCGGCGACGTTGATTCGGTGGTTTTCGGCTGACTTGAGTTGGGCGTCACGCGTGATTATCGGCGGGTACTTTCGAGTGCTCGCCGTTCCGCGTTCAGCCGTTTAGCCGTGGCTTGTTCAGTATTTGCCGGGCTCCTACGGCCTCGTGAATGGCGATTCACGCTCTGAAGGCGGATTCCCAGACAGTTCTTCCGAGTCGATCGACACGTCTTCGGCATGACTGATTGCGGTTAGGGGGTGCCGCCCGCGATGCGCGGCCCTAGAGGAGGGGCAAGAAAGAGCGATCGCCTGGGCCTGTGTTTGAGGCACACTACGCGCGCCCTGCGGTCACTGGAGGACCCTCGTCATGCGCGCACGCTTGGTTGTTACATCGCTCATCGCCGGTAGCTGTATCGGTATCGCTCTATTATCTTCGGTTGCACGCGCTCAAACTCAGCCTGTTCAAACGTCGCCGCGTACGACGGCTGCTCCGCCTGCGGGTAGTGCTCCCGCTGCACCTGCTCAGGCTGCGCCTTCGCCGCCGCCAGCAGCGCAGCCTTCCGGAGCAGCTGCGGGTACGGCGCCGCCACCAGCCGCAGCAGCGGCTGGTGCTGTGCCGTCGGCCAATCCGGTCGACCCGGGTGCAGCGCCTGGGCCTTCGAACGTGCCCCCGGAAGGTTTCGATCTTCCGAGTGCGTTGCGTGGAGGTGCGCCGCTCACTTCGGATCAAGCTGCGAAGCGTGCGGCGGAGACTGCGCCGTCGGTTGCGAGAGCTGAAGCTGCTGCGCGTCGCGCGGCGCTTGCGGCTGAGCAGGCGAACGTCACGTTGTATCCGCGGCTCGATCTCGAAGCGCGCTACACGCTGCTCAGCAAGGTGCCGCCGCCCGAGTTCGCGGAGCAGCTCGGGCCCGAGGCAGCGCGTGCGTTTCGCACGCAGCAGCACACCGGCTTGTTTCAGGCGCGACTCTCGTATCCTGTGAGCTCGCTCTTTTTCACGATCATTCCGCGCTACAAAGCCGCGCAGAAGAGTGCGGATGCGCAAAAGCTGCAGAGCAAGGTGCAGGCGCATACGATCGCGCTGCAGGCGCGCGAGGCCTATTACAACTATGCGCGTGCGCGGGCAGCGTTGATGGTCGCGAAGTCGGCGCAGGCGCAGGCTGAGGCACATCAGAAGGACGTCGATGCGCTCGTGAATGCCGGTTCGCTCGCGAAGGTCGAGTTGATGCGTGCAGATGCGCAGGTCGCCTCGGCGAAGGTTGCGGTCTCGCGCACCCAAGGTCTGGTTGCGACCTCGCGTTCCGGATTGTTTACGCTCGCGCATCTCGAGGGGAACGAAGACGTCACGATTGCCGAAGATCTCGAGAGTGAGCTTCCGGCGCTCACGGAAACGACCGACGCGTTACTTGCGAAGGCGCTCGCGAATCGTTCGGAGTTGCGTCAGTTGCGAATTTCGCTCGAGGCGATCGAGCACACGGTCGATGCGGCGCAGGGTGCAGAGTTGCCTCAGCTCTCGGTTGGTGGAACTGCGGAGTACAGCAATCCGAACCAGCGTTATTTCGGTGCTGCGTTCGAGTGGCACGAGAGTTGGGCGCTGTATGCCAGCTTGAGCTGGTCGCCGAACGATTGGCGTGGCAACAGCAAGGTTGCCGACCAGGCGCGTGCCGATTTGGCGCAGACGCTTGCGGATCTCGAGTCGCTTGAGGACGCGTTGCGGATCGAGGTCACGCAGGCCTTCGAGGACTACAACTCGGCGCGTGCGGCGCTCGAGAGCTCGCGGGCGGGCATTGCGGCGGCGGAGGAGAGCTACCGTGTCCGCCGCGAGCAGTTCCGTGCTGGTGCTGCGGTGGCGATCGACGTCATCGATGCCGAGGGCGACTTGCGCACGGCGCGCCTCGACCTCGTCAATGCCATCATCGACATGCGAATTGCGAAGGCCCGGCTGGATCGAGCGGTCGAGGCTTCATGAGCGTACAGCTCCTGACCTGCGAGTCGTGCGTGAAGGGCTTGGGGCGTGTGAGTCGCTGGCCCAGGAACCGCATTGCTTGACAGGGTAGGGGAGGCCCCGTAAATAAGGCGCCCATTCGGGGATCGTCCAACGGCAGGACTCCAGATTCTGGCTCTGGATATCTAGGTTCGAATCCTAGTCCCCGAACCCAAGCTTCTCGCTTGGTTTGTAAGCGATCGGTGGCACGAAAGTGCGTGCCGAGGGTCCCCGTGGGTGAGTCACGCGGGCCTTACAGGAGTGAAGGCCCCATCGTCTAGCGGTTAGGACACCAGCCTCTCACGTTGGTAACACGGGTTCAATTCCCGTTGGGGTCACCGAGAGTCGTGAATGATTTCGCATGCCTGGCTCGCTGCTCACTAACGCTTTTTCGAAAGGCGTTAGTGAGACGAGCGAAACGCTCGGCAGCGCAGACTTCTCGGACCGTTCGCCAAAGCGGCTGTGCGACACGCCGTCGATCGCTTCGAGCCGCATCAGCCGCCGCGTCGTGTGGACATCGCTGCGGCTGATGAGCCACGGCGCTGCCGTCTCGATCACCTGCGCCACCGGTACTTCCAGTGGGAACCGCCGCACGACATCGGCCTTGCTTCCGCTCGGGCGTGTTCGGGTCCGGAAGAAACTAGTGTGCCTGGTCTCGTCGAGCGCTTCGCGGTCGCAGTCGCCTTCCTGCGCGTTTTGAGACGAACGCCAGCGCCGCCGCAAACCAAAGTGAGCGTCAGCATGAGCCGCTTGTGCGTCTCGTCCCAATCGATCAAGCGCCGGCCGGCGGCTTCGCCCGCGCGCATCGCACCCAGGTACTCGACCGGGTTCAGCATGCCGCTTCGGGTGAACACGCGGGTCGGTCAGGTGCATCTCCACCCGCTTGCGCGCGTACTTCGCGTGCATTCGCATGCGCGGATGTTCGTCGTGCGACGTCGGGGGCTCCCCCACCAATTTGCCTGTGCAGGGCGGGTGTGCAAGACGTTGTCTTGTTCAACCGCCCACGTGCAGAGCACGCGCTGGCACAACGACGCTTCGCGATCGAATGCCGGCGACGCTAAGCCAGGCCGCGATGCTGGCCGAGGTCGCGCGACGGTTTGGAGAAGCTCCGAAGAGGCCTCTCCAGAGTCGCTTCTTTATCTGATCGAGAATTCGGCGAGCAGAAGTCGAGCTACCCAACGATAACGAAGTCCGCATGACAACTGAGCACGACTATCCGCCACGGATCGGAGCCACCATCGAACAGCACTATAGAATATGGAGCATGCACCTCCGTATTTCGTGATGCCCATGGCGGACAGCACGCTGCGGATTAGGCGGTGGTCCATCGAGCCGACAAACTGGCTTTGGTCCGACGAGTGCTGCAGATTTGCGCGGATTTACATGCACTTCACGCAGCCGATCTCGTTCATCGCGACGTCAAGCCGCTGACCATGCTTGTCTTCGGAGAGAATACGGTTGTAAGCGATTTGGGTTTGGCACGTATCATTAGCGCTGACACGTCCAGACTAACGCGAATGACGACGATTCTCGGCACGGACGAGTATTTGGCGCCGGAACAGCGCATGCGAGGCGGCAGTAGTCGAGCAGACGTTCGGACGGACGTATTCATGCTGGCACGCTCACTCTATGAACTACTTACAGGATTATCTCCGATCGTGATGACAGAGGACGTCATCGATAGATCACTTTGGCCGATCATCAGTAAAGCGACTGCTGAAAATCATTCTCGGCGATATCAGTCGATAGCCGAGATGTCGGACGCATCGAACGGCTATTTCCGCAGCCTCGATCCGACAGCCCATCCAGAGGTCTTGATCCAGGCGGAGATCGAACAAGCCGCGCAGTTGCTACTAGGGAACCAATATCGGAAGGAGAAGAATGTCTCGTTGCGCAGACGAGCCAAGATCCAGTGCTGCGCCACCTGCACCGTTACTTCGACTTTCGATTGTCGCGTGGTTTGCGCGGCCGAGCTGGCACAATCGCTGTGCCGCAATGACGGCCAAAAT
>DASRXR010001023.1:0-16576 GCA_035687405.1 Polyangiales bacterium
ACACTCACACCGGCGAGCGTGCTGTTGCGCGTGAACTGTTGACGGCGCGAGTCTGTGGTTGCAGGCACTTTAGTCACACCTACGGTCGTTGAAATGATCGGGCTGACGGGAAGCCGAACGAAAAACGAAGCGCCCTTTCCCGCTCCGTCACTGTGCGCGTCGATCGAGCCGCCATGGAGATCGACCAAGTGTTTCGCAATCGAGAGCCCGATTCCCAATCCTGCATGCGGCCGCGTGATCTTCGAATCGAACTGTCGAAAGCTATCGAACACATGCGGAAGAAATTCGGGCGACATACCGATGCCGCTGTCAGTGACCGTGAGTTCGAGATCCGACTCGACGCGCTGCAGGCTGACCCAAACTTGTCCGCCCTTCGGTGTGAACTTGATCGCATTGAGCAGCAAGTTCCAAATCACCTGCTTCAAGCGCTCGGCATCACCGCGCAACACTGTAGCTTCTCTGGTGAGCGAGAGATGCAACAGCAGCCGCTTCGAATCGAGTGCGTGGCGGGCGTCTTCCAACACCAGTGTCAGAATGCTCCCGAGATCGACCTGCGCCGGTTCGATTCGCACCTTGCCGGTGAGCACACGACTGATGTCCAACAAGTCCGAGACTAAACGGCTCTGTGCGTCCGCGTTGCGTTCGATCACTTCTAGCGCGTGCTCTTTTGTGCCAGGGGCTAGCGAACCGCTTCGAAGCAGCCGCACCCAACCGATGATCACGTTCAGCGGCGTGCGGAGCTCGTGCGTTACGACCGCCACGAATTCGTCCTTCGCGCGCGTCGCAGCTTCGGCTCTCGCGCGCTCCGTCCTCGACAGTTCGTAGAGTTGCGCGTTGTCGATCGCACTCGCTGCGCGTCGGGCGAGGTCGCTCGCGAGCAACAAGTCGGGGGGAGAGTAATGACGCGCCGAATCGCTACAACCGAGTGTCAGTGTCCCGATCACGTTGTGCTTGATCCGGAACGGGACGACGAGCCATGAAGTCGGACCGAGTTGTTGGATCGACGCCAACACGTCCGGGGACTTCGTGATGCTTTCCCAGTAGTCGGGCGGCGTCGACTCGATCAGCAAGGGAGCGCCACTTTGAATCACGGCGCGGTGACCAAAGGGCGATTCGAGGTTGCGCACAACCTGCCGCACCAAATCGGACTTCGCAGGGTCTACGTGCGCGATCGGCAGCTCGTCCACGGAGAAGCCTTCGAGGCGAAGGACGCAGAAGTCCGCGAGTCGAGGGACGATCAGCCGCGTGAGCCTGGTCAGAGTCGAGTGATAGTCTAGTGATGATCCCAGTAGCTCACCCGCTTCGGTGAGAAATTGCAGATCGGCTTGGCGTGCAGTGAGCTGCTCCTCACGCGAACGCACGTACTGCGCCGTTGCTCCCGCTATGCCGACACTCAGGTAGCGCGAGAGCGTCTCGAGCTCGTCGACGTCGAGCGGCATCTGCGCCGCCCGTGCTGTCTCGACGATCGCGTACCGCAAGACACCGTACTCGCGGACGACGGCTTCGAGGTCGTAACCCGCGGTCCATCGCTGCCCGCCGTGCTGGCGCGCCGTCGCGTTCAGGTCGAGGGCCTCGTGACTCTCGCGACCACCGCCTGTGATCAGCTCATCGTTGATCTCGTCGAGAAACACCGGGATGTGATTGACCAGGACGGACTTGGGAAGCTGCCTCGGCGGCAAGTCCTTGCGCTCCACGTCGCGAACGAACGTCGCCAGGATGTCGTCGCGTCGCTCGCTTAGAAGCTGCTTGAGGGACATGAACTTCCGCAGGTCACGGGGGATGGCTCGGAAACCGGTCGCCGATCCGCCGCCGTCAGCTTCTCGTCTTCTTGGTCGGTGGGAGCCGTAGGAGCCGGTTCAGATTGCACTGGGTGGAATCGAGCGCGTGGTTAAGTAGCAAGCGGACGATGTCGGCGCGCGTCACCTCGAAGCCGCTCTCGCGAATACCGTCCGCGCATTGTTCAACGCGATCGACCAAGCTTTTCGGCAAACGAAACGAAAACTGCCTGGATGGCTCCATGAGAATCTCCCGAATACAGTGGGTGACGACGTCACCCACTGTCAACCTGCACGAGTCATGCCTAGGCCTGTGCGCGTCGGATGCAGGCCAGCAGCCGCGCTAGCTCAGCGGCGCTGCCGCGCGTGCTGCCGCACGTCGGCAAGAACGCCACGATCGCGGCTGCCGGAATGGTGCACGCGTGCGCGACTTGCGAGAGAATCGTCCCGCGAGGCGGCTTCGCCACACGCGCGACAGAGCGGTCCAGCACAGGGGCTAACAATCCAGATGACGCATCCCGTGGATCGATACCGGCGCGCCGCCGCTGGCTGGGCGTTAGTGCTCCTCGCGAGCTGCGCGACGACGCCGCCACCAGCCGCAGTCCGTCCGAGGCCGCTCCCCGAAGGTCCGCAAGCGCGCGAGCTCGCACTCGGGCAGATTGGCCGGCAGCTCTACGCAGCATTGGCAGACGGGGAGCCCGAGCGATTGATGCTCGACGCTTCCGAGCTAAAGTCTATCTTCGATACCGACGGTGCGATGCGGGTGCTCGAGCTGCGCGATCGGGGAACCGCACCGGGCTTGGCCGCAGCCGAGCAGCGCGCTGCCTACGGTGGAACGACGTACGGTGGCGTCTGTTTCGACCGCGCGCGCGAGGAACCGGCCGGATCTTCGCTCGGCTTGTTACAACCTGCGTTCGTGTTCGATCGCGCGCTAGTCGTCGGTAAACAACCAGACCACAGCACCGTGGCGGCTTGGATCGAAGGCATGTTCATGGGCACCGGCGATCTCGTGGTCGCGCTGGTCCTGAGTCGCGTCGAAGCCCCGAGGCGGGAGCATCCGGATCTCGAGCTGTTGCAATGTGACGTCGTCGATGGCCTCGAAAGCTTGAAGCCGATCGTGGGAGCCGACGCTGGCAAGTGAGCACGGTCGCGACTACGCTTCGGCGACGTGGGTTTGCCGCCGGACAGTAAGGAAGAGCCCCTCGAACGCACTCGCGAGTCGCTGCACGGAAGCGAAGTGCGGTTCCGGCTACTCGTCGAGCAAGTCAGCGAGTACGCGATGTTCCTGCTGGACCCGGAGGGCCACATCGCCAGTTGGAACCTCGGGGCGGCCCGGATCAAGGGCTACAGCGCCCGCGAGATCATCGGGCAACACTTCTCGAAATTCTATCGCCCCGAGGACGTGTGGAAGTGCGAACGAGAGCTCGAAGTCGCCACGCGCACGGGCCGAGTCGAAGACGAGGGGTGGCGTGTTCGCAAAGATGGTTCGCTGTTTTGGGCGAACGTAGTGATCACGTGTCTGCGGGGTACGAACGGCGAGAAGATCGGCTTCGCGAAGATCACGCGCGACATGACCGATCGGCGCCGCAACGACGAGGCGATGCGCCTCAGCGAAGAACGCTTTCGATTGCTGGTCGAGAGCGTCAAAGACTACGCGATCTTCATACTCGATCCGAACGGGCTCGTCGCCACCTGGAACATCGGCGCGGAACGGATCAAAGGCTATCGAGCGGACGAGATCATCGGCCAGCACTTCTCACGCTTTTATCCCGAAGCAGACGTTCGAGCTGGCAAGTGTGAGATGGAGCTCGAGCGCGCGCTCGAGCACGGGCGATGTGAGGATGAAGGTTGGCGTATCCGCAAAGACGGAAGCCGCTTTTGGGCCAGTGTGGTGATCACCGAGCTTCGCGACCACACCGGAAACCTCATAGGGTTTGCCAAGGTCACGCGCGATCTCACCGAGCGGCGCGCTGCCGAGAAGGAGCGACTAAAGCTCGGGCAAGTCGCTCTAGAGCAGATGTCGCAGCTCGGAGCGCTCTCGGAAGCACTGGCGGCAGCATCCTCGACCGAGAGTGTCGGGCAGGTCGTGACCGACAAGGCGCATACGTTCGTGCAAGCGGACGTGTGCACACTCTATTTGCTCGACGAACGCAGCCAAACGTTGGAGCTCATCGCGGAGCGTGGCGGCAATCCGACGGTCATCGACCGCGTGCGGCACATCACGGCGGGCTCCGGCAATCCAACCTATCACATCGGCACCGGCGACGCGGACGCAGTTTGGATCGAAACACCGGACCAGTACCTCTCGTTTTTCCCCACGCTCGCGAAGATTCCGGCCGACGGGCGGGCACAAGCGTTTTGGTGCGTTCCATTGGTCGCAGAAGGCGGAACGATCGGCATGCTCGGCGTGGGTTTCCATCAGCCCCGCAGCTTTTCGGAACACGAGCGCGCGTTCGTGCACACGTTCGCGCGTCAGTCCGCACAAGCACTCGCGCGCGCACGCCGTCTAGAAGCCGAACACGCAGCCGCAGCCCTCGCGGAACGATTGCGCGCGTCGCTGTCGACGACGATTCGAAGCATCGCCGACGCGTTGATCGCGACGGATGCGAGCGGTTCGATCACACTGATGAACGGGGTTGCCGAGTCACTGACGGGTTGGACCGAGTCGGAGGCGTGCGGTCGGCCGCTTCCGGAGGTATTTCACGTCCTGCACGAGCACACGCGAGTGCCGTTGCGAAACCCAGTCGAGCAGGTTCTGGAGAGCGGCGGCGTAGTCGGGCTCACGAACCATTCCGTGTTAGTTGCGCGCGATGGAAGCGAGATCCCGATCGACGACAGCGGCGCTCCGATCCGCTCGGACGCCGGAGTGATCCAAGGCGTCGTGCTCGTGTTCCGCGACGTCACGGAGCGGAAGCAGGAGGAATCTCGGCGAGCATTCCTGGCAGACGCCACGTCCGCGCTCGCAGAATCTCTCGACTACGAGCTCACCGTCGCGCGCGTGGCCCATCTCGCCGTGCCGCGACTTGCCGACTGGTGCGCGGTCGATCTCGTCGAAGTCGATCGCACGCACAAGCGTCTCGCCGTAGCACACGTCGACCCGGCTAAAATCCAGCTCGCGAACGACCTCGCGGCGCGATACCCGGCGGACCCGAACTCGCCGGCCGGCTTGCCTCACGTACTGCGGACCGGGCAATCCGAGTTGTATCGAGAGATTCCCGACGCAATGTTAGTCGCGCAGTGTGTGGATCAAGAGCATCTGCGGATTACCCGAGCACTCGGCCTGAGATCGGCGATGGTCGTTCCTCTGGTTGCCCGCGCAGAAGTGCTAGGCGCATTGACCTTCGTTGCAGCGGAGTCCGGGCACCGCTACACCGAGCAGGACCTTCAGCTCGCAGAGGAACTCGCGCGCCGCTGCGCGAATGCGATCGAAAACGCGCGGACTTACCGATCCGAGCAGAAAGCGCGGCGAGCTGCCGACGACGCAAACCGCGCGAAGGACGAATTCCTCGCAATCGTCAGTCACGAGCTGCGCACGCCGCTGAACGCGATCATGGGCTGGGCCAAGATGCTGACGATGCAAGCGATGGATGAGACTCGCTTGAAGCGTGCCCACGATGTGATCGAACGAAACGCGGTCGCGATGGCGCAGCTGATCGAAGACCTCCTCGACATGTCGCGCGTCATCAGTGGCAAGCTGCGAATCGAAGTGCAAGACGTCGACGTCGCACGCGTCGTCGAGGCGGCGATCGAATCCATTCGTCCGGCTGCGCTTGCGAAGGCGATCGAGGTCTCGGCCGTGCTCGACACGAGTCTGCCAGCGATCATGGGCGACCCGGCTCGGCTGCAGCAGATCGTGTGGAACCTTCTCAGCAATGCTGTGAAGTTCACGCCGAAAACCGGGCGGGTCCAGGTCGTCGTACGGCGGGTCGAATCGTCACTCGAAATCATAGTGTCTGACACTGGCCAAGGGATCGCGCCTCATTTTCTGACGAACGTGTTCGAGCCGTTTCGCCAAGAGGATGCGAGCCCTTCACGGCATCGCGGTGGGCTCGGGCTGGGTCTCGCGATCAGTCGTCAGCTCGTGGAGCTGCACGGGGGCCAGATCGTCGCACGCAGTGAGGGTGAAGGACGCGGAGCGACATTTTCGGTGATTTTGCCGATCTCCGTGATCATGCCGGCTGCAGAGCTCACGCGACCTGGATCGCGGCAGTTCAGCTCGAGCAATACATTCGAGAAGCCCGAGCACATCCGCGGTTTACACGTCTTGGTCGTCGACGATGAAGAGGATGCTCGCCGGCTGGTCGCAACGATTCTCGAAGAGTGCGGATGCCGAGTGACACTCGCCGGCAGCGTCGCGGAGGCGTTACAAAAGTTCGATGTCGACGTGCCGGACGTGTTGTTGTCGGATATCGGCATGCCGGGTGAGAGCGGCTTCGATTTGATTCGTATGGTCCGGGGCCGGCCACGGGACAAGGGTGGCGATGTGCCTGCAGCAGCGCTCACGGCTTATGCGAGGCCGGAGGATCGCCGCAACATGCTCAACGCAGGCTATTCGATCCATCTGCCCAAGCCGGTGGAACCCGCGGAGTTGGTCGCTGTGATTGCAACGTTGAGTCGATTTCGGCCGCGCGCGGACGCGTAACGTGCTCGGCTCGCGCCGCATGCGCGATGCTGCGCCGCTTGCAGCTGCGGTCGCGCGACTGACAGAGCCGCAGCCTTCGATCGACCCCGCGAACTAAGCGCGCGCGTACGCTACCGGAGACATGTGCGTGTGTGTGACGACTTACGCGGACATTCACAGCCCGAGCGCAGTCCAGTACCGTGTTTGTCATGAGCTCCGTGAGTCGTGCTCCCTTCCGTTGGAGGCTCCGATTGGCCCATCGAGTACTCGCATGTTTGCTCCTCGGGTCGTGCGTGATCGCCTGCAGCGACGACGATCCGGCTGAACCCAACCCTGGGAAAGACGCTGGCACTGACGCAGGTAGTGACGCTGGTGGCGGCGGCGGTCTGCAGACGCTGAACCGCAGCCGCTTCACGGATGTCGGCGTCGAGGGCCGGCTCGACTACGCAACACCCGAGTATTGGGTGTGTCGGCCCGACATCTCGCCGAACGAGTGCGCTCGAAACCTGGACTCGACCGAGCTCAAGGCGGACGGCACGCAGGAAGTCGTGAAACACATTGCGGCCACGGATCCGGCGCTCGACTGCTTTTACACGTACCCGACTGTTTGGTTGAATCGCACCGCGCAGATGACGGACTTCAGCGATACGGGCGTGAACTTCGTCTTGGACCCGCTGCTCAGTCAGGCGGCGCGATTCAGCAGTATCTGCCGCGTGTTCGTGCCGCTGTATCGACAGACTGGATTGTCGGGCATCGCGCTCGCGCCGAATTCGAACAAAGATTTGGCACTGCAGGACGTGCGCGATGCGTTCGCCTATTACCTCGAGCACTATGGCGAAGGGCGCCGGTTCGTATTGCTGAGTCACTCGCAAGGCAGCTACATCACGTCGGCACTCATCAAGCGCGACATCGATGAGAATCCCGAGTTGCGCGCGCGCATGATCTCCGCGGTCATGTTAGGCGGGCAGCCGTACACACCGGCGAGCGAGCGCTTTGGCGGGTCGTTCAAGAACATTCCAGCGTGCCGCGTGCCGGGCGAGCTCGGTTGCGTCATTGCATTCAACAGCTACGCGAAAGAGGCTCCGGCGACGAGCGCTAGTCTATTCGGTCATGTGATTCCCGGCTCGCTCGAGTACGACGAAGGCGTCGACCCGAACGGCCAAGTGATTTGCACCGAGCCCGCGGGGCTCGCGGGCAACCCGGGACGCTACGCCGGCAGCTACTTTCCGGTCTCGCTCCACAACCCGCAGTTCGGTGCTCCCGGCATGATCCCGGGGATCGATACCCCATTCCTGCTGTATCGCGACTTCTTCCGAGGCACGTGTGTGCAAACCAATGGTGTGAGCTACCTCGAGGTTTCAGCCGATCCGGCCGTGGGTGACGTACGCCAGGCTCCCGCGTATCGAAACGCACTGCTCGAAGGAATCGGTTTCGGCATGCACCTCGTCGACTACAACATCCCTCTGGACGACGTGATCGCCGCCGTGAAGCTGCAAGCGCAAGCGGCCGCCGCGTTTTAGCTCACGGGGTTTCAGGCGGCATCGAACGCCCGGGTACCGTAGCGGCCTTCGCCCGCATCGCCTCCGCGAGCGCCGGCGCACTCGACTGCACGATGCGCTCCATCGCTGTGCTCAATGCGATCGCGAGGCCTTCCGGCGTCCGTTGCGCGATCGGCTCCGACTCCGAGAAGCGCTGGTTCCAGAGAATCGCGGTGCTCTGCGCGTCCGAGAGTGTCAGCTCGAGCTCCAACCGACCGAGCCACACCGAAGCGGATTCATCGACTTCCTCGAAGCCGGTCACGCGCCCCGACAAGATTGCATCCGGCGGCGGTGTCGACGCCGTCACGACGCGACCAAACAGGCCACTGCGAGCGTACGCATCGCGCAGGTAGTCCGTGAGGTGCACTGCCGGCGGCGACGTCCACCGATGATAGTTGTAGTAGTCGAGCTTGTACGGGCTCGTTCGATAGACGACCCGATCGTCCGAGAAGACCGCATCCGCTTCGAAAGATTCGACGTACAACACGCCAGCGACTGGCTGACGCGCGAGGGTCAGCGTAGGCGCCGACAAACGATAGAAGTGTGTCTCCGGCGTCGACGCGCATGCCGCGAGCAAGGCCACGGCTACGAATGCACTGCGAACGCTCATGGCAGCTTCCTCTCCGGAGGTGCCTCGCCGATCAACAGTCGCGACGGGCGCTGCCGCAGTTCTTGCCCGAGATACTTGAAGCTCTGCGTCGCTTCCCTCAAGTTGTACGTGATCGCGCGAAGTTGGTCTTCATTCTGGCGAACCACCCCGTTCAGCTGTGTCACCAACTCGTTGGCGTTCGACATGATTTTGCTCGCGTCCTCGGTGACTCCGTTCGCCCCTTTGAACGCGGCATCCGCGGAGTCCAAGGCCCGTTGAACTGGCGCTCTCGCGTCTCGGATCAAGCCGTGCAACTCCGCACCCGCAGCGTCGAACTGCTCGACTGTGTGCTGCGTGCTCGTGAGGAGCGCATCGAGCTTCTCGACGTCGAGGCGTGACGTCACATCGGCGACGTGCTTGATCAGCTCGTTCGTGGTGCCGAGCAAGCCACCGGCTTGGGCGATCAGGTTCGACGCTTCATCGGTCACGCGCTCGAGCGTCGAAGCCTCGTACGGGATGTAGCTCCCAGGTGCGAGGGGTGTCCTGTCCTGGCCCGCCCCCGAAATATCGATGAACTTTTGCCCGGATAATCCTTGGAAGGAGAGAGTCGCTCGGGCGTCTTTCATGATCGGCGTGTCGCTCGGGATTGAGAGCTTCAGCCGAACGCTCTGGAAATCGTCCGCGTACAGCTGAATCTCCTCGACGTCACCGACGCGCACGCCACGCACGGTGACCGTCGCACCCTCTTCGACTCCGCTCACACTGCCGGGAACCCGCACGTAGAACGTGGAGGTCGACTGAAACAGCCGCTGCTGCACGAACAACACGAACATTCCGAGGCCTAACAAGACCGCACCGAACACGAACACGATGAGCTTGATCTTCTGAGCTTTGGTGATCATGGATGCCTCTCGTCCGCTCGCTTATCCGGATTCGGCTTCGGCTCTCGCCGGTGGAAAAAGCTATACACCGCGGACACGTCGCTCTTTTCAAGCGACTCGATCGAGCCCTCGGCGACCACGTGCCCGTCGTCGACCACGATCGCGCGATCGGCGATCGCACGCACACCTTCGACGTCGTGCGTGACTGTGATCACGGTGACACCCAGCACGTCGCGGAAACGCACGAGCGTCTCGTCGATGCGCCGTGCCGTCGCCGGATCGAGACCGGACGTCGGCTCGTCACAAAACAGAATGACCGGATCGAGAACCGTCGCTCGGGCGAGAGCCACACGCTTCGCTTGTCCGCCCGAAAGCTCGGAAGGCAGCCGGTGCTCCAGCTCTGACAACTGGACTAACGCCAGCTTGGCCCGGCTCATCTCGTACGCGACCACTTTGGGTATACGTGTCAGCTCGAGAACGGGCAACGCGATGTTGTCGATCACGCTCATCGAGCCGAAGAGCGCATCGTGTTGAAACAGCATCCCGGTGCGGCGCATGACTCGCCTGCGATTCGCGCCGTCGAGCGCGTACGGGTTTTCGCCGAGAAGCTCGACCGTTCCAGCACGCGGGTCGAGCAGTCCGGCGATCGTTCGAAGCAACGTGGACTTGCCTGACCCCGAACCGCCCAGGATCGCGAGGATCTCAGCCCGGTGGGCGACGAGATCGACATTCGTCAGCACCGGCTCTTCAGCATAGCCGCACGCCAGACCGTGACACTCGACTACGTCAGCCGCCGGTTGTTCCATGAGTCACGGTCCACGCCGTCGTCACGATACTGTCAGTGATGACGATCAACAGAATACTGACTACGACTGCGCGCGTCGTGTTCGTGCCGACGCTGCGCGCGCCGCCGCGCGTCGCGAGGCCCATGAAACACCCGACGAACCCGATGATCCACGCGAACAACACGCTCTTCATCAAACCGAGCCCGAAGTCGGCGAGGATCAGTGCCTCCTGCATGCGGTGAAACGTGACTGCGTACGGAATGTTCAACACTCCGCCCATCGCAATCCCTGCCCCGATCCCGATCGCCATCGACAGGATCGTGAGCAGCGGTTGGGCGATGGTAATCCCCGCAACGCGAGGAAACACGAGGTATTGCGCCGTCGAGATGCCCATGCTCTTGAGCGCATCGACTTCGTCGTTCACGGCCATGGTGCCGATCTCCGCGGCGATCGCAGCACCACTGCGTCCTGCCAGAATGATCGCCGTGATGATGGGCGCAAACTCGCGCACCATGCCGAGGCTCACGAGCTCTGCCATATACACGCTCGCGCCGAACTTGCTGAGCTGAAACGCACCCTGAAAGGCGAGGATCACGCCGATCAGGAAGCTCAACACCGACACGATGAACGTCGCGTCTGCGCCGAGCACGACTGTTTGCTCTGCGACTGCGATGAGCCGGCGGCGGTCCCAGCGCAGAATCGAACGGACCGCGCTCCAAGCCGTGTCGACCACCATTTCCGCAATGTCGACTAACACGCGCAGTTGGCCCGCACCCGATGCCATGCGGTCGAACCACGAGTGCGTCGCACGCGCTTTGGCCGGCTCGCGGGGCTCGGTAACCAAAGCGATGGCCTGCTTGTGCTGCTCCGACAGGTGCGTGAGCTCGCACTTGCGACCTGAGCGTTCGAACAGCTCGACCCCGAGCTTTGCAGCTGCAGCGCCGGCGGTGTCTATAGCTCCCACCTTGGCGAAGTCGACTTTCAGGTCTCGAATGGCTCGATCGGACGCGCGACGGTCGAGCTCGGCGTACAGATCGGCCGCATCATCGAGGACGATGTCGCCTGACAGCGCAAGAACCGAAGTACGATCGTTTTCGGCCCGGTTCAGGGTCGCCTGCATCCATCGAACCTCCTCGCAACGGTCCTCGGGTGCAAGTGCATGCGCTAAACATGTTCCCGCCCCGGGAATCATCAAGCCTGGGACTCGCTCGATCGTACTGAACGCGAGCGGGTATGAGTCTTGCTTTGCGCGGCGTGCCGAGACTTCGCGGTGACGCGTCAGGCCTTACTTCGAGTCGAAGCAAGGCTGTCTGACCAGGCTCGGAATCTGCAACTTGTAGCTCTTCTCGCCGTGCTGAACCGTGTACTTCCCCGCCTTCAACGCCGGTGTCTCGCAGGCCGCATCGACTTCGAGGCAGTCCTTCGTGCACGTCGAGCCGTCTTTGTGGAAGCTGGAAAAGCGCGTGTGCACGTGAAGCGTGTCACCTTCTAGATCGACCCAGCATTGCAAGTTCGCACGGGCATCACATTCTTTGTTCAAGCACCCTGGGCCGTACACGCCAAACACCACGGTCGAGTCGGCCTTCAGAGACTGCTTCTTCACTTGTTCGATGTGCAGTGCGGCTTCGCGCTCGTTGAAGCCGGCAAACGCGCAGATCGGCAACGTGTCCTGGAGCGAGAGCTTGCCCCAGCCCGGACCGAGCCAAGGGTGATCCGCATCGAACGTAGGCGCAGGCTCCGTCGTATAGGGGTTCTGCGAAGTCGGCGCAGGCGGAGGCGCTGCAGGCTGCTCCACGGGCTTCTCGGCGGTGAGCGGTGCAGGCTGAGCCGGCGGCGGTGCGGGCTCGGGTTCCGGCTTCCGGCACGCCACCGAGGCCGCGACTAAAGCCGCAAACAATCCGAACTTTAGGCACGCGCCTCGAGAGATCGATAGTCGATGGTGCATCGGTGCGGCGCGCACTCTAGCGCGCCGCCCAGCGCTTGACCAAAACGCCGACGCCGGCTCGGCTCGGTTACGAGGCTTTAGCTCGCCGTCCGCCCGCCGCTACGCGTTGGACCGGCCGCCGCTGCTCGAGCCGCGGTGATTTTCCGGTCGCAATCTGCAGCTCGCGATACAGCGGCGCGCGGCGTGCGCGTCCGAGACCTGCCTTGATCTTCAAGCGTTGCTTCGCTCGGCTGTCAGGAGCATACGTGTCGTGGTCGCCCTTCTGCGGATCGAAAAATCCCAAGTACCCACCCGGATTCACGCCGAACGACTTCAAGCCTTTGCCGTTCTTGACGCGGTTCAAGTAGTCGTTGCGCGCGCCGGTCTGCTCTCCGACCGTGAAGTAGAGCGGCAAGACGAAGTTCGACACTTCAACGCCGTCGATCTCATAACTTTCAGCTTGCACCGCATCACACATCTCATACCAGTGAAAGACCACGCGATCAGGCTCGGCCGGATGTGGACCCGCTGCGAACGTGTTGACGTTTGCATCGCCGATGAGCTCGAGAACCTCGTGGGACAACGTGACACTCCAGGCTTCGCCGAGCTGCTTCGAGAGCTCGGTGAAGACGAACCCGTACGGTAGCCCGCGGTTGTTTTGATCGTGATAGCCGAGCGCACCTTCTGCATCGGCGAGCTTGTCCCAGAGATACAGGATCGCGTCTCCACGCAGATCCTGCGGCGCTTGTTTCAGCGCGTTGATGTTTTGCGCTTTGTTGTCGTTCAGCGGCGAGCACCCCTCCATGCGCACCTCTGCTCCCCAGTGCCACTGGGGCGTGAAGTCTTCACGCAGCTGTCGGTTGATGGCGCGCACGACCTTCAACACGTCGTAGTCGGCGATCTTGGTGAAGTTGACCAACGAGATATGCATGTTCCCTCTTGCGCAACGGACGCAGTAAGAAGGTTACGCGGAGCGCTCGAACACCCCCAGTGAGGCCCGTCACAGTCGGACACGGGATGTGGGATGTAGCGCAGACACTCACAGCCGAGCGCGGGGCTATGGCCTCGGGGCCATCGCGCCGGCGCCGGTATTCGTCACTACCGGCATCGGCGTGTCTTTCGTCACGATCTGACAGTACGACGGATAGGTCGACGGCAAGCCACCCGCGTAAGGCGATGTGCCGAAGCCGAACGGGTGCTTCTTCAAGAAATCCCAACCCACTGCCTTGAGCGACGGAGGTGCAGCCACGTGACTGCCCCCGTGATCGCAATCGACTGCGAAGCCGCCCTTCTTCGCGATGTCGATGTCTTCGCGCAAGCTCGAATCACCGAAATCGATCACGACGACGTCGCGACCGCGTGCGCCGTGCATCGTCATTGCAGCGGGAACATGGGTCGGATCTTGAAGGATCATGTTCATCGGATAGCCGCCCTGCCCACCGGAGTTGGGAAGTGTCGCGGCGACGTAACTCGATCGTCCATACGCGATCTCCCCCGCCGCCAAACCGCCCGCACTCGCGCCGCTCGCGTAGATTCGCTTGGTGTCGATGTTCAGCTGCTGAACCGCACACGCGACGATTTGATCTGCGCTCTGATAGTCGCCTGTCGTAAACACACCCCAGTCGAGCGTGTCACCTTTCAAACCACCTTCGATCGAACCGATCACTCCACCCATCCCCATGATCTCTTGGACGAGCGTCGGATCGAGCTCCGCCGTCGCCGTGATCGCAGTGCCGCCGGTACCATGCCAGTACAACATGATCGGCCCCTTCTGCGACTCCGACTTGTTGCCGACCCAGATCTGGCTGGTGACATCCATGAAGCGAAAGGCTCCGGTGACCATCTTCGGGCACTCGCCAATCGGCTGGGGAATGACCGGTTCCGTCCCGTGACTACACGGAGCATTCGCCTTGCAACCGGACCCAGCAGATGCGGGCGGGGCCGGGGTCGTGATCGGAGGAATGACACCCGGCGCAGCTGGTGCACCCGCGACTCCGGTCGGTGCAGCAGGGCCGCTCGGCGGAGCGCTCGGCTGTCCGACGCCCACGCCTGAGCCCGCTTGTGAGGGATTCGTAACCGGAGTGACTGCAGAACCCGCGGAACCGGAAAACGCGGAACCACCGACCGGCGGCTTTACCACCACGGTCGGATCGCCAATCGACGATTGTGTCTCGTCTGCGGCGCAGCCGAACGCGATCGAAGTCGCGACTATTATCCCGATGGACCTGACAAACATATCGAGCTCCGCGTCTGTTGCACTCGCTGTTACGAGCTCGTGCTGGTGCACGACGAGGATGGACTCGCGCGAACTGGCCGCTCAAGGGACGAAGGAAGCCCCGCTAGCTGAATATAGATTTGATAGGAATCGTGCGGACGCACGAACCCAGCAGTCAAACATCAGATGGTCGGTATTCGTGCAGATTGCGACCGCATCCGTGGTCGTTTGCGCGAGGCACTCTTTCAGCCAGGCAGATCCGCAATCGGTGCAGTGTCCTGCGGCGTCGCGAGCGGCACCCGAGGCATAGTTCGTCTCAACCAGCGAGAGATACCGATCTTTACGAGCGCGCGTGCCGAGCCGTGGCCCTTACGCGCGCTCGACCCGAGCGCGACTTGAAGCGCGAGCGCGAACGACACCGTCACGTTGGTGACGCCAATGGCGGCGACGCCGGCGGCCGTGAACGCGAGCTGGCTCGCGCTGCCGACTCCCACCGCAAACGCAAGCGCAAACGAGCTAGCACTGACGGTCACGTGACGGATCTCGACCGGCATTTGGGCGATCGCAAACGCTGCCGGGATTCCCCCGAGCATGAAGCCGAGAGCAGCATTGCCCGTGAGTCCGCCTACGCGCCCACTCAACCAGTCTGCAAATGGCCGCGCTCGCGCCGTGCCGACGCCCCGCATGACCCGCACATTGGTAGCCAACCGATCCGCGAGCCCGGTCACGCGAACCCAGTTGTCACCCGCGGCACCTGCCAGACTACTGAGCCACAGAAACACACCCGTCAGCGCCGCGTACAACACGGAAGGCCCGAGCAGCGTGTTCGAATCGAGCACGTGCTCCGCAGTGTGAGCATCGAGCACGTGACGGCCGAGAAGCTGCTGCGCGGCTCGGTCGATCGCGTACGCGAGAGGGACTGCGATCACGAGGTTGCCGAGTAGACCCGCGAGTTGCAGGCGCACCATCGCCCGCCAGATGTTCACGAACGCGTAGAGTCGCGCCCGATGCCCGACCGGCTCCTGCACGCTCTTCGCGAGTGCGGCCGCAGTGTGTGCGGGCAACTTGGTAGCGATCGTGAAGTGCAGCAGGTACGCCGCGCAGAAGATCATCGCGTAGTTGAGCGAGAACAGGAGGCCCTCGTAGAACACCGGCAAGTGCAGGCTCGCGAGGCCGTATTTGATCAAGGTGGCGAACGCCATCAACGCACCACCACCGGCGCCCGCGGAAAACGCGGCGCGCCACGACGACTTCTCTTCGTTCAGATAGTCGTGGCCGACAGACGCCGCAGTCTCGATCAGGTTCTGTCGCAACAAATCCGTGCTGCGAACGAATAGCCGCCGCCCGCTCGTGTTACGCGTGATGCTGCGGATGATCGCAATGCACGTGTTCCCGAGCTGTTCCGGCGAAGTGTTACATCGCACTTGGACCAGCAGCTCGAGCCGCTTTAACTGTTGCGCCATACGGTCGAGCTGAAACGTCGTATTCAGATCTGCGCCGCGGCCCATCAACTCGAGCGCGTGCGCCTCGAGCAGACGCAAACACTGCCGGATGCGGCCGCTGATCGCTTCGGGCTTTCGCTCGGCAGCGCTTTTACTCAGGAACTCAGCGATCGCGCCGTTCAGTCCGCTGAACGGGGACCGGGCAGCGCGCGACAAGCTTCGAACGTTCGGCGAGTGCGCCTGTGCGACGAGTTGGTTCCCCACGTCGACCACTGCTTCGTCGAGCGCGCGTTCCAGTCCAGATCGCGTGTCCAGATCGACCAGTGCGAACGCGAGCTTGCCGACCTCGGCCGCCGATAGCCACGCCACGTCCTTTTCGTCGAACGCGAGCGCGAGAACTTGGACGGGATCGCTGGTGTTGCATGCCACCGGCAATCCGCGAAACGACAGCCATTCGCCGACAGCTCCCGCCAGATGGAAGTCGCGCGCAATTCCGCCGTACGCCAGGAGTTGCTCGAGGTCCCAGCTTTGCACGAGCTGTGACACGCTCGTCGCGAACGTGTCACGCCACTCCCGATGTTGCTCGAGCTGCCCGAGTAAGTAGCGAAGGCGCAAGCCCTTCTTCTCGTTCCCCGAGCCGCGAAGCCAGCGCACGAGCTGCACAAACCAGAACACGCGGTCTTCGGCATGCGCGTGCTGGGCTGCGAACGCAGATAGCTCGTCGAGACGCCGATACAACTGATCGGGTCGCTGGAGCACGGAGATGGAGGTGCGCTTCATGACGACCGATAGTCAGCACCTCGGAC
>DASRXR010001024.1:0-5501 GCA_035687405.1 Polyangiales bacterium
CTGAAGCCGGCGTCGCCGCTATTGCTGAAGCTGGTGACGCCGCTATTGCTGAAGCCGGTGACGCCGCTATTGCTGAAGCTGGTGACGCCGCTAGTGCTGAAGCCGGTGACGCCGCTATTGCTGAAGCTGGCGTCGCCGCGAATGCTGAAACCGGTGCCCGGGCCGGTGCCGCCGCGGATGCTGAAGCATGTGCGGGTCGCGCCGCTATTGCTGAAGCCGGCGCCGCTCCGGCCGCGGGTGCCGCTGCCGGTTTGGGAGTGGGGAGTTTTCGGATCGCGGTTGGCACATCGGGCTGCGGAAAGTGCGTTGCGATCAACCTCTGAAGCTCCAGCTTCGACTTGAAGCGCGCTTGGTCGAGAAGCTCGATGTTGGATGGCGTGAGCACTGGTGCGAGCAACTTCAGTGCGGTCATGTGCAACTCGCCTCGTGCGACCATTGCGAGTGCGGTTGGGAACGCGCGTCCGAATCGCGCGCCTCGAATCCGGAGCCACGCTTCGGATTCCGACATGTGCAGTGCTTGAACTGCGTAGTCGAACATCGAGCTGAATCCGAGATCTCGGAACAGGCCACGGACGTCGACTTCACCCATATGAATGAGCAGCCGAGCGGTTACCTCTCGGTCTTCCTTCACGCAGCACGTCAGTTGAGCGATGAGCGCCTTGTCACTCAGCCGCTTTGCGTTCTCCAATTCCTGCACCTGCATCACACACCCCCAGTTGAAACTAACGTTTGTATAACATGCAGGTTTTCGCGCCTCGCAGCGTGCGGCAGGTGCCACGTTCTCGATGCAGCGCGCGTTGCGAATCAAAAATTCGATTCTGCGAGCACAGGAGCGAACGTCGACCGAGCGAGCGTGATTGCCGAAGCGCGCAGCAACCTCGCGCCGCCGCGCCTCCAAAAACTGTCAAGCACTATTTAGAAAAAACTAACAATAGAAAAGGACACAACTCGGATCGTCAGGAGCCGATAACCAAGACAGTGCGGCGAGGATGCACGCTCTCGACCCGAGCCCGACTGAGTGAACATCACATAACGATGCACGCACAATGAGCTGAGCACGCAACAGCAAACAAACGCCGGAAAGAGCGCCGCTCCGATGAACCGGGGCCCAGAGCGGCGCGAAGCGCCGCGACTCTGCGCGCGGGCCGCCGAAACGCCGCATCATGGGAAGGGAGCCGAGAACGCCGCCATGCCATACTCTTCCTTCCCTCGCCTGCCGCCAACAGCGGCGCGAAGTGGTGCGGCGTCACGCGGGTGGGTGCGGGCGCGGGGCAAGTTCACTACCGGCGCCGGTGCGGGCGCGGGGCGAGTTTCACTGCGCTGCGGAGCTGCGCGAGAGTGCCAAGACCACTCCTTTCGGGGAGCACCGGTAAGCATGCCTACGATTCGACTGGTTCCAGACTCAGTATGATCCGAGCAACACCGAAACAATGGGTGGGTGAGTCGACCATACGTACGTTTCGAACGCGGGCCGAGGCGAAGCGATGCTTCGCGCCAGCCACCGGAACGCCGCCGCATACGAAGTGAGCCGCCAACCGTCGGCATGCTATCGCATTCCCGCTTATCAGCTCTCCCTCGGCTCCTGCCGCCAACGGCTTCAACCGCGCCGCTCAAGCCGCGGCGCAGTGAGCGCGAAGCGCGCGGCTCTTTGCGCCGGCCACCGCAACGCCGCCGCATTCGAAGGGAGCCGCCGAACACCGGCATGCCACTGCACCCTGATTCAGCTCTCTCCCATAGCTGACGCGAACAGCTTCCATCGCGGCGCTAAGGCACGAGCCCTCAGGTACGCCTCCGCACGGCTCATCGCCCCCCAGCTAATCACTTCACCGCTCACCGCCCGCGCGACTGATCACCCCCGCAGCTAATCGCTCCGCGGCTCATCACCCCCGCATCACGTCGTGCTGCGCCACTGGGTCGCCTCCGCACCCGAATCGAGCCCACCCTCCCATCCACGCCGCCCATCTCCACCCGAAACCATCTCCACCCGAAACCGTCTCCACCCGAAACCGACTCAAGCCGAGGCCGTCTCCACCCGATACCGCCGCAACTCCGGCAGCCGAAGCGTCACCAGGACGACCACCAACAAGCAGGCCGCACCGCCACTGACCACCGCGAACGTTGGCGACGTCAGCTCCGCCACAAAGCCGGATTCGGCCGCACCGAGTTGATTGCTGGCTCCGATGAACAACATGCTGACGGAGCTCACCCGCCCACGCAGCTCATCAGGGGTCGAGAGCTGAATCGCAGTCGAACGCATCACGACGCTCACCTGATCCGCCATACCAGCGATCATGTAGGCCGCGATGGACAACGGGAAGATGCGCGACAAGCCAAAGACCATCGTCGCCACCCCATAGACCACAACCGCAAAGAGCAACGTCACACCCGCTCGGCGAATCGGCGGCCTGAACATCAGGAACATGGCCATCGTGAGCGCGCCGATCTCGAGCGATGCACTGAGCAAGCCGTAGCCGCGTGCGCCGACCTGCAGAATGTCCTTGGCGTAGATCGGCAAAAGCGCAGTCGCACCGCCGAAGATGACTGCGAACATGTCGAGCGTCATGCAGCCGAGGACAACCGGCCGCGTCCACACGAAGCGCAAGCCTTCTTGAATCGCCGCGAGCGACACTTGGCGCCGCGGACCGTCGCTGCGAGCTGCCGGCCGCAACATCAGGATCAACGCGAACGCGACGACGATGAGCACCAAGAAGGTTGCATAGGCGGCGCCGATTCCAGCATGCGCAATGATCACGCCACCGATCGCCGGTCCAGACGCAAACGCCAACGCTTGGTTCGTCGATGAGATGGTCACCGCCCGCGGAAAGCGCTCGCGCGGGACGAGGCCGGGCAATAGGGCGACGCGAGCCGGACTCTCGAACGCACCCGCGCTGGAGATCAGCAACACCGACGCGTAGAGCGCAGGCAAGGTCGCAGAACCGTGAGATGTCACGGCGTACAGCACAGCGCCGGCGACCAGCAACACAACCTGAGCCGCGTTGATGATGCGTCGCCGGTCGTAGGAATCTGCAACGGCACCACCGACCAACGTCAGCGCAAGCGCCGGTACGAACTGCACGATGCCGATCAAACCGAGGTGAAACGCCGAGTTCGACACGGTGTAGACGTGCCAACTGATGGCGGACCGCATGAGGGTCAACGCGGCGGCAGAAGCAAAGCGACTAGCGAGATAGAGATAAAAATCGCGTGGCACAGCCGCCCCAGTATCCGAACGCAAGCGAGTAGCGCAAGCCTCACGCTACTCACTCCGATGCTTCGGAACGCCCGTCAGCTTCCAGTCAGCTCGAGCTCGCGCCGGCGCTTGCGCGCCTTGAGCTCCGGCGATTCTGCCACCGCCATGCCGAGCAAGCGGAACGCTTCCTTGAACTGCAAGGTCAGCTTGCGCGTGAGGTCTTCGCTCGCAGGCCCTACTTCCGGAAAGCCTTTGCGCTCCGGATCCGGCGAAACCTTGCCCCAGTTCGCAAACAACCGACCCCACTCGCTATTGAGCACGGACGCCATCTGCTCGCGCGCGTACATCGGATACCAAAACGCATCGTGATAGGCGACCGACGCGACGTACGCCCACGGCGCGAGCCACGTCTTCAGCGACCACTCGAGCGGCTTCTTCAGCGGCCCCCAATAGATCCGGTGCTGGTTGCGCGACGCGAACGTCATCTCCTTGAACGGCCCGTCGAACTTCCAGTTCTCTTCGAACGCGTCCTTGTCGCCGACGATCTCGAGATCGCGCACGTCTCCGCAACCGAGCCCGCGTTCGTGCGCGAGCCGGACGAACTTGAGATCCTTCAGCGGGTCCATGCCCATCAGCTTCCCTGCGACGGCGTCGATCGCGACCTGATCCGACGACGCGAGCAGCACGTTCTTGACGTACGGCACCATGCAGCGCGGGCCGGGACCATCGCCGGCAAACGTCCCGTCCATCACCGCGAACAAGCCGCGATGGATCTTCTTCTGAATCATCAGCAAGTCCACGAGCGTCTCGTGGATCACCGGGTGCGTCCAATGCCGGTGCTCATTCAACAAACCACCGAACGCGTTTTTCATCGCGCCGGTCGTCGTCGTGAAGATGTGCGTCTTCACGGTCGGCAAGTGAATGATGTTTTCACCGATGAAGCGCTTCGGGATCGAGAAGCCCTTCGGGTAGACCTCGTTCAAGCAGATAAATTCTTTGGTGAGGTCCCCGACGGCTTCGCGCACGTCGATCCACTCTTCACCTTCGTAGAGGTGAACGTTTCGCAAGCCGTGCGCTTGAACCACGTCGAGCTGCTTGTTCTCGCGCTCGCCGAGGTGCGCATCGATCACGACCGTGCGGTTGTGACAGGCGTGCAAGAGCTTCGGGTCGTACCCGTCGCGCTTCATCGCAGAGATCACGCCGTCGAGCTGCCACGGCGTCGTCGACGACCCGGGAAAGAAGAAGTGCCACGAGATGTTCACCTTCAGCGCGGTGTCGGCGTCCTTCGCGACGACGTCTTGGTAACCGGCCAGGTTCATCAGGCGGTGATAGTCGGCGAGCACGGACTTCGCCGAGGTGCGGAGAATGGCGACTTTGGAGCGGGTCACGGGCGAGAGGGAAGCATGCCCCGGCGGCCTGCGTCCAGCGCGTCGTTTACAGCGCGCCTGATGTGCGCCGCTCTCGCACTTCGCAGCTCAATGCTCGGACGTAGAACCCGCCGCGCGGCGCTCCTTGGGGCGGTGCTCCTCCGGGTCTCGCCGATCACGGACGAGCGTGATCTCCTCGGCCAGCTCGTTGCGCCTCCGGATCGCGCGAACCAGCGCGATCAGCTGCCCGACCGTCTCCACGTTCTCCAAGTCCCGCGCTCGGATCTCGACGTCTTCCTGCGCTTCGATCCGCAACGCGATCACGTTCAGCTCGACCTGATCGACGCCCCAGTCGTGACGCAAGCGCTGGTCGGGTTTCACGTGTCCAGGGTTCACCTCGAAGTACGCGGCCAACGTGTTGCAGACGGATAGGTACGTGTGGTCTTTCATGGAGAGCCTCGCGGGTGTGAGAGTGACGACAGATCAAAGGGTCAACGTTCGCTCACCCGCACCGCATTCCCGCGCAACAGCTCGCTAACAAACACGTCACCTCATTTCGCCGTGCTCGCACAGCCAGTTCGCAGCAGCGCGAAGTCTTCAGCATCGAGCGCGGGCTGTGCGCCCGGCAGGTCTTTCACCGCATTGAGCCGCGCGATCCGATCCGACGCGCTCGGATGCGTCGACAGCCACGAAGGCCCAGCCAAACTGGCTTCTTTTTGCCGCCGCTTGAAGAACGAGAGCATTCCGCGGTGGCTCAGTCCGGCCCGGTGCAGTCGCGTGACTGCGCCGCTGTCGGCTGCCATCTCGTCCGCACGCGAGAACTGCAGGTTGGCGACGCGATACGCCGTCGTCGGATCCACGACGAGTAGCCCCGAATAGTCGCCCACGGATACGGCCCATAGACCGCTCAACAGCGCGTCGCGAATCAAACCTGTCAGGACGTG
>DASRXR010001025.1:0-2066 GCA_035687405.1 Polyangiales bacterium
GCGGCAATCGCCGAGGCGCAAACTGGCACCGATCTCCGAACCGCGCTCGAAACGGTGAAAGAAGCCGTGCGCGCCGTCGCCGCAGTTGGTTCGCGCACCGCGGTCCGCGGGGGAAACCCCATCGAGCCGAACGCACTCGCCGCGGCCATCTACGCGATCATTGGCGATGCAACTGCATTTGCGGAATTTCGTGCTGGACGGCTCGTCGATGTGCCGCAAGGCGGCGGTCTGGACTTGCTCGTCGCGCTCACGGCGAGTCCCTCTCCAACAAGAACGACATCGTCGCCAAGCCCAACGAGGATCGGGGCGAAGGAACCGGCGACAGCCGACCCGCGCGTCGAGCTCGCCGCGTCGGCTCGCGGTGAGTTGCGTCACTCCGAGAAATTGCTCGCCGAGAAACGCGAACAGTCGGAGCGTGCGACGAAGTCGCTTCGCGACGCCACCACAAGGTTCGATGCCGCGGAACACGCGTTCGCACAGGCTCAAATCGAACTGGACGCCCGGCGCGATGATGTCGAACGCACGCGGCAACTCGCTGAGTCGGCGGCGGCGAATCTCGAAGATGCCGAGCGCGCATTGGCCGATGCCCGCGCTCGAGTGGAGGAACTTGCGTAGCGTCGACTCGATTGGTTGGCGGAGTGTGGCGATGACCACCTCTCCTCGATCCACGACCTACGCCCCAGCTCCATGAAGAAGATCGGCTTTCTATCCTTCGGTCATTGGAACGTGTCGCCGCACTCAGTCACGCGGTCCGCGCGCGATGTCTTGCAGCAATCGATCGAGCTCGCTGTTGCCGCCGAGCAGCTCGGAGCGGACGGGGCATACTTCCGTGTTCACCACTTTGCCCAGCAGCTCGCGTCACCCTTCCCGCTGCTCGCCGCGGTTGGTGCCAGGACCAGCCGAATCGAGATCGGCACCGGCGTAATCGACATGCGCTACGAGAACCCGTTCTACATGATCGAGGACGCGGGCGCGGCCGATCTGATCAGCGACGGGCGGCTCCAGCTCGGGATCAGCCGCGGCTCGCCTGAACAGGTGATCGAAGGCTGGCGTCATTTCGGCTACACGCCGCCAGAGGGCGGCACCGACGCGGACCTGGGCCGGCGTCATGCCGAGGTCTTTCTTGCGCTCTTGAGTGGCGATGGGTTCGCCCGACCCAATCCCAGGCCAATGTTTCCCAATCCACCGGGTTTGCTTCGGCTCGAACCACACTCGAAGGGACTGCGCGACCGCATCTGGTGGGGCTCCGCTTCCAATGCGACAGCGATTTGGGCAGCGCAAATCGGGATGAACCTGCAGAGCTCCACCCTCAAGGCAGACGAGTCCGGCGAGCCCTTTCACATCCAGCAGGCACGGCAGATTCGGGCCTATCGACAAGCGTGGGCCGATGCCGGACATACGCGAGAGCCGCGCGTTTCGGTATCGCGATCGATCTTCGCATTGATGGACGATCGCGATCGCGCGTACTTCGGCCGCGATGTGAGCGGCGACCAGATAGGAGTCATCGACAACATGCGCGCCGTGTTCGGTCGATCCTACGCGGCTGAGCCAGACGTCTTAGTGGAGCAATTACGCGACGATGAGGCAATCGCCGAGGCGGACACGCTGCTCCTGACCGTGCCGAACACGCTCGGCGTCGAGTACAACGCGCACGTCATCGAAGCCATTCTCACGCATGTCGCACCCCCCTTGGGTTGGCGCTAACGCTGCGCGCGGATTGCGACCTGACGTCCACAGCTACTCCGCCGACAACGCAACGACCGGATCGACGCGCATCGCCCGCCTCGTCGGCAGGTAGGCGGCCAACAGCGCCGTCGCTCCGATGAGCATGACGATCGTCGTGTACGTGAGAGGATCCTGTCCGCTCACCCCATAGAGATATGCCCGAAGCATGCGCGAGCCCGCTGTGCTCAGCGCAATCCCGCCGAGTAGTCCCGCACCCACGAGTATAGCGCTGCGCACGAGCACGAGTCGCGCGATGTCGTTGGGCTGGGCGCCGAGCGCGATGCGCACACCGATCTCGCGTGTGCGCTGACCGACGGTGTACGCGATCACGCCGTAAAGGC
>DASRXR010001026.1:0-4423 GCA_035687405.1 Polyangiales bacterium
CCGAGCAAAATTCGACTCTCGCGTCGAGACCTGATCAAGAGCTTTGGCGTGCTCGGCTTCCTGCTCACGCCGGTCGGCCGCGCGATGGGATACCTCGCCGCCGGTAGCTTCGTCGGTGCGCCGCGGTTCGTGATGTTCTTCAAGGGCGGGTCGTTTCATCCCGCATCGACGAACCCCGCGTCGATGGACGCGCTCGCCGGCACGCCGATCGCGCCGCTCCAGCCGTTTTCGAAAGACCTCATCCTGTTCAAAGGCATGAGCATTCACGGTGGATCGCCGAAGAGCGATAGCTACCAAGAGGAACACGGCGCCGGCCTCATCGGTTGTGTCACTGGTAACAGCTATAAGTACTCGAAGAACGACTCTTACTACGCCTACACGGACTTCGAGTCGATCGACGTCGCGATCTCGAATTACTATCAGACCGTGCCGGCGCTCAAGGCGCTTCCGTTCGCGAGCTTGAACGTCGGCGCAGGTGCGCACTCCGATGCGGACAACGTCGGGCTCGGCCAGCGTTACATCTCGTATCGCAAGCGGCAAACGGGCGACTCACAGTACGGCAACGCGATCGAGCCGGTGCAGGACGCGGGGCAGGTCTACGACAACCTGATGACGCGCGTCACACTTCTGTGCTCTGGTGCATCGAATCAGCCGGTTGCAGACATGACTCAGGTCAAAGCGGCGCTGGCGCGAAAGAAGAGCTTGCTCGACTTTCGCTTGAACGAGATCGCGGATGCCAAGCGTGTCCTCGGCATGGATTCCGAGCACGCGCACAAGCTCGACGGGCTCGTCGACGGTTGGCGTGAGGTGGAAAAGACCGTCGAGGCCGAGCTGAGCGGTCCAGGGGCAGCGCCTGGTGGCGTAGTGGGCGCGTGTCCAACTGGGGCGCGCGCCACCGGCAGCGGGCAGAACAAGCTCAACTGCGATGATCTGTCGCCGGTGCACGATCAGATGATCGCGATGATCAAGCTCGCGTTCGAGTGGGACCTCACGCGAGTCGTCGCGTACACGCTCTCGGGAGCTTCGAGCGGCCAGCGGTTACCGAGCAAAGGTGTCAATCAAGCGCACCACACGCTCGAGCACAGCAACAACGTCTCCGGCCTCAACATCATGGGCACGTTCTACGCGGAGAAGTTTGCCGGGTTGTTGACGGCGCTCAAGGGCATCGATGACGGCCAGGGCCAAACCGCGTTGTTCAACAGTTCCGTCGTGTTGGGCATGGAGTGTTGGAGCGACAGCTCGAGCGGGCATTACTTGAAAGACATCCCGTTCATTCTCGCGGGACAGGGTGGCGGCAAATTTCAGACGGGTCGCATCGTCGATGCGAAGGGTCGAAACAACAACGACTTACTGATCTCGGTGCAGAACGCGTCAGGCATCACATCGAACGTGTTCGGCCTCGAGAGTCTGTGTAAGGGCCCGATCGTCTAACGAACGAGTGGAAAGCTCGAGCTGCGTCGGCGCTTGGATCCGTCCCCTTGGTCACGCGCAGCGCACGCCACGCGCCACCAAGGGGCTCGTTCAGACAGCGCGACTCAATACAGATCGAGTTGCGGATACAGGGGATGACGCGCCAATAGTTCTGCCACGGTGCCTCGCGCAGTGTCGAGCGCGTGCGCTTCCGTCTCGAACTTCACCTGCGACGGCTGCGCACTAGAAGTCGTGCCCGGCTTCGTCGCCGATAACACCGCGTGGATGGTCTTCGCGATCTCGCGCATCTCCTCGCGACCCATTCCGAGGGTCGTGAGCGCCGGACTGCCCAGCCGCAAACCGCTCGTGTACCAGGCACCACTCGGATCGTTTGGAATCACGTTGCGATTGCAGGTCAAGTTCGCACCGCGCAATGCGGCTTCCGCCTGGCGCCCATTCAAGCCGTAGCCGCGCACGTCCACCATCACCAAGTGATTGTCAGTGCCGCCGGTCAGCACTTTCGCGCCCTCCGCGATCAAGCTCTCGGCGAGCGTGCGCGCGTTGTCGACGATGTGCCGGGCATAGGTTGCAAAGTCCGGCTGCAACGCTTCGCGCAGCGCCACGGCTTTTGCGGCGAGCACGTGTGGCAGCGGTCCACCGAGCACGAGCGGGCAACCGCGATCGACCGTCTCCGCGAATTCTTTCTTGCATAACACGAGCCCGCCACGCGGTCCGCGCAGGGTCTTGTGTGTCGTCGTCGTCACGATGTGCGCGTGCGCGACCGGATCCAAGTCGCCTTCGAGCACGCGACCTGCGACGAGCCCGGCGAAGTGCGCCATGTCGACCATCAAGGTCGCGCCGGCTTCGTCCGCGATCTCGCGGAACTTGCGGAAGTCGAGCAACCGCGGATACGAGCTGTAACCGGCCACCAAGAGCAGCGGCCGTTCCTCGAGCGCACGCCGCCGCAGCACGTCATAGTCGACTAAACCCGTTTCGGGGTTCACGCCGTAGCTGCAGTAGCGAAACAGTTTGCCTGACACATTGGGACGAAACCCATGTGTCAGATGTCCGCCCGAGTCGAGCGACATCCCCATCATCTTCTGGTCGCCGAGCTCGCGCCGCAACAACTCCCACTCCTCGGGGCTCAACTCTTGCGGCGACTTCTTACCGAGCTTCTCGAGCTTCGGGTCTTCGATCCGGCGCGTGAGTACGGACCAGAACGCGACGAGGTTCGCGTCGATGCCGCTGTGCGGCTGCACGTAGGCGTGATCGGCGCGAAATAACTCGCGCGCGAGGTCCGCCGCACGCGTTTCGATCGCATCGACGTGATCGCAACCCGCGTAGAAGCGATGCCCGGGCGTACCTTCGGCGTATTTGTCGCTGAGCCAGTTGCCCATCGCGAGCAAGGTCGCGGGCGACGCGAAGTTCTCGCTCGCGATCAGCTTGAGCTTGCTGCGCTGGTCGCGCAGCTCCGCGACGATAGACGCGGCGACCTCCGGCAGCTCGCGCGCCACCGCGTCGAGCGCGGCGGCGAAGGCGACGGTGTCCGTCGACAGTGAGCCGGCTTTGTAGCCGGGGATCTTCTTACCGAGGTATTGATCGAGCAGTGAGCTGGTCATGCGGGCCTCCTCGTCGAGCGCGCGCAGTCTGTAGGGACGGCGTGCCGTGAGTAATTCAGGCCCAGGCGTGCGGCTACTCGATACCCGTCGCTCCCCGGTGGGTTGAATCCACCTCGAACGCCAGTCACGACGGTGACCGGAAACTAGGAGACCGCTTTGGCGGTGTCAACGTGAGAAGCCACGTCCTTCTCGGGCGAGCTCGGCAAACAACGTTTCGGCCGAGGTTTCTTCGCAAACCACGCAGACGCGCTGCTCCAAAAGCGTGGTCTGCAACACATCCCGGATGGCCTCGGGGGACTTGACGTCGAGCTCGTGCTGCACCGCGTCGCGCCGGCCGAAGTGCTGGACGGCATCGCGGGTGGTCGGCTCGAACAACACCGCGTCGGCGCTGCCGAGCGCGCGCATCGCACGCAGCGTCAGCGCTTCGATGCCGGCGGAAGGCAACACGACGACGTCGATCGGGTAAGGCGTGTGCGTCGACGTCTCGCGCTGCGCGTTCTCAATCTCCTGCAGCATCGCAACGTCGGCGGCCTGCTCATCGCCCGAGAGCACGCGCTGCGCCACCGCGCCTTCGAGCACGCGCTCCCAGAGCGCACGCCGCGCCGGTGCGCTCGGCACCGCATCCTTGACCGCTTGCCGATATCGCGCTGCGAAGCGCGCCAGCGCACCGAGCTCGAGCGGCAACACACTCTCGATCCTCCGCCGCACCAGTCGTGCGAGCACCGGCGACGTGCCCTCGGTGGAAATGCCGATCGTCACCGGCGCGCGATCCACGAGCGCAGGCACTATGAACGAGCACAGCTCTGGCGCATCGACGACGTTCACCGGAATGCGGTGCTCGCGCGCGAGCCCGGAGACATGCGCGTTGAGCCCGCGATCACTCGTGGCAGCGATCACGAGCGCGTAGCGCTTGCGATCGATGTCGGCATCCTCGAACGCGCGCTCGTCGAGCGACAGCGCGTAGGCGTTGGCCAGCTCCCACAGCTCTGGGCAGGCGCGCTTGGCGATCACGACCACGCTGGCGCCTGCGGAGCGCAGCCACTCGACCTTGCGCAACGCGACTTGGCCGCCGCCCACTACGAGGCATGCGCTGTCCTTAACATCGAGCGCGATCGGGAGATAACGCGAGGGCATACGGCGCGCGCGCAAGCATAGCCGTCCAGCAACGCGGACATAGCTCTACCTTCGCATCCGCCCCCGAATGCGGTTCCCCAGTTAGTAGTGAGATCACACGAACGAGACAGAGTCTTCAGCGCGGCAGAGAACGCGAACGCAACGAGTGCGTCGCGACGTGCACGAGCACGAAGACAGTTCCGAACGTGTATCCCTTTACGATGCTCGCAAGCTTGCTCATAGCGTCCCCAAGATGGCCCTCGGACCGTTTCCAAGCGGTG
>DASRXR010001027.1:0-2587 GCA_035687405.1 Polyangiales bacterium
CGCGAGCCGCTCGAACACCACCGAGCCACGTCCGCGTCACTCGAACCAATAGTCGAGCGTCCACGCGCCGTGTCGTCCCAGCTCGGCCTCGAATCCGCCTTCGCCTCGCAGCCCTCGCAAGTCACCTGTGCCCGAACCGGGAACCACAAACCACGTGGTCTTCATCTGCTTTGCTTGCAGCGTCCCCTGGTGTTGCAGCACAAAGGATCCACGGCGACCGTCGAGCGTCCCGACCACTCGCTGGACTCCGCAGTAACTCGCAGACCCATCCGCCGATTGCGCCTGCAACGAACGCGCACTGCTCTCGGCCTGGATGTCACCCGTGAACGTTTCGGTGAGGTGGACCTCGGTGAGCTTCGGTCCTTCCTTCGGCTCGTCGTATGCAACGGGCTCGAACGTTTTGACTTCGGTCTTCCCCTTGATCGCCTTCTTGCTGGCCATCGTCGGCTCCTTTCCCGTACGACCCCAAATAACCGCGAAGCACTTGGACGCCAGGATCGGCAATCTGGAAGGCGCTACGCTCGACCGTCCGCGCACTCAGCGCACGACTTCGAGTGTGTGAGTCTGCCAAGCGACCCCGCCGCGGTCGTCGCGCAGCACGATCCACAGCGTGACCGTCTGCTCACGCCGCGGCGCGGTCCAGACGTTGTCGCTCGAAGAGCCGTCGCGATCCCGTATCAACGCACTGCGGCTCTCACTAAACTCGCCCGCACTCGCGAACCACGACGCACGCAGGTTTTCGCGCCGAGTGACCAACTCACGGGTGCCGAGATCGAAATACAAGTAAGGCTCTGCGCCGCCGCAGGCTGCATCGGGGCTCACCTCACGGTCGCATGCAGGTGCCCAGACACGCAGCGATAGCTTACGGCCAGCTTGTACTACGAGCGGCTCGCCCCCCGAATCGAGAGCCACCACATCGCCACCTTGCTCCGCTTCGAGCGCATCGATGACCGGGTTTTGGTTGCGCACGTAGCGCTGGTTCCACTCCGCGAACTGCTCGCGCGTCACGCCCGGCAGCGAGCAACTCACGCGCGCCTCGAACAAGCTCGCTTCTTCTCCGGCGTAGTCGAACAATGAGAGCGGTTGATAGTAGCCCCCGGTAGGATCGGCATCGACGGGGCGGCCCGCAGGCTCACCGTCCTTCGGTGGCGGTCGATCCGGACCGAACAAACGGCAAGCGTCTGCAGGCATCATCGCGGAGGCTTCGAGCCCGTTCGCAAAAGGCTCGGCGAGACCAGAGCCATTCGGCGCAATGCAGTCGCGCGAGATCGGACCGAGCTCCGAAAGCGGCTTTTGATCTGTGCAAAAGGCCCAGTCGAGATCAGCCTCTTCGCCGCCAGCATACAACGCATGCAGCGCGAATCTCTGGCGCGGTCCGACCTCGGCCGGTTCCATCTGGATTGCGATCACACGCGGCCGATCGATCCGCGATTCGTCGTCGTCCCGATCCGGCACGCACGCGACGAGCACGATCGACATGACCCCCAACCAAGCAGCGCTTCGATTCAGAATGTCCATTTGACACCTGCGATCGGTAGGATCGGCAGCCCGGTGACATAGTCTTTGCGACTGTAGTCGGGGCTGTAGATGATCTCCTCGGCGTTGTCATGATTCGTCACGTTCTGCACCTCGACGTACACGTCGAGCGTGGTGTCGCCGATCGTAAACTTCTTCGCGCCGCGCAAGTCGACCGCAAAGAAGCTCGGAATCCTCAGCCCGTTTTGATCGCCGAACACCGGCTGGAACTGATCGCGGCGCACATCGTAGAACGCATCGATCACGTCAGTGCGCGGAAAGCCCGTCGCGAACCGTGCGCGCGCACCGACTTCGAAGCCAGCGCCGAGGTCGTAGCTCGCGAGCGCAGTCAGGACGTGTGTCTGATCGTAGTCTGACAGTCGATAGTCGCTTGTCTCGCGAGCGCGACGTTCGCTGCGAACGAAGCTGTAGCTGATCCAGCCGAAGAACCGCCGCCCGAACTCCTGACGGAGCAGAATCTGCTGACCGTACGCACGACCTTGCCCTTGCGCGATCAAAGCCTGGCCCGCGAGCGGGGACGAGAGCGGCGAGCGTGCCGGCAGATCCTTCGAGGTCGAATAAAAGCCGGTCAGTTCGGCCGACAAGCCATCCAACACTTGCCACGCCAAGCCAAGCACCCAGTGCATCGCGCGCGCCCGAGTCAGAGACGGGTTGCCGAAACTAGCCGACAGATCGTCGGGCTGCGGCGACTGATGATAGATGCCCCATGCCGCCTTCGCAGCCAACTGCTTCGTGATCGCGTAGCGCAGCGATAGTCGTGGCTCGAGATCGAAGCTACGCGTCGCGATGCCGAGCTCCGGCTGCTCCGCCTCCGCGGGGGTCCGCTCGCTGACGTCGAGCAACACTGGATCGAAGCGCAAGCCGGGCAAGATGTGCAGCGCACCGTCGAAGAGCGCGAGATCGAGCTCGCCATACGGCGCGACTCCGATCGACGTGACGTTCCAATCATCTGCGCTGATGCGATCGGGCGGTGGTTGGCCGAACACCCGAATGTCGCCTTCGCGCGGGGGCGAACCTACCGAACCAGTGCGCCGCAAGAGGTGCCGTGACA
>DASRXR010001028.1:0-2803 GCA_035687405.1 Polyangiales bacterium
GCACGCGCCGTGCCGCGTTCGACTCCCTTGTGCTGACGCAGTTTTCCGAGCGGCGTCGGCCGACGCTCACCGCTGCAGCGCGGACCTGTTGGCTCGAGGCAACAGGCAGCTCGCAGGCTCTACTCGAACGAGCTCGCCCACACCGAGTATCCGCCCATCGAGTACCCGTCCCAGATCACTACGGCTTTCCCGTGCGCATCGATTGCGATCTGCACCTGCGAGATCTGCGGCGTCACTTCATCCGTGTGCAACGTCACGTTGCCGATGAACCCGGCGTCGGTCTGCAGCCTCTCCACCTTGATCTCGCGCGACGTGTCTTGAATCTCCGACCACACACCAAACCCATCGCCGCTCGGATCGATCGCCAGCTGCGGAAGTGGTGCGCTGGTCGTGCTCACGGTGCTCAGTTGCTTCGCGCCCACCCAGTGATCCGACTCACCGTCGTACTGGTTCGCCCAAATCTGAACCCCGGGAGCCGCGTACTGCGTCCAGATCGCGGCGCCATGTCCAGCCGGCGACAGCGCGACGCGCGGCATCACGGCGGTAATCTCCGATTCCACCATCGCGATGTTGATCGAGTCTCTCCACTCACCGGTGGGCCCATGACTGCTGGCACGAATCGAAACTCGGCCATCCGTCATGCGCGGCCACACGATCACACCATTGCCGGTCTCGAACAGCTGACTGTCGGGATACCCAGCGGCGCCGCTGTCGTCCAGCAGTAGCGCGGCGTGCCATTTGGACGAATTTGGATCGAAGCGTGCAGACCACGGCGAAAACTGCGGCGCGTTCATCGTCTCGAACTCGGATTGTGTCCAGACCAGACTCGCGTTGCCCTGTGCGTCGAGCGACAAGCGAGGGCTGAACGCACTCTCGTCTGAAGCGGTGCCAGAGTTTCCCTGGCCGTTTCCATTGCCATTCGGGCCACTCTTCGAGGTCGGGATCTCTTCCGAATCTCCCCAGCTTCCCGCAGCCAAGCGGTTCACCCAGATGTGCGAGTTCGTGCCGTCAGTC
Organism: Polyangiales bacterium; assembly: GCA_035687405.1. GTDB lineage: Bacteria > Myxococcota_A > Polyangia > Polyangiales > JAFGIB01 > JADGRF01. Next base: position 1,015 of record DASRXR010001028.1, read on the forward strand.
TGCGTCCAGGCGGCAATCCCATCGCCGTTCGAATCGAGCGCGATCAACGGGTCGTACGCGCTGCCGGTATCTTGTTGATCGATGCGGACGGGTTGTCCGAACTTCTGATCGCTGTACCGGACCGCCCAAATGTCGCCGTCGCTGTTTTCTTCTTGCTGCCACACGACGACGCCGCGGCCCATCGAGCTCATCGCAACCTGCGGTACGCCCGGGCTACCGCCGGCTGAGATCGCAAGCTTTGCTGGGCTCGCAGCCCAACCCATGCCCGCGACGTAACGCCGAGTCCACAGGCTGACGACAGTCGTCGAATCCTGCGTCCACTCCCCTTCGACCCACACCGCCAAACCGTTTCCTTCCGCGTCGAACGCGAAGCGCGGCTGCGGCGGTAGCGTGGACCACGGCCCGCCGATGCGCTTCGGCGCCGTAAAACTTGCACACGACTTGCGATCGGGCATGAGCCATGCGTCCGGCTTGCACGAGCACACGACCACGCCGGTCGAGTCGTCACACGTGGTGTCACAACCACCATTGTCCGTCTGACAGTTTTCGACGCTGACGCAACTTCCGGACTGGACCTGGTAGCCCGGATCACACTGACAAATATAGTCGCCGGGGATGTTCTGACAGCGGCCGTGACCCGCGCACGGATCACCCGCGGCGCACTCGTCGACGTCGGTGCAACCGGTCGTCTTGCGCACGTAGCCGTCGGCGCACGCGCCACTCTGTCCGCTCGCGCCCGCTTCAGGAGATCCAGCGACACCGCCTGTTCCCGCGGTCGGCCCGGTGCCTGCCGTTTGAAGCATGCCGCCTGCGCCGCCGGAGCCTGCAGCCGTCGGCGGCTTCATTTCTCCGGGCTTGCACTCGGCGTCCACTTTGTGTGGCGACTTCGCGTTTCGACTGAGCTCGTCTGCTTCGACTTCGATGCTCCACACGTTGCAGGCTTCGCCTGCGTTGCAGTTTGCGGGCGCTTGCACGCAGGCCTCGTGAATGAGCAGTTTCACGAAGCGGCTCTGGTTCGCGACGAACCCAGTCGCGAACTGAATCGTCATGAGTCGCGCGTCGTCGCCATTCCGCGCTTCGATGTGCAGCGTAAAGCTGCGGCTCGCGTCGCCGTTTTTCGGCGCGAGGACCAGCTTGATCGGCCAATCGGGATCGGTCGTTTCGACCGTGGGCTCGAGATTGCTCATCGGGCCGACGGCTTGAACCCGAATGCGCGCCATCATCTCGCGCGCGGCAGGCTCCGCATCGACCCACACGACCGTCTGCGCGAGATCTTCCGATTCCTTACACGCGCACAAGAGAACCAGTGCGCATCCGAGTATTTGGGCGCGCATCACGGCATTCGCCCCAGCGGCATGATCACGCCTCCAAGTCCGCCTCTCTCGAACGACTTGGACGGCGAGCTCGACGTCAGCGCGACGGTCGTTGCCACACCTCCTGCGACAACCACGCCCACTGCAGTCCAGAACCACCAGCGTTCGAACACTGACGTTGATTCCTGATCGCGAAGCGGCGCGAAATCATCGTCCGGGGATCGCAACGATGCGTTGCCTCCTGCCATGAACGCGCTCATCGCGACGTCGGTCACGGACATGCTCGGCGCGTTGGTCGTTTCCGACAGGTTCTTCGAAAGCGAGAGATTGAGCGACTTGGTCTGCCCAGCAGCGAGCTCGACGGTGCGCTCTTGCGAGAAATATCCCTCCGCAGTCACGACGGCATGATGAGAGCCCGGTTTGACTACTAACTCGTTCTCGGTGACCGGTTCGTCATCGAGCGTTACGAGCGCGGT
>DASRXR010001029.1:0-5648 GCA_035687405.1 Polyangiales bacterium
CCGCCGACACGAGCTGCCACGGTGGCCGGCCCGCGAGACTCGACGCGAAGCTGTCAGTCCCGGTCGGCAAATCCGCCGTAACGCCTCCGCTGAAGGGCGACGGCGCTCCACCGCGCTCCGCAACCGGCGTCGTGATCGGCGCTAGATACGTTCGACTGCTCGCAACGTTCGCTTGCGGGAACGGCGATGGCCGCCCTACAGGAGGCGTCGGCACCGGGAGGTCCGGCGGGACGTAACCTGCGCTCGCAAGATCGTCGAAACGATCCACCGGCTCGGGAGGACCACTCTCCTCGTCAGACCAGGAATCGTGATTCGAGCCACGCGCCGAAGCTCCACCGAGCGGCGGCAGGAAAGGCAAGTCGTCACGCATGCGCGTGGGGGGCTCGTCCTCGTCCCAGTCCATGTCGAGCGAAGCGGCTGGCGGAGCCGCGTGCTGCTGCGAGGGCGACGGCATCCGAAACGCGGCAGGCGTCAGGATCGAAGTCGCTGCATCCTCTTCCCAGCCGTAACCGTCGTCCGAGCTGTCGTCCTCGACGACCTGTTCGGCGCCGTTGAGGGTGAGGATCTCGGTCTTGTCCTGCCGCTCCGAGTCCGCGCCACCGTTCGTGGCGGGCGCGTGCACGGGCGATACACCGATCGGTCGCGAGAACGTTCGGGGTGCTGGCTGCGGCGCTGCCGGCTGCGGCGGAGGCTCCTCCGGCACCACGTTCATCCCGCTGACCGGTTCCAGGTTCTCGAAGGCCGCTAGGCCCGTCACCTCGTCCCGCGGAAACGGGTCGTTACCAACGTCCATGGGCTGGACCTCCTACGCGTCCGGGAACCGACTGATGGTCCCACATGTGGGAATTTGTTGTCCCAAGTATGCACTCAAGGCAAGCCGAAGCGTAAGAGGTTTCTAGATCACAGATGTCTTTAGCAGGAAATGAGCGTGTGCGGCTGCAATCGGCTTGCCTTCTTCGCGCTGCCAAGCAAGGACCTGAACATTCGCAACGCGGCGTCCATGTTTGGTGATGGTCGCACGCGCGAAAGTGTCCTCGGTGGCTCGAGCCGATCGAAGATAATCAAGCGTGATAGTTACAGTTTTCGGGACAGCGCCGATCGAACCCTCCCACAGCAACTTGAGGATCGCAGCACTCTCCAGAAGCGCGCCGACTGTACCTCCGTGCAGCGCGGAAATCACGGGGTTCCCAGTCAACTTCGGGTCAGCCGGCATTCGAGTAATCGGATCCCCGTCCACTAGGTCGACCGCGAGTCCGAGGTAGCGAGCATAGGGAATCGCACTGATAACGCGAGCAAAGTCTCCCGTTCTACGGAGTTCTTCGATGTACGCGGCGTGCGGCGCGGGCGTGCTCATTCCGAAGTTCCTTCGCTCGTGCCCTCGCCTTCGGTGCGCGAGGTCTGCGTGTGCAACATGTAGGTAGCGGACATCGAGGCAATTGGGTCCGATTCCGACGCGTCGTACGCGATGCCTCGCGTGAACGCGACGTGCTTCGTGGCCTTGTAACACTCGACCCGCGCGAGCATCGGCTGCCCGGGCGGCGACGGCCGCAGGTAATCGATGCGCAGATCGAGCGTCGCGATCGGCATTGGAGTCTGCAGCGCAGACAGCACGGCCGCTCCACCCGCCGAATCGAGTAGCGAGGTCACGACGCCGCCGTGAAGCACGCCGGTCAGCGGATCGCCGATGAGCTCCTCGCGATACGGGATCTTCGCGACGCACACGCCGGCTCCAATCGATACAATCTCGAAGCCCAAGTCACGCATGTGCGGCGACATCGAGCCAAACAGCTTACCAACGGCATCATCGAACTCAGACACGCCGCGATTCTACACGATTCGGACGTACGGCCAGACCACGGTCGCGAGGTCCAGCGCGGCTGCGGATCGGGGTCGTCCCGAAGCTCGCGGCCGCAGCGCGCGCCCGGCTGTTGCGCCTGCTCGCCGCCGCAACGTTGTTCGCGCTTCCCACCGCACAGGCAGCGCCGAACGGACTGCAGCCAACGGCGGCAGCGATCCAGTCCTCCGCAGTTGCGGCTCGCGTTCGGTCTCAGCCGAGTGCGAGCCCATGACGCATGACGACCGACAGCGTCTTCGATCTCGCGTCGCCCACGAAATCGCCCAGCTTACCCGGGGTGGCATTCAAGCCGCTCGCAGTCATGCCTGTTACGGACGGTCGCCGAGGCAAACTCGGCTCGGTCGGCTTGCTCGAGCTGACGAGTCGCCCTGTCTTTGTCCCGGTGCTTACGGGTCACTCCCTCGCTTCTGAAGTGCTGCACCAGGCGCGCGGCAAGTTGCCGCAGAAGAGATCGGGCCGCTGCCCGCCGAGCTGAACGCGTTCGCGCGCTCGCGCGCTCGCACAAGGTACGTCCCCGGTCGATCTGGAGCGGTTGTGGGAGCTCGACCTGCAACGCATCGAAAACGGTTAGGCGGCGTTACCCGCGTTACCCGTACTGCGAGTGACCGAACCGCCTGTTGTAGCACGCGCAAGCGTGCATTCGATCAGCATTGTATGCGCCGCAAGACCGGCTCTACGTGCTACGCTACGCGGCCCCCGATGGTAGGTTCCATACAAACGTTGTTCGATGCGGTTCGCGAACAGTGTGCAAAAGGTGTCTGGCTTCGCGCCGAGCAAATGACGCGCAGCTCGAGTGTCGACGCAAAGCACACGCCGAACGGCGAGATCGAGCTGCGTTTGATCACGAAAGGCGGAATGAGTTCGCCACGTGTGACGCTCTCGCCTGCGCACGAAGACTGGTCGTGCGATTGCCCGAGCGAAGAGCCCGCGTGCATTCACGCCGCGGCAGCCGTCATCGCGGTTCGCAACGCAGAAGAAGCCGGCGAGCCGCTCACGGGTCTCACCCCACCGGCGATCAAAGTCGCCTATCGGTTGAAAAACTCAGAAGGTTCGCTCGCACTCGATCGCTTCCTCGTCCGCGGAGATCAGCTGATTCCACTGCAAGCACGCCTGTCTGCATGGAAGCGCCGCGACTCCGAAGAAGACGTCAACGCCAGTCCACAGGACATGGCTGTCGACGTCGCGCTCGGGCCTGTCATCTCTGGAAAAGTGCCGCGGCCGCTGATTGCGCGCGTACTGAACGCGCTGAGCGACTGCACCAACGTGAAGTTCCGCGATCGGAACGCCAAGATCGGCGAGCCACGTCCCGTGATCCGCGTGCGTGTAGACGATCACCCGGAAGGTTTTCGCGTCTGGGCCGAACAAGATCCCGAGATCGAGGAGATCTTCGACAACGGCGTCGTGCTCCACGCGGGTACGTTGCGCGCCGTCGGCGAGTTGGACCTCTCGGGTCGCGACGTCGACGAGCTGCGCAAAGGCCGCATCTATCCGTACGGCCAAGTAGCGGATCTCGTGGGGCGCGTGATCCCCGTGCTGCAACAACGTGTACCGCTCGAGATCGCGAGCAAACTCTTGCCGAGCGCGACACCGATGCAGCCTCGCCTCTTGGTTCAGACCGAGTTCGTCGACGGCGCGCTCGGCGTGCTGCCGTTGCTCGTGTACGGCGATCCGCCGGTTGCGCGGGTCGACGGCGGCAAGCTGAAGTACCTCGGCGGCGCGCTGCCCGTACGCAACGAAGATCGCGAGCGGCGTTTGCAAGACGACCTTCAGGCACGAACCGGCCTCGAGATCGGGCACACCGCGCGCTTCATGGGTCGCGCCGCGCTCGAAGCGGCCGACAAGCTGCGGAAGTTCGGCAAACTTTCAGTCGAAGGCACCGGCCTCGATGCCTGCTTCATCTCGGCTCCGCTCACACCGAACTTCGAGCTGCGCGAGGATCGCTCGCACTTCGGCTTCATCTCGGAAGCAGACGGCAGCGTGCGGCATGCTTCGGCTGAAGCGGTCGTGGACGCGTGGCGGCGCGGCGAAGGTCTCGTGCCGCTGCTCGAGGGCGGATACGCGCCGCTGCCAGCTGCAGTGCTCTCGCGCGTCGGCAACCTGTTGTCGGACCTGCTCGCGGCAAAACGCGACGACGACACACTCCCCACCTGCGCGTTGCCCGACCTCGCGCGGTTGTGCGAGGCGTTGAACGCACCACCACCTCCGAGCTTTACGCGCTTGCGCGAGCTGACGGGTGACTTCAGCGGCATCGAAACGGCACCCTTACCGAAAGACTTGAACGCGCAGCTTCGCGACTACCAGCACGACGGCGTGAACTGGCTCGGCTTCCTTTCCAAAGCGAACCTCGGCGGTTTGCTTGCGGACGACATGGGCCTCGGCAAAACGCTGCAGGCGCTGTGCGCCCTCGGTTCGCCGTGCCTCGTGGTTGCACCCGCGAGCGTGCTTCACAACTGGGCCGCGGAGATCGAACGCTTTCGCCCGGGCTTGAAGGTCAGCACCTATCACGGCCCAAATCGCTCGATCGACGAGAAGGCAGACATCACGCTGACGACGTACGCGATCCTGCGCCTGGACGACGAGATCCTCGCTGCGCGGAAGTGGGATACCGTCGTGCTCGACGAAGCGCAGAACATCAAGAATGCGGACTCGCAAGTCGCACGCGCGGCGTTCGCGCTGAACGCGCGCTTTCGGATGACGCTGACGGGCACCCCGGTCGAAAACCGTCTCGACGAGCTCTGGAGTCAGTTTCACTTCGCAAATCCGGGCTTGCTCGGCGGCCGGCACGACTTTCAAGAGCGCTACGTGAAGCGGATCGCGGAAGGCGACATGTCGACGCTCGATCATCTGCGTCGGCGCATCAAACCGTTCATGTTGCGGCGCTTGAAGAAGGACGTCGCGCGCGAGCTTCCGCCCCGCACCGATGTCGTCGTGCACTGCACGCTGAACGAGCGGGAGCGCGAGCTCTACGACGCGATCCTCGCGGCGACGCGCAAGGACGTGGTCGATCAACTCGCGGCGGGTGGCAACGTGCTCGCGGCGCTCGAAGCCCTGCTGCGACTACGGCAAGCCTCGTGTCACGCGGGCTTGTTGCCCGGTCAGAGTGCGGAGACGTCCTCGAAGCTCGAGCTCCTGCTCGACCTACTCGACAAGGTCTTGGCGGAGGATCACAAGGCCCTCGTGTTCTCGCAGTGGACGAGCTTGCTCGATCGCGTGGAGCCGCTGCTGAAGGCTGCAGGGATCGGGTTCTCGCGGCTCGACGGCACCACCCGCGATCGCGGCGCGGTCGTGACGCGCTTTCAGAACGACCCCGAGCCCCGCGTCATGCTTGTCTCGCTCAAAGCGGGCGGCACTGGCTTGAACCTGACGGCGGCGGACAACGTGTTCTTGCTCGATCCCTGGTGGAACCCGGCGGTCGAGGATCAGGCTGCAGATCGCGCGCACCGGATCGGCCAAGAGCGGCCGGTTTTGGTTCACCGATTGGTGTCAGAAGACACGGTCGAGCAGCGAATGCTCGCGCTCCAGGATAAGAAACGCGCGCTCGCGAATGCCGCAACACACGGCGCCGAAGCTGCGTTCGGCCTGACGCGTCAGGATCTTCTCGCGTTGCTCGGATAATCCTCGGTTCACTCCAGTGTTGCTGGAATCAGAAACGCATACGACTCTTGGCGCTCATACCTTGCGTTGCGCTATCCTTGTGGGTACCCCTTCGGGCCCGGAGTTTCGAGCCGCATGCTGAAGCCACTCAACGCCGCTTGGATCCTGCTATTTGCGGCGGCCGCATGTGCCACGCAGA
>DASRXR010001030.1:0-12146 GCA_035687405.1 Polyangiales bacterium
CCGCGCGTCGTATTGCCTCGATCTGCAGGGCCCGAGCGTGAACGTGCAGACCGCGTGTTCGACTTCGCTCGTTGCGGTGCACTTGGCAGTGCAAAGTTTATTGAGCGGCGAGTGTGACCTCGCGCTCGCCGGTGGCGTGACGATCGAGTTTCCGCATCGGCAAGGCTATCTCTATCACGAGGGGGAGATCCTCTCGCCGGATGGTCATTGCCGGCCGTTCGATCATCGCGCGCAGGGCACGGTGTTTGGCAGTGGTACCGGCGTGGTCGCGCTGCGCCGATTGAGCGACGCGATTGCGGAGGGTGATTCGGTCATCGCGGTGATCAAGGGTTCGGCGGTCAACAACGACGGCGCGCGCAAGGTCGGTTATCTGGCGCCGAGCGTCGATGGACAGGCCGCTGCGGTCGTAGAGGCGCTGAGCATCGCGAACGTGAGCGCGGATTCCATCGGCCTCGTGGAGTGCCACGGCACCGGTACGGCGATGGGTGATCCGATCGAGATTGCTGCGCTGCGCCAAGCGTTTGCGCGCAGTACCGAGCGTAAGGGTTTCTGCGCGGTGGGCTCGGTGAAGAGCAACATCGGGCACCTCGACACCGCGGCAGGTGTGGTCGCGTTGATCAAAGCCGCCCTCGCGCTGCAGCATCGCGTGTTACCGCCGACGCTGAATTTCGAGCGGGCGAACCCACAGATCGAGTTCGAGCAAACGGCGTTTTTCGTAAGTGATCGCCTGCGCGATTGGCCCGCCGGGCACGCGCCGCGGCGAGCGGGAGTGAACTCGCTCGGAGTCGGTGGCACGAACGCGTTCGTGGTGCTGGAGGAGGCGCCGCGGTTGGCTGCAGCTGGCGTGCAGCTACCAGCTGCGACCGCGGCTCCAACGCCTACCGGCGCCCCCGCGCCGGCGAGCGCGCGAGCGACTGCAGCGGCCGCGCCGGTCAGCGCGCGAGCGACTGCCAAGAGCGGCGTGCAGCGGATCCAACCTGAAGGCACACCTCGCCTCTTCGTGTTGTCGGCACGCAATCGACGGTCGCTCGCGGAGCAACACAAGCGGTTGCTCGCGCATTGGAGCGCACACCCCGAGCTCGATTTGGCTGACGTGGCACACACCCTGTGGAGCGGCCGCCAGCACTTCGACGTTCGGCGCGTGTTCGCTGCACGCAACCGCGACGAGGCGTTGCGCGTTCTCAGCGAATCGGATGCGGTGCACTCGTATACCCATGTTCGCAGCGAGCGACCGACAGTCGTCTTCATGTTTCCCGGCGGGGGCGTGCAGTACCCACGCATGGGTGCCGGTCTCCTTGCTGGCGACGCACAATATCGCGAGCAGATCGAGCGCGGTCTTTCGCTCGCCAAACGCCGCTTCGGGCTCGCACTCCGGCCGTTGCTGCTGCCAGCCGCAGGTGATGCTGAACGCGCGGCCCGCGAGCTCGAGCGCCCGTCGCTGCAATTGCCGCTACTCTTCATCGTCGAATACGCGCTCGCGCAACGCTGGATCGCGCGGGGCATCGAGCCGGCGGCGTTGATCGGCCATAGCCTCGGCGAGAACACTGCCGCGTGCGTCGCGGGCGTGATGGACTTCGAGACTGCGCTCGGCCTGGTCGTGCTGCGCGGACGCTTGTTCGAGTCGCTGCCCGACGGTGGCATGTTGAGCGTGCCGCTCTCGGCTGCGGAGCTCGCGCCGCTCCTGCCGCCGGGCGTAGTGATCGCGTGCGAAAACGCCCCGCAGCTGACCGTGGCGTCGGGGCCTCGTGCAGCGCTCGATGCGCTCGCACAGACGCTGATCGAGCGCGGCTCGGAAGCGCAACTCATCCGGATTCGCATCGCCGCACATTCTCCGATGCTCGACCCGATTCTCGAAGAGTTCGGCGCGTATCTGCGAAACGCCAGGTTGGCGCCGCCGCAAATTCCGATCATCTCGAATCTCACCGGTGAAGTGCTCAGCGCCGCAGACGCGACCAGCCCGGAGTATTGGGTTCGTCACTTGCGAAACACCGTTCGTTTCGCGGCCGGTGTCGCGACGCTCGAGTCCGCCGGGGACCGCATCTACTTGGAAGTCGGGCCGGGGCGCGCACTCGGTTCGCTCGTGCGTCAGTGTTTGGCCGACCCACAGGCTGGAGCGCCGATTGCGTCGCTGCGCCACGCCGACGACTCGAGTGACGATGAAACGTATGCGCTCGCGGCCCTCGGCCGGTTGTGGGCGAGCGGTGCGCCAGTCGAGCTCGGATCGGTCATGCCGAGCGCCCACCGCGTGCTGCTGCCGACGTACGCGTTCGATCACAAGCCGTATTTCATCGTGCCGGGCAAGCTTGCAGCGGTGAGCGGCAACCCGGGCCGGATCGCTGCAATCGAAGACTGGTTCTTCCAACCGGTGTGGCGCTGGCGCGAGCTCGAGCGCGAGGAGTTGAGCGGGCCGGAACAGCAAACGTATCTGCTGTTTGCCGATGAGCTCGGAATCGCGGATCGCCTCGCACGGCGGTTGCGCGACGCGGGCCACCGCACGGTGTTCGTTCGCAAGAGTGGCGCGTATGGCCAAACGGACGTGTGGGAGTACGAAGTCGCGCCGCACGCCCCTCGTAGCTATGCGACGTTGGTTCAAGAGCTGACTGCAAGCGAGAAGTTGCCCGATCGGATCTTGCACTTCTGGGGGCTCGACGCTGCTTCAGCGAGTAGCAGCGACGCCGGCTGGAGTTACGACGCGACGCATCGTGCGCTGACGTTCGACAGCTTGTTCCACTTGATGCGTGCGTTTGCGGAGGAGAGTGTCGCCAAGTCGATGCACTTGACGGTCGTCACGACCGGTGCATTGCGTGTGATGGCGGAGCCACTGCCGCACCCCGAACAAGCGATGGTCAAGGGCCTCGTGCAGGTCATTCCGCGCGAGTCAGCCCACGTGAGCGCGACCTGGGTCGATCTGCCGAAGCCGCACCGCGCTCGAACGCGTCTGCGGTCGAGCGGGCTCGACAACCTCGAGCAACTCACGCAGTGGCTCGAGCAAGAAGCACGTTCGCAACGCAAGAGCGGCACGATCGCCTATCGTGACGGCCGGCGCTTCGAGCAGGATCACGAAGCCGCGCCGCGCACGAGTACTGCCGCAGCGAGCCGGCTCCGTGAGGGCGGTGTGTATGTGATCACGGGCGGGCTGGGCGGCATCGGCCTGTCGATCGCGCGTTACTTGGCGACGCAGCATCGCGCCCGGTTGGTGTTGATCGGCCGCCATCCGCTGCCGCCTCGTGATTCATGGGCGCAGCTGCTCGCGGCAGCCACGAGCGATGATCCGGTCGCGCGTCGCATTCGGGCGCTGGCCGAGCTCGAAGCCGCGGGCGCGGAAGTCGAGATCGCGGCGGCCGACGTCGCAGAGCTCGAGCCCATGCGTGCGGTGTTCGAACGTGCGCTCGCGCGCTTCGGCCGCATCGATGGCGTGTTTCACGCCGCCGGCGTGCTCGATGATCGCTTGCTCGCGTTGAAGACGCTGGCCGATGCGAACCGGATCCTGCGACCGAAGATCGACGGTACCTGGGTGTTACATCGACTCGCGCGCGAGTCCAGAGTCGAGCTACTCGTGCTGTTTTCGTCGACGAGCGTGCTGATCGGGCCACCCGGTCAAGCCGACTACGTGGCCGCGAACGCATTTCTGGATGCCTACGCCGAGAGTCGCCGTGGCGAATCGGGGCCGCGCACGCTCTCGATTCAGTGGGGCGTGTGGCGCGATGTCGGCATGGCTGCGGAGATGGCGCGTGTGCTGCGAGCTCCCGACTCCGAGCGGAGCGTCCGCAAGCTGCCGGGCCCGTTTTTTGAAACTCGGATCGAGGCGGGCGGTGCAGTGTTGCTCGAAGGTCGCCACGCTGCAGCCTCCACCTGGTGGCTCGCCGATCATCGCATGTCCGATGGTCACGCGGTCGTGCCGGGTACTGGTTATCTGCAGCTGTTGGCTGCAGGCGCGGTCGAGCTCGGCCTGCGCCGTCCATTTGCCATTCGCGATGCGGTGTTTACGCGTCCGCTACCGGTCGAAGACGCCACGGCGAAGCGGATCCGGGTGCGGTTTCGTCCGCGGGACGGTGCCTATGCAGCGGAGGTTCAGAGCCTCTACGCCGAGCAAGGCGTCGACATGGGTTATTTGACGCATGCGGTCGCACTGCTTTCGGCGCTCGACGTTCGCACGCCGGCTCCGCTCGATCTCTCGACGATCCGCGCGCGGCTGACCGAACGCACGTCCGAAACGATCGGCAGCATTCGCACGCCGCAAGAACTTCATCTGAAGTTCGGGCCGCGGTTTCGTTGCTTGCGCCGGACGTACTTCGGCGACAACGAAGCACTCGGCGAGCTTGCGCTGGATCCCGAGCTCGCAAGCGACGTCGAGAGCACGTCGCTGCATGCCGGCCTGCTCGATCTCGGAACCGGGTTCGCGATGGAGCTGATCCCAGGCTACGCGGCCGAGCGCGGCCTCTGGGCGCCATTGTCGTATCGCCGCCTTCAGCTGCACGCCGCGCTACCGGCGCGTTGCGTCGCATGGGTACGGCGGCGCGCCGGTGGTACTGAAACAAGCATCGCGTTCGACGTGACCTTGTGCGACGTCCAAGGGGGCGTATGCGTCGAGGTCGAGGAGTTGCTCTTGCGTCCGGTGCCCGCCGGCCAAACGCTCGCGCAAGTCGCACGCCCGGTTGCACGCGAGCTCGAGCCGGATCCGACACTGGCGCCCGTTCGGAGTAAGACGCCGCCGTCGGCTGCCGAAGCCGCATTTCGAGCAAACCTCGAGGCCGGGATCGCCCCGCGCGAAGGTGGCCCTGCGCTCGAGCTCGCGCTGACCGGGCACGCGCCTGCAACGTTGACGATTAGCTCGCTCGCACCGCGCGCCCTCCTGCAACAGCTCGACGCATCGATGGTGCCGGCCTCGGAGCGCCCGACCAGCGCGCGGTTTGCGCGGCCTGATTTGGACGTGCCCTACGTCGCGCCGAGCGATCCGTTGCACAAAGAGCTCACGCAGATTTGGGAGCAGACACTCGGAATCGAAGGCATCGGTATTCGCGATGGGTTTTTTGAGCTCGGTGGGCATTCGCTCACGGCAGTTCGGTTGACGGCCGAGGTGCGGAAGCGTTTTGGTGTCGAGCTCGGGCTGTCCGCGTTGTTCGAGGCGCCGACGGTCGAGCGTTTGAGCGAGCTGCTCGCGGAGTCTCGGGGTCTCGCGGTCGCAGCGGCGGAGAGTCGGGATGCTGCGGCTGTTGGCGGCAGCAACTTCGCGAAGCAGCGCGGGTTCACGCCGCTCGTTCCGATCAAGCCGAGCGGTGGGCGGCGGCCGTTGTTCTGCATCGCGGGCCAAGGCGGCAATCCGATGCACCTGCGCACGCTCGCTCACTACCTCGGAGCCGAGCGGCCGTTTTACGGCCTGCAACACCGCGGGCTCGACGGCCGCAGCGTGCCGTACGCATCGGTCGAGGAGATGGCGAGCGATTTCGTTCGACACGTGATCGAGCTCGATCGGGGTCCGTACTTGATCGCGGGCTACTCGGGCGGCGGCACTGCAGCGCTCGAAATGGCGCGGCAGCTGCGAGCGGCAGGCAAAGGTATCGATGCGATCGTGCTGCTCGATTCATTGTGCCCGATTGAGTCGCGCCCGAGTTTGGGGTGGCGCATGCGAGCCCACCTCGAAGCCTTGCAGGAAGAAGGCGTGGAGTACGTGAGGCGAAGGCTCGCCGTGCGGGTGCGCCGTGAGCGGCAACGTTTCGAGCGCCGATTCCTGCGCCGTGGCCCGGAAGTGGCGCAGAGTCGCTCGCAGTTCGAGACTGCGGCTGCGAACTGGCAAGCGATCGAAACCCTCTACCGGCCGCGCCCGCTGGCTGCGTCTGCATTCTTGTTCCGCGTCGAGAGTCAGGATGCGGACGAAGCGCGCTACTTCGAGGAGCGGTACGGCCGTTGGGGTGAACTGTTCACGCTCGGTGTCCAGAGTTTCGTCGTACCGGGAACGCACGTCAGCATGTGCGAAGAGCCCAACGTGCAAGCACTGGCGGATCGCTTGCGCGACGTGCTCGAACGGCTCGACGCGGCGGAGCACGCCGCGCAGTGATTACGGCACGTGCGGCTGCACATGCGACGAGGCGAATGCCGCTATGCGCTGCAGCAGCGCGGTATCGCCGAGGTAGTCGTGGTGATTGGCACCCGGCAGCTCCCAGTACTGCGCCCGCGACCCGAGCGCGCGCATCAGCACGTGTGCGTGGAGTTCTAGCGGGAGCGCGTCGTCGAGCGCGCCGGCGACTACGAGCAGCGGGAAGGTGACGCGTGCGATCACGTCTTCTACGACGTAGGTTTCGGTTGAGCGGAGTGGCCCGAGCGCGCCCGCGCGTGTTAGGCCGAGTGTCCAATAGGGAGACAGCAAAATCACCGCTGCTGGCGGCCGCGAGTCCACTGCGAGCTCGGTTGCTAGGCGAAGCGCGGTGCCACTGCCCATCGAATAGCCGACGAGCACGAGGCGGCTTGGCGACACACTCAGCTTTCTACCTAGATAGTCAACCTGAGCGAGTGCATCGGCCGGTGCGGCCTCCACGCTCGGGCGTCCGGTCGAGCCATCGAAGCCCCGGTTCGCAAACATGGCCAGTCCTGTGGGGCCATCGGCTCGAAGGCCTTCGAGGATTGGTAGGCTCACCGCGAGTTGTTCCGCCGCATTGCCGGGGAAGAACAGCACGAATGGATCCTTTGCAGATCTGGACGACCGGATGATGCCGCGCAGGCGAGCTCCAGGTGCGACGTCCAATTCGTGCACGATGTAGCCATGTTCACGCGCCAGCGACGGCAATTTTGGATCTGCGGGTGAGAGATCGTAGTGAAAACGGCCCAGATTCTGCTTTTCGATGAAAGCCGCAACAAGCGCTGCAGAGCCGATCAAAGCGGCGAGTACGACAGCCAGGGTCCTCGCGTTGAGTCTCATTCATGCCACCTAACATCGCGATAGTCAGAGCCGGAAATCTAGCGGTTTTCTCGTGCTCGTTAGATGTTGCCGATCGACCTAGCATCGGTGAAGGTGCTGCTGCAGCCCAGGGCTGCGCAACGTGGTGACGGCGCAAAAGGCGTGTGTACTTCAGGGAGTAGTTGGTTGATGCACTCAAAACGGATCGAGAGCAAATCGTGTCCAGCGCTGGCGGTGTGGGCGTTGTTGGGCGTGGTCTCGTGCGCGCTCGGTTGTGGGTCCGATTCGGAGTCGCATGAAAACCCAGTGACGCCGACCGGTGCCGGGCACAGCGGTTCAGTCGGTGCGGCGGGCAAGGCGGCGGGCGCCGGTGGCCGTAGTGGGTCCGGCGGCACAACCAGTAGTTCCAATGTTGCAGGTAGCGCAGGTGCTGCAGCCGTGGGCGGCCGGAGTGCGGGTGTGGCGGGATCGAGCGGATCGACCGCAGGTCAAGGAGCGAGTGGACGAGGCGCTGCTGGAAGCGGTGGCGCAGCAGCAGCTGGAAGCAGCGGTGCAGCAGCAGCTGGAAGCGGTGGCGCAGCAGCAGCTGGAAGCAGCGGTGCAGCTGGAAGCAGTGGTGCAGCTGGGAGCAGCGGTGCTGCAGCAGCGGGGGCGCCGAGTCAAGCGGGTGGCGGCGGATCCGCTGGTGCCGATCCTCCATTCACGCCGTCTGCCGACGCGACGTATTTGAGCGACACCGACCTCAATCAGGGTGGAGTGCAGCTGTCCGCAGATCGATTGTCCGGCGAGTGGCTCGGGCTCGGGACCTGGGGTGTCCGCTCGACGCGATCGATCGCGCCGCAACAGGGCGTCTTCTATTTCGAGGCTAAAGCGCCGGTCGACTACTTCGATCTCGGTGTTGCGACGGCTGCAGCGCCACTCGGTCGCCCGGCAGGTGCCACGCAAGACGGCTTCAGTGTCAACACGGAAGGCTTTTACTTCGAGAGCCAGGAGCTCACGAACTTCGATCCCAACGGCGATACGTACGGCTTCGTGGTCGACTATCGCGGCACCCATCCAGTCGTCTACGTGATCAACGGCTCCGCGAAACCCGGAACGCGGATCGTCACGAAAACTCTCGACGCGGTCTCCCAGCCGCTGTTCATTCACCTCTCGGGTGTACGCCGAACCGCTGGTTTTCAGGTCACGATCAATCCGGGCAACGACACCACCAATCGCCCGTTCACTTTGGATCCCGCGGCAGCGTTGCACGCCGAAGGCCTATCGGACGTCGCGACGGCACTGGTTCTCGGGTGGGGCGCTACGCATGCGCCCGTCTGGAACATGCCGCCGACGCTGAACGTCGCGCAACCGAGTGCGACATCGATCGCGGTGGGCGCGAGTGTGGCTCTGACCGCGACTGCCAGCGATCCCGAAGACGGCTCGAGGGACGGCAAGATCGATTGGGAGGTTTTGTCGGAGGGCAACGGTCCGGAGCGAGTCCACGGCAGCGGCAGTTCCTTTACGTTTACTCCTCGCCTGATCGGTCATCACCCGATTCAAGTCAGCGTGACCGATGCCGGAGGCAAGGTCGCGCAACAGACGATCACGATCGAAGCGACCGGTGCCTTACAGCAATATTCTGAGGTCCGCCTCGCGTTGGAGCCCGAACTGGCGGGCTCGGGGATCACGTTGTCGCCGAACGGCTTGCAGGCGCACTGGAGCATCGATCAGAAGAACGGTGTGCGCGCGAACCAGGGCTTGTACGGCGGCTTCTGGTACGTCGAGGGGCATCGTTTAGTCGCCGAGACGAACCAAGCGATCGGTTTGGTGATCGGTGATGTGTCTCTCGATCCCTATCACTTCGATATCACGCCCCCGTCGTGCTCGGTGAACACGGTGGGTCCGAGCACCTATCAGGACCTGATTCTGGTGAAGCAGTACACGACGCCCGGCATCGAGTACTACGGCTTGGCAGTCGACTATCGCGGTAGCTCGCCGATCGTATATGTGATCATGGGCGGCAAGCTCACGGACACGTTGAAGCTCACGGATGCGACCGTCCCGGTCTACCCGATGTTGTACGGCAACGTGACGGGGCTCGGCGCTCAGTACGACATGGAGATCAACTTCGGGGCTACCAAGTTCCACGAAGACCCGGGCGCGGTGTTGAGCGCGGCTGGCGTGTCTGCGGACGGATTGCGATTGTGCTGGGGAACTAGCAACCAGTCGTGCGTGAACTAAATGCTCCTGCGTCGGTGCGAGCGCGACTCCCGGTTTCGTCCGCATTGCCTCACAGAAACCGCGCAGTATCAGCGGCCAGCTGCAACAGCCCGACATCCGCCGCCGGCAACCCCGCCGTGAACGGATTGTCGATCACAGTGCCGCCACACAGCACGCAGTAGAACACGCACGCCGTGAGGTACGAGCCGGCGAGAGCGGGGTGATAACGATCCGCCGCCCATAGCTGCAGGTCGGGCCGGCGCTGATGCACCCAGCTCCAGGCGAGCCCTACGGGCGCCAGCTTCGTACCGATCTCGGTTGCGAGCCGAACGTAGCTGTCGCGCGTTAGCTCCTGCATCTTCTCGTACGTGTCGTCCACGACGAACGGTGTGTCGCCGTCCAACCGCGCTGCCGTCATGAACAAGATCGTCTTTGCGGACGCCGCACGGATCAACACATCGAGTGTGCGTGCGGGCGCGAAGAACTCCGACTCGAGCTGTTTCGGGTTGAACGTCCAGCTCGGACGCTGCTGTTGCTCTTGGAGCACGACGTAGTCCCAGTGCGCTTCGCTCAAGCGCGCGCGAACCTGTTCGCCGGCTAGGTGTTGAGCGAGCGTCGCGCCGCCGGCGACGATCATCGAGACCTCCAACTCACAGCGTGGGTTTCCTGACGCTGCTAGCTGCACCAGGTGTTGCGGCATGTCATTGACATACGTGTGGCTGTTGCCGACGAACAGTACGCGCAGTGGTGCGACCGCGGGGGGATTTTTGCGGGGGGAAGCGACCGCAACGGGTGCGACATTGCCGCCATCAGCAGCATCCCCAAACAGGTTGCCACGTGCAGCTCGAAAAGCGCTGAGCGCAGGTGGTGCGACGCGCAGCAGAACGAGACCCATTGCCACGAGAACCAAGAACCCGATGAGGTTGCGCATATCGGTCGGTCATCCGGCGCGCGGCACGAATCGGTCTGATTCTACCGTAGGTGGGACCGGAACGAACCCCCGAGGTCACCGACTTCGCCGTCACGTGCCCCGCGCCCGCAGGATCAAATCGTTCATCGGCACGTTCGGAGCCAGCAGTCGTCGAGCGACCTCTGCGCCTGCCACCGGCAGTGAGCTCGCGTCCAAGAGACCCACCTGCACCAGCACTGAGGCTTGATCCCAATACAGGTGCTCGTGGGAAATCTTGCCCGCTCGAAACTGAATGATCGCGACTACTGCAACCTCGACGCGCTTGCCCGTCGGCGGCACCCCGGGAAGAAGCCAATCTAGCCGGAGATTGTGTGTAAATCGAAAGACCGATTCTTCGACGATCCGGTCCTGCCCGATCGTTCGGGACACCAAAGTTGATTCGATATCCGGCGGAATCTGCGCGATGAAGTAAGTTGCGTAAAACTCCCGAACGCTTTGTTTGCCGACGCCGCCGAGCATCACCGGCACGTTGTTGACGTATGCGTCTTCCGTCATCGTGTCCAACGCATCCTGAACGTTCTTGGCTGCAAACTCTGCGTAGACGTGCCGTTGCCAAACGTCGAGAAGCGCCTGCTGTGCTGGAGTGAGCTCGATCTCGGGTGTCTGAGCCATGGTCAGCTCCTGTGAACGAGAACGGTGTTTGTGAATCGGTTCATAGTTCCTCGCTGTATTTTCGTTGAGATGGGGATGACCCAAGTGTTCTTTGCGCTTGAGCGGCCTGAGTGGGTCGGACACAGTCAACGTAAGAGGCCGAGCGAGCGCGGTCTTGGAGATTTCTGCACGTTGACCGAATGCGTGTGAAGGCGGGGAGCCAGATGACGAAGCTGCGTCGGTTCGAGCGGGACATCGCGAACATCGAGTTGCACCAGGCAGACGGTCGACGTCCGGAAACTCGGTTCGAAGTGCTGCCGGTGGGTGAACACGAAATAGGGCTCATGCATGTCCGGTTTCCGAACGGCGCGCGCGGTCGTGGCGCGGGTGACAGCCATTGGGTGATGCTGCATCTCGGAAAGCCCGCGCAGCTCCATTGCCGAGTGGGTCGTGAACGCTTGAATCACACCGTGCAAGCGGGGAACGTCACCATCTGTCCGGCGCAAACCGAGTTTTGCGCGTCGGGCGATACGCAGTACGAAACGCTGCTCATCGCGGTACCGACCGCGCCGCTGGCATTGCTGGCCGCCGAACACGCGCGCCCGAAAGCGCGCCTAACCGAACAGTTGGCGGGATTCGATCGCGAGCTGTTCGCCATTGCGCGCGACCTGCTCGTCGAAGCCGAGAGCGGCCGCGATCTTTCTGCGCTCAGTGCCGCGCTCTTCGAACACCTCTTCGATCGTTACGTCGCGACCGAGATTGTTGCGAGTCGAGGTGTGTTGAGTGCTGTAGCACTGGCGCGGGTCCATCAACATGTCGAGACTCGCCTCGGCGAAGCGATCGAAGTCGACGTGCTCGCTGACGTTGCGGGGGTGTCACGGTCGAACTTTCCGAGAATGTTCCGCCGCGCGCTCGGCATGAGCCCCTACCAATATGTCGTCCGGTTTCGACTCAAGCACGCGGAACGTCTGATTCGAAACGGTGGCCGTTCACTCGCTGACATTGCGGGTGCGACGGGCTTCGTGGACCAAAGCCATCTTTCGAATTGGATTCAGCGAGTCTACGGAACTTCACCGGCGCGGCTGAACCGTCGTTGCCAGCTGCGGCCGCCGATGCAGCGGCCTCTGCCAGCTTGACGTGTTTCGTTCAGCGCCGCAGCCGTGAGCGGCGGCGAGTGAGCTCAGTAGAAGCCTTCACGCCGCGCATAACGCTCGGCGCGGTCGGCGTCGTACTTCTCGGCGTCGAACGCTTCGCCATGTACGGCTCGCAGCAACGCGCCGGGCGAAGGCAGTGCCGAGCGATCGACAAACTGCTGCGGTTCCCACAAACCGCTGCGTAGAAACGCTTTCGAGCAGTGCGTATATGCCTGTTGGATGTCGACGAGGATGCCTAACTTCGGCTGCTTGCCTTCTACGGCGCACGGCTCGAGCAACATCGTATCGGTGGTGAGTGTTGCGCGGCCATTCACGCGGAACGTATCTGAGACGCCCG
>DASRXR010001031.1:0-7017 GCA_035687405.1 Polyangiales bacterium
GTTCGAACAGGCCCGGGACGAACTCTCGGCGAACGACAAGCGTGAGTATTATCGGCTCGTCGGCGCCCTGTGGATGGACAAACCCGAGTACTTCGAGACTGACGCTACGCTCGGGAACGACGAGACGAGCCCGTTCGCTGCGCGTAAGGCTTTCGCTCGCGACATCCAGGAGAATGGGTCGGACAGCGAGCTATCCATTCTGGCGGGCGAGGATCGTTTGTCCAGCACGGCGATGGAGTCGTTCACGCAATCGCCGGCCGCGTTTCCCAACTGTTTTTCGTGTCACAACACACAGGCAGTGACGGAGAAAGGCGTACCGATCGATCGCGACAGGCAGGGCACGCTGCTCATCGAGCCCAAGCAGATCAACGTGAGCCACGTCTTCTCTCAGTTCGTGCTCGACGAAGTGAACGCTGTTAAGTAGCTGGGCAACAGCAAGCAGCGATGTTTGCCAGTGTCGGCCCGTTCAATCTCACACTCGTCGGGGCACGTCGCCAGTTTCGCCCCAACACCATCTGATTGAAACTGGTAATGCACGGGCTCCCGATAGCCATGCTCTCGCGCCATGATTGACACGCGATCGCGCGGCGCACGAGACTTCAACAGCACTTCTGTCAGAAGGGCATGCGAGGCAGCTCAGTCGCGGCCCCGCAACCCATCCCGTGCACGGAGGGTCCGATGCGGCGCGAACTTCAGTTGGGTTGGTTCGTCGTCGTGTTGGTTGCTAGTTGCACCGAAAAAGCCCCGTCGAACGACGACGACGGCGCGCTAGACCCGGACGCAGGAACGCGCTGCTCCGCACACTCGTCGCGACACGGATCGGATCACGCGTGCACGTGCGACGACGGCTTCATCGAGCTCGCGAGCAGCATGACCGTCTGCATCGACGTCGACGAGTGCGCTTCGAACGCAGCCGATTGCTCGCCCAACGCGAAGTGCACCAACACGACAGGCTCGTACGAGTGCAGCTGCCTGTCGGGATTCGAGGGCGACGGGCGCAACTGCAGTCGACCCGACGCGTGCGCCGACGTCGACTGCGTCGAGCCGGCCAGCTGCGCAGTCGAGGCCGGGGTGGGCGTCTGCGTATGTCCCGACGGCTACACGGCCAAGGGGAACGGCTGCGCCGACGTGGACGAGTGTCAAGTGGGGACGGCTGATTGCGCCGACGCCGCCAGCTGCGAGAACGCGGACGGCGGGTACAGCTGCAAGTGCAACGCCGGCTTCGATGGCGACGGTAAGACCTGTACCGCGCGCACGGAGTGCATGGCGTTAGGCCTCGACTGCGCCGAGCACGCGAGCTGCGTCGAGCGCCGCGGACTCTTCGACTGCGTCTGCGATGTGGGCTACCAGGGTGATGGCGAGAGCTGCAGCGATATCGACGAGTGCGCACTGCACGCCGACAACTGCAACGCGGCGGCGATCTGCACCAACACCGCAGGCTCGTTCAGCTGCGCCTGCCGCACCGGCTTCTCGGGAGACGGCGTGCAGTGCGCCGATATCGACGAATGCGTGCTTGGCACGGACAACTGCAATGCGAGCGGTGGGCAGCAGTGCAGCAACGTCGCCGGGAGCTTTCACTGCAGCTGCGCGCCCGGTCGCAAGCTAGTCGACGAGGTCTGCGTCGTCCCCGACACCACTGCACCGACATGCACGATCAGCGCCGATAGCTCGCAGTTGCGCGCCGGTCAGACCGCGGTCATTACGTTCGAGCTGAGCGAGCCGCCGAGCGACTTCGAGGACGGCGACATCACGGTCGATGGCGGCAGCCTGGGGCCGCTGACCGGCGACGGCACCACCTACAGCGCAATCTTCACGCCTTCGCCGAACGTCGCACTCGACGCGCACATCGCGCTGGAGGCAGAGCGCTTCACGGGCAGCACCGGCACGCCGAACTCGGCCGCGACGCCGCTGCTGATCGGGGTCGACACGCAGCTGCCGTCGATCACGGTGCTCAGCGACGCGAGCGTACTCAAGGTCGGCCAGACCGCGACCTTGACCTTTACGGTCAGCGAGCCGGTCACCAGTTTCGCGCTCGAAGATCTGATCGCCAGCGGCGGCACGCTCAGCGCATTCGGCGGGAGCGATCTCACGTACACCGCCACATTTACGCCGGTCGCAAACATGACGGCCAGCGCGACCATCGACGTCGCGGCGGACGCGTTTACCGACGCGGCCGGGAACCCCAATCTCGCCGCCACGCAGCTCGGAATCAGCGTCACCACGCGCGAGCCCACCATCATGCTCTCGAGCGACGTCGCGTTGCTCAACGTCGGCAGTAGCGCGACGATCACCTTCAGCTTGAGCGAAGCCGCAAGCGACTTCACCGCGCAGGACGTGACGGTCGTCGGCGGCAGCCTGAGCGGCTTCAGCGGCAGCGGCGCGACGTACACCGCGATACTGACGCCGAGCGCAGACAGCACGACCTCCGCGACGGTCGACGTCGCGGGCACAACGTTCAGCAATGCCGACGGCAACGCCAACGTCGCCGCCGAGCAACTGGTCATCGATCTCGACACAGTCGCGCCGACGCTGGTGATCAGCAGCGACGTCAGCGCACTGAAGATCGGCGAAACTGCGACCTTGACCTTCGGCTTGAGCGAAGCTGCACTCGACTTCGTAGCGAACGACATCGTCGTGAGCGGCGGCACGTTGGGCAGCCTGGCCGGCAGCGGCACCAGCTACACTGCGACGTTCACTCCGGCCGCGAGCGCGACCACTAGCGCAACCGTCGGCGTTGGGGGCAGTCGCTTCACTGACTTCGCCAGCAACGGCAACGTCGCCGCAGTGCAGCTCACGCTCGCCGTCGACACGCTGGCGCCCACCGTGGTGATCAGCAGCGACCTGAGCGCGCTGAAGAGCGGACAGAGCGCGAACCTGACCTTCACGCTGAGCGAGCCTTCGACCAACTTCAGCGGTGCGGGCATCCACGTAACTGGCGGCACGCTCGGCGCGATCTCCGGGAGCGGTAGTAGCTACAGCGCGCTGTTTACGCCCACGAGCGGGATCGCCGCAAACGCCAGCGTCGTTCTCGATGCGACCAGCTTCAGCGACGTCGCGGGCAACGGTAATCTCGCCGCCAGCCAGCTCCTGATTCCCGTCGACACGATCGTACCGACCATCACCATCCAGACTGACGACTCACTGCTGAACTTCGGAGAGGTCGCGACACTCTCGTTCACGTTGAGCGAAGCGGCGAGCGACTTCGCCGTCGGCGACGTCGTCGTGAGCGGCGGCACCCTCGGCGTGCTGAGCGGCAGTGGCGCGCTCTACAGCGCGAGTTTCACGCCCACGCCGAACGCCAGCCTCACCGCGACGGTCGACGTCGCCGCGAGTCGTTTCAGCGACGCCGCGGGCAACGGCAACCTCGCTGCCACTCAGCTCACGATCAGCGTCTCGACCCAAGTGCCGTGCGGCGACGGCATCGTCGCAGGCGCCGAGCAGTGCGACGATCCGCCGCCAGCGGAAGACGGCGACGGCTGCTCCGCGACCTGCACGATCGAAACAGGCTTCAACTGCGCGGGCAGCCCATCGATCTGCACCACCACGTGCGGCGATGGCATCACCGCGGGCAGCGAGCAGTGTGACGACGCCCCGCCCGCCGAAAACGGCGATGGCTGCTCTTCGACGTGCACGATGGAGCCGGGATTTACCTGCACCGGCACTGCACCCTCGACGTGCAACTCCATCTGCGGCGATGGCTTCACCGTGGGCAGCGAGCAGTGCGACGACGGTTGCGCCGCGGGAACGCCCGGCCTGTGCGAGTCCGCCGACAACGGCGATGGCTGTTCGTCGACCTGCACGTTGGAGTGCGGCAATGGCGTGCTGAACGGCAGCGAACAGTGTGACGACGGCGGCCGTAACAACGGCGACGGCTGCTCCTCCACGTGCGCCTTCGAGCTCAGCTGCGGCGTGGGCGAAACGCTGGTGCAGGTCCGGTCGACCGACGTTCCCAAGGCGATCCCGGACAACAACGTCAGCGGTGTCGACAGTAACGTCGTCGTGCCGTTCGGGAGTCAGGGTGTCATTCACAAGGTGATGGTCGGCATCGGCCGGATTACGCACACGTACGACGCCGATCTGCTGCTGTCCGTGCTCTCGCCGAACAATCGGCGGCGCAACCTGATCGTCAACCGCGGCGTCAACTCCCAGAACCTCATCACGACGCGCTTCGACGACTCCGCGGCGAGTGCGATCAACGCCGGCACTGCGCCCTTCAGCGGCGCGTTCCGACCCGAGCAGACGATCTCGGACACTGCAGGCTACTCCGGCATCCCTGCGGCCGGGACTTGGCAGCTGCGCGCCGTCGACAGCGGGACCGGCGATGTCGGCACCATCGTCGGCTGGACGTTGTCGCTGTGTGTCGACACCAACGTCATCTGTGGCAACGGCGCCATCGAGGGCACCGAGGAGTGCGACGACGCCAACCTCATCGACAGCGACGCGTGCAGCAACGTGTGCACGGTCGTCGACGGCTGCGGCGATGGCAACCTCGATGGCGGAGAGGCATGCGACGATGACAACGTGGTCTCGGACGACGGCTGCTCGTCGACTTGCCAGGTCGACATCGGCTGCGGCGCAGGCGAAACAGCCGTCATCGTCAGCAACAATACCGCCTTTGGCATCCCCGACAGCACGCCTCTCGGAATCGTGAGCCCGGTGACCGTCGCGACGGTAGGGGCCGTGCGACGCGCGTCGGTGTTCCTCGGGGGCGTGACACACCCCGACGACGGTGACCTCGACATGTATTTGGTAAGTCCAGGTGCCACGGAGCGCGAGCTGTCGACCGACAACGTCAGCGGCGGCCAGAACTTCACGCGGACCTCGTTCGACGACGGTGCGGACACGTCGATCACCGCCGGCGCGGCTCCGTTCACCGCTCGCTTCCGCAGCGAACAGACGCTGAGTACGACGCCAGGTAAAGACTTCCGTGACCTCAACGCGGCTGGGACCTGGAAGCTGCACGTGATCGACGACGCCGCCGGCGATACGGGCACGCTCCAATCCTGGACCTTGGCGCTGTGCGTCGACCCGAGCGCAGCGTACTGCGGCGACAACGTCACCAACGGCAGCGAGGAGTGTGACGACGGCAATCTCGTCGCCGCGGACAGCTGCAACAACCTGTGTCAGGTCACAGACGGCTGCGGTGATGGCAACCTCGATTCCGGCGAGGAGTGCGACGACGACAACAAAGTCTCCGGCGACGGTTGCTCGGCTACGTGCACGTTCGATATCAGTTGTGGCAGCGGCGAAGTCGCGGTGGTGCTCAGCAACACGACGGCCACCGCGGTACCGGACAACCCCGGCGGGCTGCTCAGCGCGATCGCTGTCGCGCAGACGGGCGTGGTGCGTAAGGTCATCCCCAGCGTGTCGATCAGCCACGCGGTCGACGCGCATCTCGACATCTTCTTGATCTCGCCGTACGGCGTGCAGCGCGAGCTCTCGACCGATCAGATCGGCGTGAACTACATCGCGACGAGCTTCAGCGATGCAGCAGCGACTTTGATTACGGCGGCTAGCGCGCCTTACACGGGCACATTCCGCCCCGAACAAACCATTTCGAGCGATGCTCCGAGTGGCTTCGCCAACCAGACCGCGACCGGTAGCTGGAGCCTGCGCGTGAGCGACGACAGCACCGGCACAGCCGGAACGCTCAACCGCTGGAGCCTCGCGCTGTGCGTCGACTCGAGCGTCAGCAGCGTGTGCGGCAACGGGATCGTCGAGTTGACCGAACAGTGCGATGACGGCAACACGGTCGGCGGCGACGGCTGCTCGACGAGTTGCCAGATCGAGCTCAGCTGCCCGTTGGGCCAAAGTTTGGTCGTGGCGCGTGCGAGCGACGTGCCGAAGATCATCGACGACAACAGCTTTGTTGGAGTCTCGAGTTCGGTGAATGTCGCCACCAGCGGCACGGTCTCCAAGGCGATCCTGGTCTTCGGTGCGATCAGCCACGCGAACGATGCGCACATCGATGCCACGCTGATTTCGCCGAGCGCAACCACCATCGATGTCAGCAGCGATAACGGCGGCACCGGCGACGACTACGTATCGACCGTCTTCGACGACGCCGCGGCGGTCGCGATCACCGTTGGCGTGTCGCCGTTCCGCGGCCGCTTCCGGCCCGAGGCCGCGCTGAGTGCGTTCAACAACCAGAGTGCATTGGGAACCTGGACGCTCAACATCGTCGACGACAGTGTGACCGATACCGGCGTGCTCGGTGGGTGGACACTCGCGCTGTGCGTGCAGTGAGTTCGTTGCGGCGAGGTGACCGGGGCAAGTCAGTCGCACTCAAAGCGAGGCTGGTGATGGAGTCCGCGCGCCATTCGGCAACGCCGCGCGGCTCAGTCATTCGTTCGCAAGGTCGAGCTGACGCAGCCGCTCGGGATCCGCGAGCACCTGGATGTCGGTGATCGTTCCCCTGCGGACCGTGAACGCCACGACCGCGCGCGGCTCGCCGTTTTGGTTGAACGCGACGTAGCCCGGCGCACCGTTGACCAGTACGAGCCGTGCCGCCGCCGTGAGCTGCGCTCCCGCAACGGCGCCCTTGGCCGCGGACTCGGCGCCGCGAGAGATACTCGACGTCGCGCCGAGATCACCGTGGACCACGACGTCTGGGTCGAGCAGGCGAAGCAGTGCATCGAAGTCGCCGCCGCGGGCCGCAGCCAGAAATGCCGCGACGACTTCTCGCTGCGCGCCGAGGTCCGCGTCAGCAGGCGTGTTGACGCCCCGCACGCGGCGCCGTGCGCGGCTGGTCATTTGCCGAGCAGCCGCAGGCGTCTTCCCGACGAGCGGCGCGATCTCGTCGAATGAAACGTTGAACATGTCGTGCAAGACGAACGCGAGCCGCTCGGAGGGGGCCAGCGTCTCGAGCACCACGAGCAGCGCGAGACTGACCGAGTCGGACAGAATGGCGGCGTGCTCCGGGTCGACGCGTGCGTCGCTGTCGATGGTGAGCGACGCGGAGATCGGAGGCACCCGCGCAGGATCGACAGCACCGCGGCTCGAGATGATCGGATCGGG
>DASRXR010001032.1:0-8999 GCA_035687405.1 Polyangiales bacterium
TCCGAACAATCGCTTGTGCAGCGGCGGCACAGCGACGTTCAACGCATCGACGAGCAACGTCACGAATGGGACCCTCTCCTGGAGATTCCCGCGGTCTGCTTCCGCCTCGACCGCAGGCGGCACCGTCACCGCCACGTACACGCAGCTCGGGAACACACCGTATTCGGTCGTGCTCACGGACGACTTCAATCGCAACAGTGCCGCGCTCTCTCAAGTGCCCATCTTCATCGGCGCCGTCAGTCCGACACCGAGCCTCAGCTATCCCACGGGTTCCTTCGTGCTGGCGTCGCCGTCGAACAACGAAGCGATCGACATGGACGACTTGCCGGACTCGAGTGCGATCGGCATGAGCGGCGCTTCGAGCGCGCGCTTGTCTCAATGTGATGGGTCGACGATTCCAGTTACGGGTCAGCGCTACGTCACGTTGTACGTCGACCGCGGCAAGATCCCGGCCGCGACCGATCAACGCTCGGATCTTCCGGGGATCCAGCGACTCCTCGAGGACGGCCCCGGCAACTTCGACGACGTCACGCTCGACAACGACTCACAGGCGCTCGAGGGCCCGGCGATGGTGTACGGCGAGTTCTGGAACCCGCAGCTGCAAACGGTCACTGCGGCGGGCTACGTGCCGTTTCGGATGACCGGCGACGACGTGCGACCTTCCGTCGTCACGACCCTACCGAACGCAGACTGCGGCATGGCATGTTTCGGGAAGACTCAACCGTGGCTCTTTCACGTCGACAAGCCGATCGATCCGTCGACGATCTCGAACGTGTTCGCAGTGCGGCTGAGTAATGCGACGTGCAGCGGCTCGGTGCAGCAGTTTTTGTCGACGACGGTGACCTACGACGCGATCACGCGGACGGTGCGCGTCGTGCCGATGAGCGTCGGCGTTCCGAGCTACGGCCTGCGCCTGACGCTCACCACTTCGATTACCGACGCGTCGGCGTCTTCGAATAACCTCAACCAGTTCCAGCGTTGTGTGGTCGTGAGCGCGCTCGCGAGTGCGGGTGTCACCGCGCGCCCCACTGTCACTGGGCCGTCGCCGCGCGCATTCTCGCCGGACGGCGATGGTGTTGCGGACACGACGAGCTGGTCGGTTTCAACCGACCTGCAGGCGCGATGGTTCGAGTTGCGCGTGCGTCGCGGCGCCACTGAAGTCTGGGGCGACATCCGATTCGTGTCCGGGGCGGCTGACACGCCGGTCAGCTGGGACGGGCGCGACTGGTCGGGGCGGATGGTTGCCAACGGCTTCTATCGCTACGACGTGACTGCGTTCAACGCGGACGGCGTCGCTTCCGCGCGCACGACCGGCGTCGTCGAAGTCGCGTCCGCAGTGCACTTCATCGGCGTGCCGCGCCGCTATTAGCTGCTAGGCGTGCTGGCCCGCTGCTGTTCCTGCAGCGGCCGCACGCTGGAAAACGGCGGCTCCGGCCGACCGAGCAGATAGCCCTGCACGAAGTCGACTTTGAGCTCTGCGACCGCACGAAACTCGCCTTCGGTCTCGATGCCTTCCGCGATCGTCGTGAAGCCTTCGCCCCGGCAAAACTCGATCAGGTGTTGCACGAGCCGCGCGGTGCGACCGCCGCGCTCGATTCCGCGCACGAGCTCCATGTCGAGCTTCACGATGTCGGGCTCGAGCTGTGCGAGCAGATTCAAGCTCGAGTAACCGGAACCGAGGTCGTCGAGCGCGACGCGATACCCGACGTCACGAAGCTGTTGGATCCGGGCGCGCGCTCGCGGGTAGTCGCGAATCGCTTCGGTCTCCGTAACCTCGAGCACCACGCGTTTGGCCCACGGCAAGAGTGAAGTCTCGGTCTCGAGGCCGTTGTCTTCGCCGAGATCTTGCGGGTGGATGTTGATGAACAGAGCGCAACCCGGCGGCAACTTGTGAAGCGGCTCGACGACTCGCTCTCGCAGGCTGCGCCCGAGCTCGCGAATGCGCCCGGCACGCACGGCAGTGCCGATGAGCTCGCCGACGTGGGCAAAGCCTGCATCCGTCGGCCGGCACAACGCCTTGTACGCGAACAGCGATCCATCCGAGACGCGCACGATCGGCTGGTAGACGAACTTGAACGACGACTGGGAGAGCGTTCGGCTGAGCGCGCGCAGGTGCCCAGTAACTGTGTCGGCGCTCTCTTCGCTCGCGAGGGTAGCGCTGTACCCGACGAGTTGATCGCCACCGTGGCGTTTGCCCGCGCGCAGCGAGCGTAGCGCCGCATCGACGAGGTGTTCGCGATCGGTCGAATCTTCCGGATAACACGCGTAGCCCGCGGTCAGCGTGAGCTCTTCGACGCCGTCGGGCAGGCGTATCCGCACCGTGCGGCGCAGCTCTTCCAACTTGGAAGCGACACCCGCGCGGTCGACCTCGGGAAGGATCAACGCGAACACATCGCCGCCGTACCGCGCTGCGATCGCTTGCTCGTTCAGTCGAAACGGCAGATCACTTTGCCGGCCGCCGCGTAACAACGCCGCGATCCCCTGCAGAACTTTGTCGCCGACCGAGTGGCCGTGCCGCTCGTTCAATTCGCGAAAGTGATCGACGTCGACAAACGCGAGCGCAAAGCCGTGCCCGTAACGCCGTGCGCGCGACACTTCGCGCTGCAGCGACTCCTGCAAATGTGCGTGGTTGAAGAGCCGCGTGAGCGGATCGCGTACGGCGAGTGCTTCGAGCTCTGCGTTCTTTACACGAAGCTCTTGGATCAGCGCTTCGTTTCCGCGCGACAACCGCAGGACCTCGACGACACGTCCCATCCGCGCCGTGAAGTCGTCGACGTCGAGCGGCTTCACGAAGTAGTCCGCGACACCGTGCTGAATCGATTCGACCGCCGAAGCCAGGTTCGCGTATCCACTCATGATCATGAACTTACAGTCGCCTTCGATCGCCTGCAGTTCCTGACACAATTCGATGCCGCTGCCGTCAGGGAGATTCTTGTCGATGAGGGCGAGGTCGTACGGCTTCGCGAGAAAGCTCGCGCGCGCTTCGCCAACGTTCGTAAAGGTCTCGACCGTAAACCCGAGCTCGCCGCACACCACCCCGAGAAGCTGCCGAATCACCGGCTCATCGTCGACGACGAGCAAGCGAAGCTCGGTTCCGAGCAGGCGATCGAGATTAGACATGGACAATGTTAGTCTACAGCATGAGTGCGTGCGCCGAGGCTCATAACTCGCTGCGCTCGAGGCGCTTACATTTGAGGACCACGTAAGGCGATGAGTGTCCGCGCGAAGCTGCTCGTGATCATCACGTTCGTCGCGCTGGTGCCGATCTCGATCCTCGCGTACACGATCTTACGTACACATCAGACTGCTCTCGAAG
Source organism: Polyangiales bacterium (assembly GCA_035687405.1). Lineage (GTDB taxonomy): Bacteria > Myxococcota_A > Polyangia > Polyangiales > JAFGIB01 > JADGRF01. Next base: position 3,317 of record DASRXR010001032.1, read on the forward strand.
CTCGCCTCTCCGAGCTGCAGGAACGTTCGGCGAAGTACGGCGCGAAGATCGTCGAGTCCGATCTCGAAAAGCCGATCAACGACCTCGAGCCGACCGTTCGCTCGAGCATTCGCTGGACCGACCTGAACGCGGACGAGCGCGAGGGCGCTTTGCTGATCGTGTATCAGCAGCTCGAATCGATCGTCGCAGTGGCGCTTCTCGACGGGGCGGGGCACACGCTGGGGCGGCTCAGCGGCCTGCCTTCGGGCGGCGACACCGACGTCGCTGCACCTGCGCGTCTGAGTGACGCAGAGTTCCAGCAGTTGCTTGCGTCGGTTGCCACGCCCGACCCAGCGCGGCGGCACTTTGCGGCCTACGGTCCGCCGGTGGCGCTGTCGGGCGAGCGGTTGTTGCTGCCTGCTGCAATGCGCGTGGGCGACACGTCGCAGCCGCTCTTACTAGTTCTTGCTGTCGAGCTGCATCAGCTATGCGGGGAGCTGGAGCGAGAAAAGCCGGCCGACTCCGAGGTGAGCCTGTTCGATGATCGCGGTCATTCGCTTTGCGCGAGTGGTGCCGCGTCGGTGGCCCCCGAGCTGTTGCAGCAGAACCGCTCCGGAAGCTCGACGCGAGACGGGGGTCGCAGCGGTGTTCGCTACAGCGCTTCGAATGGTCAGACGGTTCTCGGTGCGGTGGCGCGCACGCCAGCAGGTTTTCGGGTCGCAGTTGCGCAGCCGCTTCGGACGGCGTTTGCGCCGAGTCGGCGGATCCGCCTCGAGTCGACGTTTTGGATCGCGCTCGGAGTGCTCGCTGCGATCGGTGCGGGGTTGTTACTCGCGCGTGCGATCAACCGCCCGCTCGAGCGCCTCTCGAAAGCTGCTGCGCGGGTCGCGGCGGGCGACTTTGCCGTGCGCGTCGAAGTCGCGGGGAACGACGAGCTCGCGGCGGTCACGAGCGGGTTCAACCACATGTGCGAAGAGATCGAGCGGCGCGACCGCGAGATTCGCGCCTGGAACGAAGAGCTCCGCATGCGGATCGATGCGAAGACGAGCGAGCTCGAGCGCACGCACGACGCGCTACTCGAGTCGCGAAAGATCGGTGCGATGTCGGCGCTGGCTGCTGGCGTCGCGCACGAGATCAACAACCCGCTTACCGGCGTGATCGGACTCACGCAAGTGTTGATCGCGCGCGCTCGCAAAGAGCAGAAGTCGGGCGACATGGAGCTGCTCACGAGCATCGAACGCGAAGCCCAGCGCGTTCGCAAGATCGTCGAAAAGATGTCGGAGCTCGCCGAAGGTGGGAAAGACCAGCGGCTGGCCGAGGTCAATCTCGCGGATACGCTGCACTCGGTCCTACGCGCGCGCCGGGACGAACTCGAGGATCTCGGTATCGAGCTTCACGAATTGATCGAGATGGACGTGCCGCCTGTGATGGGGTTGTCCGAGCAACTCGTGCGAGCGTTCGACGAAGTGATCGACAACGCCGTCAAATCGATGAGCGGGCGGTCCGGCACGTTGATGATCTCAGCGAAGTCGCCGAGTGAGGGTCTCGCGCGGTTGCAAGTCACGGATACAGGCCGCGGGATCGCGCCGGAGCTACTCGGCAAAGTGTTCGAGCCGTTCTTCACGACGAAGGACGATTGGAACGGGCACGGACTCGGGCTCACGACGGCGTATCGCGTGATCGAGGCACACCATGGCGTCATCCGGTTGGATAGTCGCGTCGATCACGGCACGACGGTCACGATCGAGTTACCGACGCGGCGGCAGGGGGCGCACCTTCAATAGGCCATGGAGAAAGACGCCCCTACCGTCGAGCTGTTTGCGTCCATGCTTTTGTCGGAAGACACTCGGCAGGTGCTGGCGCGGCATGGCGTGCGGGCGCACGTCCAGCTGTCCGATGAGGCAGGCGAGCCGGTCTCAGTAGCGGTGCGCCAGGGTTTGATCGCCGACCTCGCGATCGTGCTGCAGCGCAGTGAGCACGTGCGACGGCTCGCGACGGTCGGCAGTCTCGCGGCTGGAGTCACGCACGAAGCGCGAAACCTGCTGACCGGCGTCGTTGGCTTTGCGCAAGTTCTGCTGTCGAAGTCGAGCGCGGGCGAGACGCAGGACATGTTGCGGTCGATCGAGACAGAAGCGCGGCGCTGCGTCGACATGCTTGCGAGTTATCTCAAGCTTTCGCGAAGTGGCGTCGAAGCCGTGCGATTGCTGAGTGCGGGCGAGATCGTTCGGCCGATCGAATGTCTGGTCGCGTATCAGCTTCGCCAGCGCCAGTGCTCGCTGTCGGTCAGCGTGGTGGACAGCTTGCCGCGCGTTCTCGGATCGGGCAGCGAGCTGCAGCGTGTGTTGATCAACCTCGTCCTCAACGCAGCCGATGCGTCTGGCAAAGGGGGGCACATCTTCGTGCAGGCCACGTGTGAGGACGGCCAGTGGCTGGACATCAGTGTGACGGACGACGGTCCGGGTGTGCCGGTCGAGTTGCGCGACCGGATCTTCGAGCCGTTCTTCTCGACGAAGACGGCGGGCGAGGGTACGGGCCTCGGCCTTGCTCTCAGTCGACGGATTGCGGAGTCGCATCGCGGCGAGCTCGTGCTAGAGGCGAGCTCACGGCCGGGCACTACGTTCAGCTTGCGATTGCCTGTCGCGAGCGAGCTCGCGGGGAAGCGATGACGCGGTACGTGATCGCCGCGTTGCTGCTGTTGCTCGTGCTCTTCGGCGCCGGCTACCAGCTTCGCACCTGGCTTTGGGCGGACGAGCGGCCGCCCGCGGCTGCAGCGCATGCGACTCTCCCGGCGGTCGCAGCCGCGGCGCCCGTGATCGAGCTCACTTCGGTCAAGGGGCGGGTCGAAGTACGCGACACTCCCAGCTCTGCCTGGCGTGTGGCCGGACAGAAAATGAAGCTCGAGTCGGACGACGCGTTGCGAACGGATGAAGGTTCGAGTGCCGAGCTCAGCATTGGATCTTCGGTGCAAGTCGAGTTGTCGGAGCGTTCCGAGTTCACGCTTTCGGAGATCACGCGTGAGTTGTCGAATGTCCGCCTCGAGAGCGGTCGCGTTGCGGCGCGGCTGTCGCCGGATGGGAAGTCCACGGTTCGGTTCGAAGTACGCGGCAACGATGCGGTGGCGGAAGCGCATGACGGTGCGTTCAGCGTGTTGCGCGCGGATGATGGCCAGGTGACGGTTGCAGCCATCCACGGCAATGTTTCAGTTGCGACGAAGCGCCAAAAGGTCGAGCTCAGTGCGGGCTTGCAGTCCGTCGTGCCAGCTTTGGGCGAGCCGACGCAGCCGCTTCGGATTCCGCCGTCGTTGTTTTTGAAGCTCGCCCAATCGGCGCGCCAACAGTTGAACCGGCGCGAGACCGCGATCACGGGTTCGACGACACCGGGTGCCGTCGTGTTGGTCAACGGCGTGCCAGCGGCTACGGGCCAGGGCGGTGAGTTCACGACCCGTGTCCCGCTCGAGGAAGGCCTGAACACGCTGCACATCAAGGCCACCGATGCGCTCGGGCGCAGCGAAGAAAAAATCGTCGCAGTCGACGTCGACACCAAAGCGCCGAAGTTGGGCAGCAAAGTCGTCTGGTGATGCGCCGCCGGCACCTTGCCGCTGTCGGCTGCACGCTCGCCTGTCTCGTGGCGGGCGGGCCTGAGGCGGCCAGGGCACAGGAGCCTGTTCCGGCGCCGACTGCGATCGCGATCCGTGCGCCGACCCAGTTGACGCTCGGGATCGATGCGCAGGCCGAGATCGAGTACACCCTGCCTGCTGCCGTAGGCGGCGAGCTTCACGTCAACGTCGGAACGCTCGCGTCGCCGGTGGAGGTCGGGCCGCGCCAGTTTCGTGTGACCTACACGCCGCCTGGGGAGAAGTATCCGCAGGTCGCGATTCTGGCGTTGGTCCTCGAAGATGGCAGCGACGTCGCGTGGTCTAGAATCGGCTTGCTCGGCAGCGCCCAGATTGCAATCCAGTCCGAGCCGTCGGTAGAGGTGCGAGTGCGCGTGGAGGACGCCACTTACGGTCCGGTTCGTACGGACAGTCTGGGTCGGGCCTCGGTGCCCGTCGTGATTCCGCCGGGAGTGAATCACGCGACCAGCATTGCGACGGATGCGCTCGGAAACAAAACGGAGCAGAGCACGCCGATTGCGGTGCCCAGCTTCGGTCGAATCTTGAGTGCGTGCATGCCCCAGCGGGCTGATGCGTTTTGGGTCTTTGCAGTCGACCCACGTGGCGTGCCGCTCGAGCGTGCGAGGCTCGACCTCGAGGCGGCGCCGCTGCGTGTGCTTGGAAGAGACGTTCGCCAGGCGGGTGTGTATCGTGTGCGGCTCGACGTACCGGCGGGAGTTCACGAGGGAGATATTGCGCGGCCGGTCGCGAGCTTGTCGGAGGAGCCCGCGCGCGCGAGCACCTGTGAATTGCGAGTCCCGATTGCGCGCCTTGAAGGCGTAGCGTTGAACGTCGATCGTTCCACCGTCATCGCCACCGATACGACCGTGGTGAAAGTAGCCGTCGGCCCGCGCTACATCGCGGGCGCGGAGATGCAGGCCGTCGATGTCGACCTCGATGCCGACCTTGGCCGGTTGTCGCAAACCAAGATCCATACGGCCAGTCCGGTCGAGATCACCTGGACCTTGCCGAAGCGCCTCGAGGGCAAAACCGAGGCCGTGCTTGCAGCCACGAGCGGCGGTTTCTCGGCGCAGGTACAAGTGACCTTGCAGCCGGGCCCTGCCAATGCGATTCGTCTGGCGCTCGGAACCTCCGACTTGCGAGCCGATGGTGTAAGCGCGACGGAGCTCTCGGTCCGAGTCGAGGATGCGGAAGGAAACCCCATCGCGGATGCGGAGCTCACGGCAACTGCGCGGGGTGTGCTGAGCACATTCGAGCCTGATGAAGCGGGTGGTTTTCACGCGCAGTACCGTGTGCCGAACGACATTTCGCCCTCGGAGCTCATCGAGGTTCGCGATCGTAAAGGCGGTTTGATTGCGACCTTGCCGGTCTCATTGAGGCGCAAGCAAAGTGACTTCTATCTAGGTGCGCGTGGTGGGTACCTCTCGAACTTTGCGCGAGTGACGGGACCGTTGGCATTGGTACAGGCTGGTTTGCGTTTGCCGCTTCGAGCGGTACGGATCGACGTTGGCATCGACGGTGGTTTCTATGCGAGCTCATATACAGATGCGGTAAGTGGCGTAGCGATCGAAACGAAGTTGTCGGCTGTGCCGTTACTAGCCAGAGCGGATTACGTATTCGAGTTAGCCAGTTGGGAGTTGAGGGCGTTTGCGGGGCCCGGTGTCTTGTTCAGTCGCACGCAGGTCGAGTCAGTAACGAGTGGAAGCCAGCGTGCGAGCCAAGCCAGCCTGTTGTTAGCGGCGGGTGCCGGCGTAAGTCGTGTGTTAGGTCCGGGTCGACTCGTGTTGGACCTCGCCTATTGGTACGCCGCGGTGAGCAACCGAAACGTCGATGGAAACGCGGGCGGTCTGAATGCAAGCCTCGGCTATCTAGCGGAGCTTTAGCGCGTAGCAGGTACTCTTTCACTGCGCCGTGCGTGAAGTCGGCGCCGTGCGTGAAGTCGGCGCCGTGCGCCAGCACAAACAAGTGCCGCGACGTTTGGCGCCACCGATCTCTTCGCAAGCAAGCGCGACGAAGACACGAAGCTGCGGATCAAGCCTGAGCCGTTTCCAGACACAGTCGAGTTGTGAGTGCCCAAACATTTCGATCTGC
>DASRXR010001033.1:0-14091 GCA_035687405.1 Polyangiales bacterium
CCGATACCTAGCGCTCGCGGACCACGGCGACAACCAACTCGGTTGTCAGCTGATGATCTCGTTTTGGGCTTGGGGAGACACGGAAGCTGACACGATGACGAACCTAAAACGCCTGTTCAAGAACCTCGCGCGCGCACTTACCAACCTGTCCGCATCACCACTCTGACTCCGAGATCGGTGGTCGAAGCTTCAGCCGGCACGGACCGAGGTTTGGCAACGGCGTAAAATCAGGCAGTTCGAAAACTCCGCCGCACCGTCTCATTTGCCGATGGCATCGGCATCCGAGCGACTTGATTCCTGTCGCGCTGGGGCGCGCGATGAAGCCACGATCGGAAGCGGCTCGGCGGGCGGGTGCACTGGCAGGAGAATCCGGAACGTCGTGCCTTCGCCTTCCCGAGTCTCGAACGAAAGCTGTCCATAGTGTCTGTCGACTACGACTAAACGTGCGAGCGCGAGACCCTGGCCTGTTCCGCGACCGACACCCTTCGTCGTGAAGAACGGTTCGAAGATGCGTGATCGAAACGCCTTGGGAATGCCACCGCCGGTATCACTGATACTGACCGCCACGAAGTCGCCCTGGAGCTCCGTTCGTACGAGGATCGTTCCGCGGCCGCCGGTCTTGGCGACGACATCGCCAATCGCATGTGCGGCGTTGACCAAGATGTTCAAAAACGCTTGGTTCAAATCGCCGATGAAACAGAGGATCTTCGGAATCTCGCCGAGTTCGGTCCGAACGTCCGCGACGTGCTTGAGCTCGCCGCGCGCGACCGTGATCGTACTCTCGAGCGCGTGGTTGAGATCGGCCTGCGCCGCTTCGCCGGAGCCCGGATGCGCAAACTCCATCAGTGATCGCACGAGGGTTCGAACGCGGTCCACACCGTCGCGCGTCTGCGCGAGAGCGCGCGGAAATTCCTCGTCGTAGTAGTGGATGTCGGTGTCGCGCTCAGCCGCCTCGATCTCCGGGCGCTGGACCACGCCGGCAGTGATCGCTCGCTCGAGCAACTCCGAGTAGCGAATGCGTAACTGAGTGACAGCTGCAGTTGCTTCCGCGAGGAATGGCAGGTTGTCGCCGACGAACTGTACCGGCGTGTTGATCTCGTGTGCGATCCCCGCCGCAAGACGGCCCACCGATTCGAGCTTCTGAGCGTGGCGAAGCTCGATCTCCAAGCGCTTCTGCTCGTGTACGTCCTGGACGAATACCGCTGTGAAGCGGGGCTGGGATCCGGTCGGCTTCATCAACGAAAGCGTGACGTTCACCCAGCGCGCCTCACCGTCGCGGGACTGCCACTGCTGTTCGGCACCCAGATCATGAACGACACCGCTCATCAGCTGTTGGAGAACGGTGCCAAACCGCTCTCGGTCTGCCTCGGTGACGAACTCCACGAGCGCGCGACCGATCAACTGGTCCGACTCGAATTGGAGCAGCTTGCACAACGCGGCGTTCACTTCGATACATCGGCCCGCGTCATCGATGAGCGCTTGGCCGACGACACTGTGCTCGAAGATTGCTCGCGTACGTTCACGGCTCGCGAGCAAGGTCTCGTGTTTGTTCGAGACGTCGGCGTAGAGCTCGCGCATCTCCGTACCCGAGACTTCGATCGAACGTTCGAGTGTGTAGCGATCCTGGTCGCCATCGGAATACGTGCGACTGATCCGCTGCAGCAGCTCGCGCCAACATTCTGGACTTGGGGGCGTCGCCTCTTCGATCTGCAATCGGGCCAACTGGCGTTTGAGGACCGAATGCAGCGACATCAGCGTTCCGTGATCGTGGTGATCGTCATCGTCTGATTGTGGAGATCGCAAGTTCCCACGCCGCGCGGCGCAAACTCTCCGTACGAGTAGAAACCGATCAGCGCACTGCCTTCCGGCAGTGCACGCGACACCATTTCCACCTCCTCCTCGGCACGTTCGCGCAGAACGAGTCGACGGCCGACACAGCTCACCGCAAGCGCGAACACGGGCCCAGCAGCGTGCCGCGGGGCTCGTGTCTGCAGTGCTGCGGCCCCTGCACCTTCGATGAGGCGCTCGAAGTTCGCTCGCATCAACTGGACGAGGCTTCCCTCTGGCACATCGCCGGCGAACACCATCGATTGATCACTCTCGTCGACCGCGAGCACGGTGCGCACGAGCCGCCGTTCGTCGAGCGTGTTCTCGCGCAGCGCGAGTGGGAACAGCAAGGCAGTCGCCGGCAAACCGGCCGCGCGATCTCCGAGGTAACTCTTGTACAACGCGAGCGCGGGTTTGCCGTCGAGTTCGTGCAGCACGTTCGCGGTAGAGCGCGTGATGCGTCGTTCGGGACCGAAGATGTCCCAACCGCCACCACTTCCAAACGCGATCTCGAGCTTGTCGCCGTAGAGCCCCACGGCCGTGACGCGTGCCTCTCGCGGCTCGCCCTCATCGATGACCCAAGTATGCTGGAATCGGTCCCCATCGCCGGCGAGCCCACCCGTGACAATCACGTCTCCTTTCGTGATCGCGTTGATGCCGGCGACGAGCTCACTGCCGTTCACCCCCACGCCGGTCGAAAAGACGAGAATCGCTCGCGGAGCTCCGGATGCGATCAACTGTCGGGCCAGGGCCTGGCCTGCCTCGCGCGAATGACCTGCGTTGAGTAGCGCCGAGGAAGCAGCTCGCAACGTAGAGTGGCGGAAGCGCAGCACTGCAACGCTGAGCTCATCGTCGAAGATCTGCACCCCCGAGATTTGCCCTGCAGTCGAGCAACCCATGAAAACTGCTCGAGGAAACGCACGAAGTAACTCGTGAATCGGCTTCGGGTCGTCACTGACCCTGCTATTGCCGAACGCGAGTAAGAGCGTTTGCTCCGAATCCAAGTGAGCGGGAAGCGGCACGCTCCAGCCTTGACCAGACCTGTAGAGCAACGTGCAGAAATCCATGTTCGCCCCCGAACGCCCGATGCGAGCGAGCGATCGAACGGCCGAAACCGCTGGATTCTTGAGGCGGCTGGGAAGCTTTCCTGAATTGCTGCAAAGCCAAACCAAGCCCACGGGTGCGGCCTTCCGCGGTTGCACATTGCAAGTAGTTGTCGGCGCGTTGGCGAACGCGCTCGAGAGCTCGAGCCTGCTCGCACAGGATGAGCCAAATATGCCGTCCGATGACCATCTCGGGTCGGCGCCTCAACCGCGCGAACGTGCGCGGTGGGCGGAGGCGCGGTTCGGCTTGCCAGCGGTATGAGGTGCATGACACGCCACACATCGGCGTTAGTCTGCAGCGCGCAACTCCGCCGATTTCCATTCGTGGAAGGCTGGACAAAACCGTGACTCAACCGAAGTTTGGAATCTTGCTTCTGGTCTCGCTCCATCTCGCTCCGCTGCTCTCGTGCGGCGACGAGGGCACCGACATGTCCCTGACCACGGATCCGTCCCTGGTCACGACGACTGTCGGTTCCGTGCAAGGCGGCGTTACGGCGACGATGCGCTCGTTCAAAGGCATCCCTTACGCTGCGCCGCCGGTCGGACCGCTGCGTTGGAAGCCACCGACTCCGGCCGCGATGTTCACCGGCACACGCCCCGCAATCATGCCAGGCACGCATTGCCCGCAGATTGCGTCGCCATTCGGCTCTGGAACGAACATCGCGGAAGACTGCCTGTACCTCAACGTCTACACGCCCACCACGGCCGGACCGCACCCCGTGATGTTCTGGATTCACGGCGGCGCGTTCGCGTACGGTCAAAGTGATGAATACGATCCGACGTTGTTAGTCGCGCAAGGTGTCGTCGTCGTCACCATCAACTATCGTCTTGGTGCGCTCGGATTTCTGGCGCACCCCGCACTTACAGCAGAGGGCGGTGGTGCATCGGGCAACTACGGCCTGATGGATCAGCAGTTCGCATTGCATTGGGTCCAGGACAACATTGCAGCCTTCGGCGGCGACAAGAACAACGTTACGATCTTCGGCGAGTCGGCCGGCGGTTTCAGCGTGCATTCGCAGCTCGTGATCACGGGCGCAGCCGGACTGTTTCACAAAGCGATCGTTCAGAGCGGCGCCTATGCAAACGGTGCCGGTCGCCAGATGTCACTTGCGCAATCCGAAGCGGTCGGCGCGTCGGTGTTGACCGGAGCCGGATGCGCGGCGCCGTGCTCTCTGGAGGCGATGCGCGCACTCGGCGTAGACGCGCTGCTCAAAGGTCAAACCGGCCTCCCGGCGCTCGCGTCCGGCTGGATTCCGTCCATCGATGGAAAGCTCATGACGACCGGAGTCGGCGCTGCCTACACGGCCGGTACGTACGTGAAGGTGCCGGTGATCGAAGGCTCGAACCACGATGAATATCGGTTGTTCGTGGCCCTCAACGAGCTCAGTCCGCCGGACGCTCCGGCAGGGCCGCTGACGGCTGACAAGTACGAAGCCGCGATGACGACGACCTTCGGCGCCGATGCGGGCAAAGCTCTCGCGGGTTTGTACGCGCCCGCCGCGTACGCCAACAATCCCGGATTGGCGTTCGGGTCCGCGGGTACAGACGCGGTCTTTGCGTGTCCGATGCTGCGTACGGTTCAATCGCTTTCGGCAACGACGAAGGTCTACTCGTACGAGTTCAACGACCCGAAGGCTCCGCAAATCTTCCTACCTCCGGTACCGGACATCGAATACGGCGCGGCGCATGCAAGTGAGATTCAGTATCTCTTCACGCTGCCGAAGTCGACGCTCTCCGCCGAGTCGAAAGCGCTGTCGGACAGCATGATCAAGTATTGGACGGCCTTTGCGAAAACTGGCGATCCCAACAATGCGGGCTCGCCGGCGTGGCCCACTTACACGACGGCTGCGAACGGCATTCTCAGCCTCGCACCGGCAAGCGGGGGCATCGCGGTGACGACCAACTTCACGGCCGATCACAAGTGCGACCTCATCGCGCCGCCGGCGCCCTGACAGCTTCAACGTGACGGGCTGCGGTTCACTCGACCCGCAGCTCGAGCCAGCGTTCGTACAAGCGCTTGAAATGCTCGTGGGGTGCCGAGTAGTAAACATCCGGCGTTACGTCGAGCGTTTGGGGCACTTCACCGAGCTTCACCGTCCCCTGTGCGAGCTCAGAAGCGAAACGCCGAAAGACAACCGCGCCAGGTTTCTCGCTGCCATCCGCGCGGATCAAACCGAACGACCGCTCTCGAATCGCACGATCAAACGGCGGTCGATCGAACAGTTGCGGATCATAGTCGGCGTAACACCACGCATACGCGCCGGCCGCACCCGTCGCAGCCAATCGCTCGAGCACCTGGGAGTAGTACAGCGCCCCCTCCTCTTCCGAGGCCAGATACTGCGGGAGCGCTCGGCCGAGGAAGTCGTCCGTGATCGAGACACCGGGACCTCCCCGCGGCGCAGTGCAGATCCCAAATTCATGCATGAGCGTAGGCCGGCCCGAACCGCACAACGCCGTAGTCAGTGCACACGCAAACGGTGCGAGCTCGGGATCGAGAAAGCCCTTGGCTGCATCGCAATACAGCGGATACGCGTGCATGCAGTCTTCATCGGCGACGCGCGCGACATCATCGATGCGCAGGTGGGCGGTGCTTCGCAACGACGGCAGATGCGTGCCGACTTGAATCGGTACGCCTGGGGCACCGCGCTGCACCGCTCCGGCGAGAAGTGAGGTCCACAACCAGCCGGCATCCCGGTTCGGCACGGGCTGCGCGTCATCGATCTCATTGCTCAGATCGAATGCGCGGATCGAGTCGTCACCCGCGAGCGCACGCGCGCAAGTCTCGACGAGCAGCGCTTGCGCTCGCAACAACGTCGGATCCGCGAACAGACTCGCGCGAGGCTCGCGCATCCACGCCGGCCACCACATCTTACCGCTCATGTTGATCGTGATCAGGGTCGGGATCGTCGCAAGTCGTTCCTCGCGGGCGATGCGCGCGACTTCGACCAGCTTTGCGAGCATTCCGCTCGCCACGCGCGTGGGTTCTGGCAAGAAGTCTTCGGTGAGCAGAAAGAATCGAACCACGTGAAAGCCGAGGTCGCGCATGTGTGCGAACTCGGCGCGCACTTCACCCAGATCGAGCTCGCGCCACATGTACATCGCGCTGCGGCGCGGCCAGTAGTTGCAGCCCAGCTCGAAGCGCGGGACCGGTGGGCGCGTCATACGGCGCTCGCGTGGCCGAGGAGGCGCCGATAGATCGCGCAGTAGTCATCGACCATGCGGTCGACGCCAAAACGGCGCTCGGCCACGCGCCGGATCGCACCGCGATCGAGCGCGGCAGCTGCGTCGACGATGCGCGCCGCCGACGCTACACCGTCCACGAGAAAGCCGGTCACCCCTTCGTCGACGATCTCCGGCATCGACCCACGAGGATACGTGATCACGGGCGTGCCGCACGCCATGGATTCGACTACCGACAGTCCAAAGGGCTCGTCGAATGCAATCGGGTGCAGGAGCGCCACTGCTGAACCCAAGACCTCTGCACGAAGTGTCGGCCCGACGGATCCGAGATAGCGCACTCGATCACCGTCGATGTGCGGTTTGATCCGTTCGTGAAAGTAGCGCGCGTCCTGCACGATCCCGCAGATTATGAGCCGGCGACCGGCGAGGCGTGCGATCTCGATCGCTTCGGCCGTACCTTTGTCCGGATGGATTCGACCGAACACGACGAGCGCGTCGCCGCCTGCAGCCGATAGCGGCAACGCGGCGAGGTCGATGCCGTGGTACACGGTCGCGATGTACTCCAGGTCGGGAGCGCGATCGGAGTCCGAGATCGAGACGAACGCCGACGAACGCGCGTTCACGTACGCCGGCAGGATGCCGCGGCCTGAGAAGCCATGGATCGTGGTCAGCATCGGCGCTCGAGCGTGTTGCGCGAACGCAAGCGGCAACCAGTCCAAGTGATTGTGAATCAGATCGAACTCGCCCGAGCGCGCGAGTGCGTGTGACACATGAAGCGCCTCACTGATTCTGCCGTCGACGCCTTTCTGGCCTTCGTAGCCGGTCGCGCAAACGCCATCCAACTTTGCGCGCGTCTGCGAATCCAGCGTCGCGAACAACGTGACGTCGACACCGCGTTCGACGAGCCCTTCCGCGATCGAGCTCGCAATCTGTTCCCAGGGTCCGTAGTGAAGTGGTGGCGTGCGCCAGGCCACCGGCCCGAGTAACGCGATCTTCATGAACCGTGTGACATCCGCACGCGGTAGCTTTAGCACACGGGCGATTTACACGCCGGACTTCTTCTTGTGCGTGTGTACCCCTCGAGACGACGCCTGCACGGCTGGATGGATCGCCTATCCTGTGGGGATGGGAAGTCTCTACCAGCGTCTCGAGCACGGCATCAGCGTGATCGACACCGACTTCGGTCGACCGCACTTCGCCGCGAGCTACTTGGTCGTCGAAAACGGGAGCGCTGCGTTCGTCGACACCGGTCCCAATCACGCGGTGCCACGTTTGCTCGCTGCGCTCGAGCAACATGGACTTGCCCGAGACTCGGTCGAGTGGGTGATCGCGACGCACGTGCACCTCGACCACGCGGGTGGTGTCGGCGCGCTCATGCGCGAGCTGCCCGCTGCGCGTCTCGTGATTCACCCGCGCGGCGCGCGACACATGATCGATCCGACTCAGCTGAGCGAAGGCGTTCGCGCTGTCTACGGAGCGGAAGTGGCCACACGCGACTACGGCGAGCTGATCCCAGTGCCGGCGGATCGAATCGTCACGACGAGCGACGCGATGACGATCGAGCTCGCTGGACGACCGCTCCACATCATCCACACGCCGGGTCACGCCAAACATCACCACTGCATCTGGGACGAGCGCAGCCAGGGCTGGTTTACAGGAGACACGTTCGGCATCGCCTATCCCGAGCTTGCGACACCGAACGGCCCGTACATCCTGCCTACGACGACTCCGACACAATTCGATCCCGAGACCTTACACACTTCTGTCTCTCGCTTGCTCGAACGTCGACCGAAGGCGATGTACCTCACTCACTACGGTCCGATTACCGATCCCGACGCGCTGTCGGTCGTCCTCTTGCGTCAAGTCGATGCGATGGCCGAAGCAGCGCGCACGCACGCGTTCGATCCGGAGCGGCACGCAAGACTCAAAGAGGCTCTGACTTCGCTGTATCTGTCGGAGCAACGACGTTTGCACACGACTGTATCGACTGACCGGCAACTTCAGCTCCTCGCGGGCGACATCGAGCTCAACGCGCAGGGCTTGGAGGTATGGTTGGACGCAGCCAACCGACAGCGTTAAGTCCGGTCTGGGAAGGCCGGATTGGTTGCCGACACGAACCACGTACTCGAAGGCGCCCAGACGCCGTCCTTCCGGGCGAACTGAGTCAATGTCTCGCGCAGCGCGGCCATGACAGTTGGCGTGCGCCTTACACCTTCGTCGCCTGCGAGCCGGACGATTTCGCCAGCGGGGCCGAGCGCCATCGCGAACTCGACCGCCTCGTCGAGATCGCGTCCGATACAGATGTCGAGATCGCAGCGTTCGAACGAAATTTGCGTGTAGCCAGCGCTACTCAGCAGATCGCTGACGAGGTCGGGGCCAGCCATCGAAAATGGTCCCGGTCCACAATGAACTTGATCGGTCTCGTCGTGCGACACGACAGGTACGAGCTCGCGGACGCAGCGTTCAGCTGCGAACAGCCACGGGTTGTCCTCGCGTCGGCGCCATACGATCAGCTTGATCTTCCCGCCCGGCACGAGCGACCGCCGCACGTTCCGAAGCGCGGCACCCGGGAGCGCGAAGAACATCGTTCCGAAGCGTGAGAACGCGATGTCGTACGGCCCGCCGAGGGCTTCCCGTTGAACGTCCGCGACGAGGAACGATGCATTCTTCAGGCTGCGCGAGCTCGCCCCGAGCCGCGCTTCGCGGATGAAGTTTTCCGCGCAGTCGACGCCAGTCGTGTGACCGTGGTCACCGACCGCGCGTGCGAGCTCACACGTCGTATCGCCAAAGCCGCATCCGACGTCGAGTACACGTATTCCTGCGCGAATCGGGTCTCGCTCGAAACACGCGTCGCTGTGGCCACGAAGTCCGTCGGTGAGGATTGAGCGGAAGCGAACGAATTTATCGAAGAGGACCGTGTTCCAAGCTTCGACGATGATGCTGTTTTCGTACGTCATGTAGGACTCTGGTTGGGGCCGAGGCTGGACTCTGACTCCGGAAGCCTCCCCAGAGAATGACTTCGCGTCGCTTCCGCTTGATTGAGCGTCCGGAAGCGACCATGGCACTCTCAGCAGCGTGGTGTTCGGTTCTGCTGCTGACGGCTGCGACCCGTCGACGCGACTGATTTTTTGTGAGTTCGACTGTCGAAAACGCTGAGCTCGTCGAGCCGCCAGGGCCGCTATCGCGTGGTGTTGGGGTGACGGCGATGAAGGACAGCTTCGCTCACAAATCTCACTTGCATGTCCAAACGGCTGCGCTACCTTGCGACCGTCATGTGGATTTACTACTTCGTATAGTCCGTCGTTCTCGCAAGCATCTGCTGCGATGAGCTGAACGCGCGCGTCGTCCGGTGTAGCCCTCGGGCCCACCTGGGACACGGTGTCGTGCGCCGACTAAACGAACGAATACCTCCGGACTGCCCGCGCTGGCATAGCGCGCCGCGCGTCCAGGGGAGCCCAACCCGTACACATTGGGGTAGATCCGTGAAATTCCACTCGAAACCGATCGTAGAACACGCCGAAGTACCGTTGGCCGACGACGGCCGTCTCGACCAACTGATCTCGCATTGGACTGATCGCAAATCCGCGCCGAAAGCAGCTGTAGGCGGCAACGCGTGTTACGTGTTGTCCATCTATCGGCGCCGAGACGCGGATGGCGCGGAAGCGCAGCTCGACGAGATCATGGGTTTAGTCGCCGCTCAAGGCGACCGCCTCGTAGGTGCCGAAAGCCACCTGCTGACTAAACCCGACGCGCGAACATTCATTCGCAGTGGGGTGGCAGAGCGGGTCAGCGCCCGCGCACGAGAGTGCGGCGCAGACATGCTGGTGCTCGACGCTGAACTGAGCCCATCTCAAATGCGCAATCTCGAAGACGCATCGGGCTTACCGATCTGCGATCGCGAAGCGGTCATACTGAACGTATTCGAGAAACACGCGACGACTCGGCGTGCACGCATGCAAGTCGAAATCGCGCACCTCGAGTACCTCCGGCCTCGCATTCGTGGACTCGGTCTGAACATGGATCAACAGGCCGGCGGCATGACGAAAGCACGCGGGCCCGGCGAGACTGCTTCAGAGTTGCTCGCGCGACGCCTCGACGGCCGGTTGGCGGATTTGCGCAACGGGCTCGAACGGCTCAAACAGTCAGATTCCGCGCAGCGGAAGCAACGCGCGGGATGCGCGCGCGTCGTGTTAGTCGGCTACACCAACGCCGGCAAGACCTCGCTGATGAACGCGCTGACCTCGACCGCACTGTCGACGCGCGACCGGCCGTTCGAAACATTGGATACCACGTCGCGCTCGGTCACACGGCACGGCGGCGATGTTCTCCTGAGCGATACGGTCGGCTTCATTCGGCACCTGCCAGAACGACTGTTCGCTAGCTTCGAATCTACGCTCGCCGAGGTCTCCGAGGCATCGCTATTGCTCGTCACCGTGGATGTGTCCAATCCGGAGGCGGCAAAACACCTGGAGACCACCGGCACCATCCTCGACCAGCTGAGCTCGGGACACATCCCGCGCATCGTCGTATTCAACAAGGTCGACCGCGTGACGGAAGCCCTCGACCATACACTGCTCGCGGCATGGAGCGGCGGGCACCCTTACGTGGTGCTGAGCAGCCGCGACCCCGCCGGTGTCACAGCGCTGAAAGAACAAATGCTCGCGACGGTTCGCGAGCATCACCGAGAGCGAGAAGTCTTCGTGCCGTATGAGCTCTCGGCGCTCACATCGCGCATCTACGCGCAGTGCCGCGTGTTGAAAGCCGTGTCCACCCCCAAGGGCATCCAGCTGCGACTCACCGGTGAACCTCACGTCGTCGAAGCCATTGTCCGAGCGTTACGGAGCGCGAAGTCATGACCACTGCCAACCTCTTGCACGCACACGGACTCGTCGTCCAAACGCCGGGCGGGCGGCCGCTGTTTCGAGATCTGACCATGATCTTGAACCGTGGTGATCGCGTCGCGCTCGTCGGGCGTAACGGCGCGGGCAAATCGACTTTGCTCGAAGTGCTCGCCGGTCACTCTGCGGCCGATGGCGGCAACTTGGCTTGCTACGGCGAGCGCGCGTTCGTGCCGCAGAGCATCGAACCAGACCCGGCGGCGAGCCCGGGGGAGGCTCGCCGCCGTAGGCTGCAGCAGGCGCTGGACACCGGCGCCGACCTGCTCTTACTCGACGAGCCAACGCAAGATCTCGATCACGCCAGCGCGCTCTGGCTCGCCGACGCGCTGCAACGCTGGCCCGACGGCTTGGTCGTCGTCTCGCACGATCGGCGGTTGCTAGCCGAGTTCTACGACTTCTTCGTAGTCGCGGAGTCGGGCTGCCATCACTTCAGCGGCAGCTGTGGCGAGCTCATCTCTGCACTCGAACAGGAGCGCGCTGAGAACGAGCGCCGCTACGTCAGCAATCTCGAGCGCCTCACTGCACACGAGAAGCGTCAGTTCCTCGTCCGGCAGCGCCGCGAGCGGAAGAAAAACGTAGGCCGAATTCGCGAGCTCGGTCGCGCGACACCGAAGATCATTCTCAATTACAAACGCAGCTACGCCCAGGAAAAACAAGCCAAGCGCAACTTGATTCAACGCGATCGCGTCGAATCTGCGCGCGCGTGGGCAGAGGCTACCCGCCGAGCCCTCGCCGTCGACTTGCCGCTGGCGACGCTGCTGCCCGCACTTCCAGAACCCTCAGCGATTCCGCTCGCGCGGCTGCAACACGTGACGGCGTGCATCGGAGAGCGCGTCATCATCGACGATCTGACGCTCGATCTCGACCGACAGCGGATCGCCGTGCGCGGCCCGAACGGCTCGGGCAAGAGTCTGTTGCTCGAGCTCCTCGCTGGAACGCGCCCGCCCGATCGCGGCCACGCCAGTATCGAGCCTCACCGCATCGGCTACATCGCTCAAAACGCAGCCAACTGGCGGAAGGACGAGAGCCTCCTCCAGCATTTGGTCTACGCTTGCCACCACACCGCCGACGCAGCTGCTAGCTGCATCCACTCCCACCGATTTCCGTTTGCGCTCGCCGAACGGCCCCTCGCCTCGCTCAGCCCGGGCGAACGCTTGCGGGCCGCGCTGATCTGCTTGTTGCACCGGCCATCCGCACCAGAGCTCCTCATTCTCGACGAGCCCACGAACCACCTGGACTTCATCGGCTACGACACGCTGAAGGAGCTGCTTTCGCACTGGAAGGGAGGGCTCGTCGTGGCCAGTCACGACGAGGACTTCGTACACGGGCTCGGGCTCGAGATGCGCATCACGCTCGATGACCGCGCGAGTGCGTGATCCACCTGATCGCCTACGAGGCACCAGGCTGCCTCGTAGACGACCTGTGGGCGTACACTCCGTTCGCTGCTTCACCAGCGTGTCGAGGTTCTTGGACTTCAGTGTCCAGACACCGGCTTGGCAACCGGTGCACAAGGTCGGCGACTTCAACGTCTCCGCAGCCTCGCGCGTGCCGTAGATTGCGAGATCCATCCAGTTGAGCGCGATCTCGGCGTGCTGCGGAAGGATCATCTCGTCAGTGGATACGGTGACGTGATCGCCCATCGACCGGTTTACGACCATCCCGGGAACACCATCCTTCAACAAGTCGTAGTCCATGTTGGCTGCAGCGTAGGCGATGTCTTCATCAGGGCCTCCCACCTGAACGCCCTGCGCCTTTCGAACAAATCGATGAAAGGCCGAACACACTCGGCACCGGAGTCGCTTCGTGTTCGAAAGCGACGTTCGGCTGCAAACGTCGCGCGAGAAGTGACTAGATCGCTTACTCGCCGCTACAAGCGATGCGCGCGAACGGACCGCCGTACAAGAAACTCCCGACTCCGTCGACCATGTTCGCCCACGCTTGCGTGCGTTCGACACAGCCCGCACCACTCAAAGCCGTCAGCCCGCACGTATTGTCAGGTCGGCAGCAACCGTTGAGCGTCGGGATCAAAGGCGGGAAGATGCTCTGTTCGTCCGGACAGGTCTCATCGTCTCTGCCGGGTTGATCGCGCGTAAAACAGCCGGCGCCGTAGAAGACTCCGTACGCGACACCGCAGCGCTGGTCGCTCGTGCAGCAGGTTTGCGTGTTCGCCGGCACGTCGTCGGGAAGCTGCGGACACAACACGTTCGCGCAAACGCCGTCAGTCGGCCGTTTAGTGCAAATGGAGGGATTGCTCGACGTGCAACTGAAGCCCATTTCGCCGGTGCACGTCGGCGTGCATCCGTCGCCCGAGACGACGTTGCCGTCGTCGCAAGCCTCGCTTCCGTCGCGCCTCCCATCGCCGCAGAACAGTGGCCGCGAGTCGAGCGTGAGCCCGAACGTACCCACGTTGTCCGCGTTGTTCGCCCGATTGGCATCGACGACGACGTAGACTCGCGTGGCGGAGTCAGTTTCATTCGTATACGTGGCCGGGCCGCTGGACGCGACTCGGCAGCTCGCCTCAGCCGTACTCGAAGCGTTTGCGGAATCGTCACCACACCGCGTCAACACCAAGAGTGATGCACCGTTGCCGGTAAATCCGCTCGGTGCGGTGAGTGAAATGGTGACGACAGTCTTGGGCTCGACGTCGACTGCAAACAGCAAATCCGGCGAGGTCGCCTGCAGCCCAAAAAACAGACCCGGGCACGTGTATCCCGAGTATTCGTTGCCCGCGCCGGCCGTATCGAACGGGCCGTACGACATGGGCTCGCGGAGCGTAGCTGCGATGTCGCTACTGCACGTGTCACCACGGCTAAAGACGCAGCCTTTAGTCGGATCGGGGTCGCATGTGAAATTGGCTCCGCAGTCTTTGCGCGTCGCGTTCAAGCAGGTGTCGCCGTCGCTGTCGTTACAACGCTGGAACACGTTGCCGTCGCATGAGCTATCGCCTTCGACCTTGCCCACGCACGCTTCCGCGTCGCGGCAGGTGGAACACATCGGCGTGCCGCTGCTGGCGTCGCAGGTCTGAGCGACGGTTTGGCCCTGCGTGCAATCCGTTGTGGTTTTCACCAAGCAACCATCCGGAT
>DASRXR010001034.1:0-3552 GCA_035687405.1 Polyangiales bacterium
CACCCATCGGTCCGACGATGACAGGCTTGTTGGGATCTCCCGCCCACTTCACGGTGCGAACGAACTCCGGCCGGAACCACATCACGTATTCATCGAGTCGCGATGACAATTGCACCGCCAATAACCCGCACGCGCGATCGATAAAGCTCGCAGCTTCGGGGTACAGCGTCGAAAGTCGTTGGGTAGCGACAACGGTGTCACTCTGACTGCCTGCCAGCAACGTCGCGATGCGCCGCACGTGTTCGTCCGGCGGCGTGACACCGTCCACGTGAACGTCGTTGCCACGCACAACCGCAGTCCCCGTACAGTCAACGAAGCCGCGCGCTGCGGCGACTTGCCTCGCGAGCACCTCTCCGACGTTCTCGCCGCTCGCCATCGCTTCGACCAGGGCCGCGTGCACGGTCCGGATCCGATCCTGATAGTCCGCTTCATCACTGTGGTTCTTATCGGTGATTTGCAGCGAAGCTACGCGTGACAACAACTCACACACGACGCGGACGCCATACGAAACGCGGCGCGGTGAGTAGTGATGGCATGCGACGAGCCCCCACAGCCTGTCGCGATCATTGATCGCCAGCGTGAGCGAAGCCCGTACGCCCATGTTCACGAGGTATTCCGTGTACATGACAGAAGCGCCGCGTAAAAATGCATGAGATAGATCGAGCGGACGCCGTGTTTGCGGATTTGTCTCGGGCACCAACCGTGCGGGCGTGTACTGCGCGTCGGCGAGCAGTCGCACGGTGTTTTGCAGAAACAGCGCCCTCGCCTGTGATGGAATGTCGCTCGCTGGATAGTGAAGGTCGAGAAACGGATCGAGGCCTTTGCCCTCCACGATCGATTCCGCGATCACGTGGCCCGACCAGTCCTCATCGAAGCGATAGACCATGACGCGGTCGTAGCCGCTCAGATCGCGAATGGCCGCTGTCAGTGCCTGACAGTACTCGACCGTGGTGAGGGTACTGTGGAGTCCAGCGACTGTACGTGTCGCAAACGCATAGAAGTCGGGAGCCTCGACCTCCGAAGCGGCAGGCTCTGCTTCAACGATGGCCAACGGGCCATCGACGTGAACGATGACATCGAACGAACGCTGTCCCGCGATGCTGCCGCAGAACGCGTGAATCGGTGCACGCTCCACGACACCTTGTGCGATCAATCGCGCGATGGCTGCCTGGTCATGCGGCTCGAGCAGCGTTTTGAAGTTGCTCCCGAGCAGCGCTTCCGGTGCCCGCCCGAAGTATGTGGCCACGTTCGAGCTGACTTGCGTGATCAGCCAGCTGTGGCGATCGATCGCGAACAGCGCGCCGTGCGCCTGGATCTGCCCCGGGATGTGGATCGGCTCGCGATCACAGTTGCTGAGATCGATAGGCGTCTCGTGGCCGACGAAGGATAGGCTCATGAAGGGTCCGTGTTGTCGAACGTGTCGTTCGGCATGCGCTCATTGCGCAGGCGCGCGTTCCACTCAGGTAGCGCCACGCTGAACGTCGTTCCACTTCCATCCGAAGTGACACGCACCTCGCCCCCCAAGGCTACGGCAGTTTCCTTTACGATGAACAAGCCGAGCCCAGTGCCGCTGCCAGCTGCACTACGACCGCGTTTGAATGGGTCGAAGAGCTGAGGCAACTCTTTGGCTGGGATGGGCGTGCCCAGGTTGTGTACGCTGATCTCGGCTCCGATTGGGTGCGTAGCGAGCCGCACCGTAATCGGTGTTCCTTGATGCCCGTGTTGGGCGGCGTTGCGGACCAGGTTCGAGATGATTTGTGAGGCTCGCAGGGGCTCGCACTGCACCTCGACATCGTCGGATGCTTCAAGGCGTATCTGCGCGGCGGGCAAAGCGGCACACAGCTCATCGACCTGGTCTCGCAACAGCTCAGCGAGGTCGCTGGCGTAGGCTTTTCGCTGACTCGGGATGCCCCGCCGTACAGCCGCCCGATCGAGGACATCCGAGATCAGATCATTCATGCGTTGCGTACTACGCAGCAGCCTCGGAACTAGGTCGTTGTGCGCGTCGCGTGCTTGGAGCAAGTGCGTTGCCATCGCGATCGCCGAGAGCGGGGTGCGAAGATCGTGACCGACCACGGTGAGCAATCGCTCCTCGAACTCCGCAGCTAACAATGCGTCTTCGAGGAGACGAGCGCGCTGCAACGCTTGCGCGACGTGTTGTGCGATCAACTCGACGTAGGACACGTTGTCCTCGTGCGGCAGCCAAGGCTCGGCGAAGCAAACTGTGAGCGCGCCGATCGGACCTTGATGGCTGCACAGTGGGATGCACACTCCGTGGCGTCGATCCGGTGCGACCGGTCCAAAGTGACTCGTCGAGCTGTCGCGAACAGCCAGAGCCATCGGCACGTCTTCTGTCAGTGGGATGGACGCCCACGACACCCACTGCTCTTCACTCAGGCCGAATGCAGCTTCCAGGTGCAGCGCACCATCGCGGAGCAGGTGAACGCTGACTGCGAGTGAGTGTTCCAGCTGTGCGACGCGTTCGACCACGATCGGGACGATCGATTGGGTCGTGGTGGCAGCGGTGCTGCCGAGTGCCGACGACAAGGCGTGCAACGCGCTCACCCGTTCACGTGCTCTGCGCTCTTCAACGAGCGATGTCTCGGCAGCCAGCCGTGCTTGGTGCTCGCGCTGCGTCGCGGCGACCTCCGCTTCGCGTAGTGCCGCGATTTCGCGCTCGAGCTGACTGCGCGCCAAGGCGTGAGCGCAGGCACGCGCGAGAGCACGCGGAGTCAAGTCGCTCTTGGGCAAAAAGTCAGCTGCGCCACGTCCCACCGCCAAGATGCCTTGTTCGGGCCGCTCGTTGCCGGTGATGACGATAACTGGCAGGTGTTGTCCCGACGAGCGCAGGTGCTGCGCGAACTCGACGCCAGTCCCATCGGGCAATTCCCAGTCCACGATGCAAATGTCGAAGCCGCCGGCATCGGCGAGGTTGGTCGCGTCCGCCAAGCACTCCGCCTCTTCGATGACACGTCCACTGTCCTGCGCGAGCAGACCGGATTCGTCGATCAATCGCGCAATCCAGCGGCGGTCATCCTCGCTATCGTCCACGATTAGAAAGCGCATTTGTTCGGTCTTTGTCAGCTTCCGCACCCTCACAACGCCTGAGCTCCGACCACGGAGAGGCGGTCGTGAGCGATTACGCTAGCGTGGCACCCGTTTGACAAATCTGCACTGGCTGCAAAGCCAAACTGAACGCTTGGAATGTCGCGGCTGCTGTGTCGACCGCGGAGACGCGCTCGCACGCCTCGACCGTGACCGCCCATTCTTCGAGCACAGTCACGAACTCTCTCCACCGTGACCCGAGCTCGTGGCCGTAGGCAGTCCAAAAACGCAGGCCCGATCCAGGCGAAAGCTGAAGGACGAGGCCTAGCGTGCGAGCCAACACGGCGCCGCCCAGTGTCGAACCTTCGAGCACGTAAGCACAGCCGAATGCTTGTGCAAGACTCTGAATGCGGGGCAACTCGACGAGTGCAATGGGGGGCCCCGAGGCATGCAAGCCGAGCACTTCCAGATCGTCGACGAGCAGATGCGTCTTGCGACGCGCGACTG
>DASRXR010001035.1:0-8122 GCA_035687405.1 Polyangiales bacterium
GAAGGTTCGGCCGGTTTCTCGCGTCGCTTGGTCGAGCGCGATCAGCTGCGCGGCGAGATCGGTGGATTGATCGGCGCTCGCGAGCCAGAGGCTGAAATCGCATTCGTCCCGAGCACGATGTACGGGTTGTGTGCGATCGCGCTCAGCATTCCGTGGAAACGCGGCGATCGCATTATCGCGTTCGAGGGCGAGTACCCCACGAACGTCACGGCGTGGCAGCGCGCGTCGGAGCTGTTTGGCGTGTCGATCACGCTCCTTCCGGTTTCGGACTTCGAGTCTGAGAGCGGGCCGGATTTTTCGCGCCTGGATGCCGAACTCGCGCGCGGCGGCGTGCGGGTGTGTGCCGTGAGCGCGGTGCAGTTTCAAACCGGCTTGCGCATGCCGCTCGCGGCGATCGCGAAGCGGTGTCACGCGAAGGGTGCGGAGGTCGCGGTCGATGCAGTGCAAGCGCTCGGAGCAGTGCCCTTCGATGTGGAGGCGCTCGGTGTCGACTACGTTGCGGCGGGCTCGCACAAGTGGCTGATGGGTAGCGACGGCGGAGGTTTCGTCTACGTACGGCGCGCGCTCTGCGCGTCGCTCCGAGCTGCCTTTGCGGGTGCGATGAGTCATCAGGATGCGGTCGAGATCTTCACGCACGGTCCGGGACACTTGCGCTACGACCGCCCGCTGCGCGAGGACGCGCGCGTGCTCGAAGGTGGTATGTTGAGCAGCACGTCGTTCGTGTCGCTTGCGGTGTCGGTGCCGATGTTGCGTGGGGTCGGCGTCGAGGCGATCTACGCGCACATCCAGCGCTATCACGATCAGCTCGAAGCGCCGCTTGTCGAGCTGGGGTTTCGATCGCTGCGCTCGCGCGATCCCGCGCGCCGCTCGGGAATCCTGTCGTTTCTGCCGCCGCCGGGGACGCTGGCTCCGCAGCTCGTGGCTGCACTCGTCGAGCGCAGCGTGGTGTGTGCTCCGCCCGATGGCGTGTTGCGCTTCTCACCGCACTTCTGGAACAGCCTCGAGGAAGTGCCGTTCGTGATCGACGCGGTGCGGGCGGTTTTGAAGTAGCGGTCATTCAGCGCGGTGGCGCGAGTAGCTTGACGAGGAAGCGGTTGAAGAGCTCCATGTCGCGCGCGACGCCGTGCACCGCCGACTCGACTACGTGCAGGAGCTCCACGCGCGCCTCGAGTAGCTCCCGCGGGTAGCGCCCGCCGTCTCCGAACAAGACGCGTTCCGATTCCGCGCGCGTGCTCGCGTCCACCTGCGCTCGCGACACGGCATCGAAGTCGGACAGCAGATGATCGCGCGGCGTCGTCAGATCGCCTGGATAACGCGCGGTGAGCATCCGGAACACGAACGACGGGTACAGATGCTCCGGGTCTTGCCCGAAGTAGACAGGGCGAAGCAGGTTGCGGTGGTGGTCGAGGGTGATGACGCGCTCCGGGACGAGCAGCGACGCCGCACCGATCGCGGCAGTCACCACACCGCCGAGCAGCGCAATGTTTGCAGGCAATCGATCGGACACGCCCGCTAGATCGATCGCACCGGCTGCGATCCCAGTGCCGGCGCCAGCGACGAGTGATCCCGTCGCGAGACTGAGTTGCCGGTCGTTTTCTTGGGCATCGAGCGCCGCTACCAGCTGCGCGGCTCGTTGTCGCGTGCACTGCGTCTCGAATGCGAGCGCGGTGAGTTGCGCATCGAATGCGAGCACGCGCAACGTCAGCTCCTGATACAACGTCGCGGTCGCGCTGCCGTGGGTCGCAGCGCTGGCCACGAGCTCGTCCGGATCCGAAGCGTACGTCACCAGTTGCAATGGGGGCTTGCTGTGCTGCGCTGCGAGCGCTGCATCGCTCAGGCCGTGTTCGCCTCGCGACCGAGCGCGGTCGGCTGCCATCACGCGAAGCAAGGCGACGAGCAAAGGTTCGAGCCCGGCAGCACGCGCGACGCGGCGCGCTTCGGGCGGCAAGGGATCGAGCCAGGCCAGGTCCTCCGCGGACTTGACCGGGTCCGCGAGCGGCATGCGGTACGGACTGTCTTTATCCATCGCGGCCCGCGCGCAGTGCGCTTCGTGCTCGTGGATGATCAGCGTGCCTGCAGGCCCGTGCGAAGCGCTCGCGCAACCCGCAAGCACGAGCAACGAAAACGCCAAACGCACGGCCCCGACCATCGCCGTCGCTTACTTCGCCTCTGAAACGTTCCGGTGAACGGCAGGTGCCGGCCGGAGCGTGCGCGTGAGGTAGTCCACAAGTACCTCCAGGATCGTCCGCAGGTTGGACGCCGCCGCGCCAGGGACAGTGCTTGGGGTACGAAGCTGGCGCTGCCGGACAAGCCGAATCGGTCACCTTGACTGGTCAAACGCTCTTCAGTGCGCGCGCCGCGTGCGTAGCGGTCAGATCGATGACTAACCGTTGCAACGCGCAACGCAACTCATGACGCCAACCGGCGTACGACGTTCATTCACTCACGGTGAATGTAGTCCTTGCGTGTGCATGCAGCTTCACTCGCGTGAGTCTGGAAGCATCGAAACGTCGGGCGAAAAAACTGCGTGTGGTGTAGGTACACGTGCATGCGTAACGTCGGTCAGAGACTCATGGTTCTAACGATTGGGATGAGCATTGCGGTCGTGGCGAACGGATGCGGTCCGAAGAGCCATGAAACGCGAGCCCGTCACAACAGCGATGATTCGAAGTCATCCGGTTCGCATGCGGGCAAGTCCGATGACGATGACGAAGCAGATGATGACGACCCGTCGGGCGGCGAGATCGCGATCGGAAAAGCGAAGCTCGAAGACGACGGTACGGTGAACTTCAACTTCGACGTCGCCGTGCCGGCGGGACAAGAGTTGTTCAAGTGTATCTATGGACAGTTCCCGATGACCGGTGTCACTGCAGTCAATAGTGCCGAGTCTCACTACACGCCGGGCAGTCATCACATGCTCGCGTACCGAACCGACCTAACGGCGATTCCCGAAGACTCAAAAGGTGTCTGGGACTGCGAGGACGGCGCGTTTTTCATTCACGAACGCGGGTCGTATTACGAAGCGCAGCAGCCAGACGAGCAGCGCACTTTGCCGGACGGCGTCGCGCACGAGTTCAAGCCGGGCGAAGTGATCATGATTCAGGCGCACTACATCAACACGACCGACGCCGACATCGACGCGCACGTGGAGTTCAAGCTGCACACGATGGATGTCGACGACGTCCACGAAGAAGCCGGCACGATCTACTTCAACGACACGAGCATCAGCGTGCCGCCGCACTCGAAAGCCGGTGTCACGATGACGTGTCCGATCCCAATCGACATCAACCTCGCGTTCTTGTGGTCGCACATGCACAAGCGCGGGACGCACTTCGTCGTGACGACCGACGACCCGATCGCGGCCGAGAAGCTCGGTGGAGCGATGCTCTACGAGGAACACGACTGGAGCGAACCGAAACCGCGCGAGTACCCCGAAGGCGAGGAGTACGAGATTCACGCCGGCTCGCACATCACGTTCAGTTGCGAATACGAAAACGACACCGACAACCCGTTCATGTTCGGCAACAGCGCAGAGACGAACGAGATGTGCATCCTGCACGGGATGTACTTCCCGCGGATGCCCTCGCTCTCGGAGCAGTGCATCCTCGGCCGCGTCGCGACGCGTCAGATGCTCTGAGCATCGCGCCGGCTCGAGTCTCCTAGCCTCTGGTGGGCAAGGCGACACGGCACGTTCACAGACTGGAAACCAGCGCAGCCGAGATCGGCTGCGCGCGTGTTTCCTG
This sequence comes from Polyangiales bacterium, assembly GCA_035687405.1. GTDB lineage: Bacteria > Myxococcota_A > Polyangia > Polyangiales > JAFGIB01 > JADGRF01. The sequence goes on from DASRXR010001035.1 coordinate 3,744, forward strand.
TCAGGAAATTGCGTTTACTGGGCTTCCTCTCGCGATTGACAGCCCTGTGACACTCGCGGTTAGTTCGAGCGCGTCTCGATGCTCTGTCGCGCGGGTCGTCATCTGGAGCGAGAAGTGCCGCTGGGGTTCCTCACATCGATGCGACGCAAGAGCCGCAGCGAGCGCATGTTTCGCGCGCCGGAGCGACTCGACTCCACGTACGACGTCGTGATCATCGGAGCGGGAGGCCACGGCCTCGCGGCAGCGCATCACTTGGCGCGCGATCACGGCGTGCGAAGTGTGGCCGTGCTCGAGAAGGGCTATCTCGGCGGCGGCAACACCGGCCGCAACACGACGATCATTCGCTCCAACTACATCACGCCCGAAGGCGTCGCCTTCTATCAAGCGAGTGTCGACCTGTTCCGCGAGCTATCGGCCGAGCTGGAGCTGAACTTGTTCTACAGCGCGCGTGGGCACTACACGCTCGCGCACACCGAGTCTTCGCTCCGGACGATGCGCTGGCGTGCGGAAGTGAACAAGCACCTGAGTGTCGAGAGCGAAGTCGTCGGCCCGGCTGAGGTCGAGCGAGCGTTCCCCGGCATCGATCTCGAGTGTGGTGGACACGCGCCGATCCTCGGAGCGCTCTATCACGCGCCGGGTGCGATCGCGCGGCACGATGCGGTGGCGTGGGGTTACGCCCGCAGTGCGGATCGGCACGGTGTTCAGATCCACCAGCAGACTGAAGTACTCGGCATCGATGTTCAAAATGGCCGAGTTGCGGGCGTGCAGACGTCGCGCGGGTACGTGTCGACGCGCAAAGTGTTGTGCGCGGTCGCAGGCTCGACGCCGCGGCTCTTGGACTTCGCGGGTTTGCGCTCGCCGATCTACGTGCATCCGCTGCAAGCGCTCGTGACCGAGCCGATGAAACCGTGGCTCGATCCGATCCTCGTCTCGGGGAGCTTGCACGTATACGTGAGTCAATCCGCGCGTGGAGAGCTCGTGATGGGTGCGTCGCTCGATCCGTACGAGTTGCACGCGCCGCGTTCGACGTTCGACTTCGTCGAGGGTTTGTCGGGACACGTGCTCGATTTGTTCCCGTTTTTGTCCGGCGTGAAGGTGTTGCGAACCTGGGCGGGCCTCGCCGACATGACGCCGGACTTCGCGCCGATCCTGGGTAAGACGCCGATCGACGGCTTTTATCTCGACGCAGGCTGGGGGACGTGGGGTTTCAAGGCGACGCCGATCGCAGGCAAAATCATGGCGCAAACAGTCGCGAGCGATGCGACGCCGGCGCTGATCGCACCGTTTGCGCTGAGCCGTTTCGAAGCATTCGAGCTGACCGGAGAGAAGGGCGCAGCGTCGGTGGGGCAAGCATGAAGTTGCTCGATTGCCCGAACATCGGTGCGCGTCCAACCGCAGAGTTTACGTACGGCGGTGAGCTGAGGCACATGCCGGATCCAGATCAGGCAACAGACGCCGAGTGGGCGGACTACGTCTGGAACCGAACCGGTGCGGGCGGTGTGAAGAAGGAGTGGTGGTTTCACGTTCCGAGCGCGACCTGGTTCATTGCGGAGCGAGATACGCGGACCGACCGTGTGCTGCGAACGTTTTTGATCGACGAGGGCGCGTCGTGACAGCACGCCTTGCGTCGATCGCGGGGGAGTGGATCTCGCGCGAGCGCACGCTTGCGTTTTCCTTCGAAGGCGAGACCTACACCGGTTACGAAGGAGATGTCGTCAGCAGCGCGCTCTGGGCGAACGGACTTCGCGTTCTCGGGCGCAGCTACAAGTATCACCGGCCGCGCGGAGTCATGTCGCTCGCAGATCACGACGTGAATGTGCTCGCGAGCGATGGCGTACACATCAACATTCGGTGCGACGTCACGCCACTTCGCGAGGCGATGAAGCTCCGTGCGGTGAACACGCTCGCCGGGGTTCGCCGCGATTGGCTGCGCGTGCTGGATCGGTTTTCGGCGCTCGCGCCCGTTGGATTCGACTCCAAGGCCTTTCCGAAGCCCACCTGGGCGAGTCGCGCGTTCGAAGCCGTGTTCCGCAACCTTTCGGGCTTGGGCCGGATCGACCTCGAGCGCCCGCGCGAGCGCATTCGCAAGGAGCACGCGAGCTGCGATGTATTGGTCGTCGGTGCGGGCCCCGCGGGTTTGGCTGCTGGAGTCGCTGCGGCTGAGAGCGGCGCCTCGGTCTGGATCGTCGACGAGAATGCGCGCGCGGGCGGAAGCCTCGGCTACGCGCGCGGCGGCGACGACCTGCGGCTCCGAGAGCTGTCGCGGCTGCTCGAGCGCGCTGCGAGGTTCGAGCGATTGGACCTTCGAGTCGGCACGACCGCTGTGGGCTACTACGCCGATCACCACATCCCTCTCGTCGCGGCTGATCGCACGACGAAGTTGCGGGCACGTGCGGTCGTGATCGCGAGTGGCGCGCTCGAGCAGCCGGCCGTGTTCGGGAATAACGACTTACCCGGTGTGATGCTCGGGTCCGCTGCACAGCGGCTCATCTACCGCTACGCAGTGAAACCGATGCAACGTGCGGTGGTGCTCACCGCGAACAGCGAGGGCTATCGCGTCGCGCTCGACCTGGTGCGTGCGGGTGTGAACGTCGCGGCGGTTGCGGATTTGCGACCGGAAGCTGCCGCGGCCGATGCTGCCGCGAAGACGCAGCTCGCAGCCGCCGGCGTTCCGCTCATCCAAGGCTACGGCATTCGGGAAGCGATCGGCCGGCGTGAACGCGTCGTTGCAGCCGTGCTCACACCTGCAGCCATCGGCGGCAAGCCACAGCGCTTTGCCTGCGACGGAATTGTCGTCAGCGTAGGGTTTGCCCCCAACGCGTCGCTCTTGCATCAAGCCGCCGCGCGGTTCGAGTACTCCGAGGCGCTTCAGCAATACGTCCCACTCGAGACGCCCGCCGGCGTATTTGCAGCGGGCCGCGTGAACGGCGTGTTCGACCTCGCGAGCGAGCTTGCAGACGGCGAGCGTGCCGGGCTCGAGGCAGCCGCTCACCTCGGGCTTCGCGAGAAGACTCCCTCGGACTCGCGCAGCTTGCGCGCCGCGCGCACCGACAGCCCCACTCACTCCTTCCCGATCGCGCCGAGCGAGCGAGCCAAGTGTTTCGTCGACTTCGACCGCGATGTGTTGCTCGAAGACATCGAAGGCGCAATCGAGGCCGGTTTCGACAGCGTCGAGCTGATGAAGCGCTACGCGCGGCTCGGCGTCGGGCCAAGCCAAGGCAAACACTCGATGCCGAACGCGGTGCGCGTGCTCGCCCGCGCACGCGGTCTGCGCGTGCGTGAAGTCGGTACGCCGACCGCACGGCCGTTTTACCAGCCGGTTCCGCTCGGACATCTCGCAGGCCTCGACGCGCATCCGATTCGCTGCACCGCCTTGCACACGCGACACGAAGCCGCGAATGCTCGGTTCTTTCGCGCGGGCGACTGGCTCCGTCCCGAGTACTACGCGCAACCGGCAGTGGCTGCCGCCGTCCGCGTCCGCGAGGAAGTGCGCTCGGTGCGCTCCGGCGTGGGCTTGATCGACGTCGGTACGCTCGGCAAGCTCGAGCTCTTCGGCGCAGATGCCGCGGAGCTGCTCGAGCGCGTCTACACCGGCCGCTTTCGGAATCTCGCGATCGGCCGAACGCGCTACGCGCTCGCGCTCGATGAAGCTGGCGTGGTGGTCGACGACGGCGTGATCGCGCGCCTCGGAGGCGAACACTTCTACGTCACGACGACTACGGGTGCGTCCAGCAACGTCTACCGGGAGCTCCTGCGACACAATCAGCTCTGGAAGCTCGACGTCGGCATCGTGAACACGACCGGCAGCCGCGCCGCGATCAACCTCGCAGGTCCGCTCGCTCGCCGCGTCCTCGCCACGCTCACCGACCTCGATCTCTCGCAAGCGGCGTTCCCGTATCTCGGGGCTCACGAAGCGCAGATCGCGGGTGCACCGGCGTGGGTCCTGCGCGTCGGATTCGTGGGCGAGCTCGGCTACGAGATCCACACCCCGAGTGATCGTGCAGGCGCCGTCTGGGACGCGTTGCTGATCGCCGGCGCCGAGCATGGCATCCGGCCGTTCGGTGTCGAAGCGCAGCGCCTGCTGCGCCTCGAGAAAGGCCACCTGATTATCGGCCAAGACACGGACGGCCTCACGAACCCGTTCGAAGCAGGTCTCGGGTGGGCCGTGCGGATGGAAAAGCAGTTCTTCGTCGGCCAGCGCAGCTTACGGCTGCTGCAGAAGCGACCGCTGAAGCAGCAGTTGGTCGGCTTCACGCTGCGCGCGGACGAGGCCGAGCTGCCGGAGCCGTGTTGCCTCGCGATCGACGGTTCGCGCATCACCGGTCGGATTACCAGCTTGGGGTGGAGCGACGCCGTTCAGTCGCACATCGGGCTCGCCT
>DASRXR010001036.1:0-8179 GCA_035687405.1 Polyangiales bacterium
GATCCTCCAGGCGTTTCTGTACCCGTGCTTCATGTGGAACTTGCTGAACCTCATCCCGCTCTGGCCGCTCGATGGCGGACAGCTGTTCAGGTTGGGGGTTCTGCGGTTCACGCGCGGCCGGCTCGCCGATCGGATCACGCACGGCCTCTCGCTCGTGTTGATCGCAGGGCTCGGCGTGTGGGCGTTTCAGACGCGCTCGATCTTCGGCGGGATCGTGCTCTTCATGCTGGCCGCGCAAAACATCCGCGCGCTGCGCGGCGAGGAGAGCTCGGGCCCGACGCCGCAACGCGAGTCCGAGGGCCTGAGCGAGCTCATGCAGAGCGCGCAGAAGGCGTTCGGCGAGGGCCGCTTCAAAGACGCGGCTCGGTTCGCGCAACAGGCGCGAGCTCTCGATCGCGTCTCACCGGGCGAGCTCGAGAAGATCTGGGAGCTGCTCGGCCTCGCGAACATGGAGCTCGGCGAGTACGACGAAGCCCTCGCGTACCTGCGTCGCGCCCCGGTGACCCCTGCGACGCGCGAGGCGACGCGGCGGTGCCTCGAAGCACTCGGACGCGAGGCCGAACCCGAGCAGGAGTATCGCGTCGTCTGGCAGGGCGGGAACCAGGGCCGCTACATGAACCGCTGGTTGATCGCGGCTCTCAGCTTCATTGTCGTCGCGCTCACCTTGCTGTTCAGCACCTCGTTGTCGGTGTTCGTGTTCTGATGACGCGCACCTCTGTGACAACTGGATGACATCGGGGGCTCGCAGCTCATGGCTGCATTCGCGGATCTAGCGCAGCTGTGGGAGGAAGAGCGGGATGCGGCGCGTGCTCGAGCGCGGGCCGAGCGCCTCGAGCTGAGCCTCGCCGAGCGCGTGGAGCGCGGCATCGCACTTCGCGGCCTGGTGCTGGACGACACCGATGCGGGCGTCGGCGATCGGACCGTGTTGTGGTTCAAGGCACCGGCGGGCGTCGATCTGCGCGGTCTGCGGCTCGGAGCGGGCGAGCCGGTGCGCTTGTGGGCGAAACAAGCGGACGGTCCGGAGCTCGAGCAAGGTGTGATCAGTCGGGTCGAGCGCGGGCGATTGGCCGTCGTCGTCGATGCCGAATACGGCGAGTTTCTCGAGCAGGGTGGAGTGAATCTCGATCGCGAGGCGCCCGAGATCACGTTCGAGCGGGGCTTTGCGGCGATCGCGCGGTTGCGCGACGCCAAGAGCGGCTCGCGCGCTGCCGATTGGCGAGACGCGTTGTACGGCGACGGGCTCGAGATTGTTTCGCCGAACCACGGAAACGCGACCACGCTGTCTCCGTTCGACCCTGGACTCAATCCGAGTCAGATCGCCGCCGTCAGCTTCGCGCTCTCGACGCCTCGACTCGCGCTCATCCACGGGCCGCCAGGCACTGGAAAGACGCGGACGCTCGTCGAAGTGGTGCGGCAATGTTTGCGCAGTGGAGAGCGGCTGCTGCTCACGGCGGCGAGCAACACGGCGCTCGACACGCTCGCCGAGCGGCTGATCGCGGCCGGCGTCCCGCTGCTGCGGCTCGGGCATCCCGCGCGGGTCGCCTCCTCCGTCGTCGCCTCGACCCTGGACGCGAAGCTCGAGGCGAGTGACGCGCGTAAGCGCTCGCGGCGGTTGATGTCGGAAGCGAACGAGCTGCGTCGAAAGATCGAAAAACGTCGGGCTCGGAACAACCTCAGCTACGAAGAGCGCCGTGCGCTCACGGCCGAATCGCGCGCGCTCATGGCGGAAGCGCGCGGTCAGCTCAGCCTCGCGCGGGAGCTGATCTTCAACGACGCGAAGCTCGTCTGTGCGACGGCTGCGGGGGCCGATCCGGCGCTGCTCGCCCGCTTCGAGTTCGATCGCGTCGTGCTCGACGAGGCGACTCAAGCGGCTGATCCGATCGCGCTGATCCCGCTGATGCTCGCGCCGCGCGCGGTGATGGCCGGCGACCCGTGCCAGCTTTCACCGACCTTGCTCGGCCCGCGTGCCAATGCCCCGGACGGCTTGTCTCAGACGTTGTTCGAGCGGCTGGCTCAGCGGCACGGCCCGCGCGTGGTTCGGTTGCTCGACACGCAGTACCGCATGCACGCGGCGTTGATGCAGTTCCCGAGTGAGAGCATGTACGAAGGGCAGCTGAAGGCGGCGCCCGAGGTCGCGTCGCGTGTCTTGGCCGACTTGCCGGGCGTCGCGGCGGATCCGTTGCGGCCCGGTCCACTCGTGTTCCTCGACAGCGCAGGGCAGGGCTGGACGGATCAGCGGACCCAGGATCAGCCGAGTACGAGTAACCCGGGGCAAGCCGAGCGAGTCGCAGTCGAGGTGCAGCGGATCTTGCGGCGCGGTCTCGCCCCCTCCGAGCTCGCGGTCATCACGCCGTACGACGCCCAGGTTCGGCTACTTCGCGATCTATTGCGCGCGGAGGTCGACCAAGGCCTGGAGGTCGGAACGGTCGACGGCTTTCAGGGACGCGAGAAGGAGGCGATCGTCGTCGACCTGGTGCGCAGCAACGACGATGGTGAGATCGGGTTTCTGAAAGACGTGCGCCGGATGAATGTTGCCCTGACACGCGCGAAGCGGTTCCTGCTCGTAGTCGGTGACAGCGCGACGCTCGCGCACGACCGGTTTTACACCCGTTTTCTGGACGCGGCGGATGCTCAGGGCGCGTCACTAAGCGCCTGGTTAGATGACGGAACATCGGCGTAAGTCGCGAAAAATTAGTCGTAAGTTCCAGTGACACCGACAAGTGGGGGGTTAAGTTTTAACTCCGCCGATATCGTGTAGAAATCAGCTCAGGGCAATTCTGCTGACCGTTGTTGTGGGCGTCGCGGGCGACGCATCACCACTCAGCAGGGTAAAAAATGCCGAGCGTACAGATCGACGCGGAGCCGGAAGCGATCAGTATCGATCCGGAGCGGACTGCGGTCGTCATCATCGACATGCAGCGAGACTTCCTCGAGCCGGGTGGCTTTGGAGAGACGCTCGGCAATGACGTCTCGCTGCTCCAAGCGGCAGTCGCGCCGTGCAAAGCACTCCTCGAAGGGACACGCCGCCGTGGGATGCTGATCGTCCACACGCGCGAAGGTCACCGTCCCGATCTGACTGATGCGCCAAAGGCGAAGGTCGAGCGCGGCGCGCCGAGCATGCGCATCGGGTCGCCGGGGCCGATGGGGCGGATCTTGATTCGGGGTGAACCCGGTCACGACATCGTGCCGGAGCTCTATCCACGTCCGGGTGAGCCGGTCGTCGACAAGCCGGGCAAGGGCGCGTTCTACGCGACCGACCTGCAAACGATCCTCAAGAACCGCGGGATCGAAAACCTGATCGTCTGTGGTGTGACCACCGAAGTTTGCGTGCACACCACGGTTCGCGAAGCGAACGATCGCGGCTATCGCTGCATCGTTCCGAGCGACTGCTGTGCGTCGTACTTCCCTGAGTTCCATGAAGTGGCGCTGCGCATGGTGAAAGCGCAGGGCGGCATCTTTGGCTGGGTGAGCGACGCAAAGAGCGTCCTACGCGGGCTGGCTTGAACATGGCGACAACACCGGCGATGGCTACCAAAACCGAGTTCGTTCCGAAGCTCTGGGTTCCCGGCGATTGGAACGCATTTTTCGGGTTCGGCACCAACATCCTCGTGAACTTGTTGGTGTTGACCGGTTTGCTCCGGTTCGTGCTGAAGATGCCGGACGACTTGGTCTTCCACCGCATCTTGCCGGCGACCGGTTTGATGTTGTGCATGAGCACGCTGTACTACGCGTGGCTCGCCTATCGTTTGGCGAAGCAGACCGGCCGCACCGATGTCTGTGCGTTGCCGTCGGGCATCAGCGTTCCGCACATGTTCGTGGTCACGTTCGTGATCATGCTGCCGATCGCGGCGAAGACGGGCGACCCGATCAAAGGTTGGGAAGCCGGTCTGACGTGGGTGTTCATCCAGAGCTTCGTGCTCATGCTCGGCGGATTCATCGCGCCGGTGATCCGTCGGATCACGCCGCGCGCAGCGTTGCTCGGTACGCTCGCGGGCGTATCGGTGACGTTCATCTCGATGCGGCCTGCGCTCGAGATGTTCATGACGCCGGCGATCGGCTTCGTGTGTTTCGCCGTGATCTTGGTCAGCTGGTTTGGCGGCGTGCGTTACCCGAAGGGCATCCCGGCGGGTCTCGTCGCGATCGCACTCGGTTCAGCGATCGCCTGGGGAAGCACCCTGTTCGGCTTTAACTTCGGTGGCATGAGCGGCGCGAAGCTCGCGGCCTCCGTCTCGAACTTCGGCTTCTCGCTCCCGATGCCCGCGTTCAACTACGTATTCTCGGGCTTCGACTTCCTCGGCATCATCCTCGTCACTGCGATCCCGTTCGGCATCTACGACCTCGTCGAAGCGATCGACAACGTCGAGAGTGCGAGCGTCGCTGGCGACAACTTCCCGACGACCCGCGTTCTCACGGCAGATGGCATCGTGTCGTTGATCGGCTGTTGCATGGGCAACCCGTTCATCAACGCCGTCTACATCGGTCACCCGGGTTGGAAGGCCATGGGCGGTCGCATCGGCTATTCGGCAGCGACAGGCATCGTCGTCATCCTGCTCAGCTGGTTCGGCATCATCTCGGTGATGGTTTCACTCGTGCCCGTGGTCGCGATCTCTCCGATCTTGCTCTACATCGGTATGTTGATCGGCGCACAGGCGTTTCAGGAGACGCCGCGCAGCCATGCACCTGCGATCGTCCTCGCGCTCACACCGCATATTGCAGCCTGGGGCAAGCTTCAGATCGATAACGTGCTCGGGGCAGCAGGAACGAACGCTGCGACGGTCGGGCTCGACAAGCTCGAGCAAACCGGCGTGCTGTACCACGGCCTGTCGGTGCTCGGCGGTGGCTCGATCCTCGGTGGCGTGATCTTGGGTGCGATCGGTGCGTTCATCATCGACCGCGAGTTCGAAAAAGCGTCCGCGTTTGCAGCGGCCGGCGCCGTCCTCACGTTCTTCGGCTTGATGCACGGCGAGATGATCGGCTTCGGTGAAAGCCCCCTCGTCGCTGGCAGCTATCTCGCCGTCGCTGGGATTTTGTACGCCTGCAAGTACGCAACCGTGACCGCTGCGCCTCCTGCGCATGTCGAGCACGAACACGAAATGGCACACGCGCCCCAAACCGCGCCCGCGCCCGCTGAGTGAATCACAGTCGCCGTTCTCGTTTTCATCCCATGTCCGCAAATCTCGTGCAGATGCCGATCGTGATGCGGGAAAAACAGCCCGCTGTCACGCTCTCCCCCGAAGTGCAATACCGGATCATCCACGGCTACAAGCGTGCGTTCATTCACACGGGCCAGGGTCCGGCAATACTGCTGATCCACGGGATCGGTGATTGCTCGAACACGTGGCATCACGTGCTCCCGCAACTCGCGAAACACCACACCGTGGTGGCGCCCGATCTACTCGGGCACGGGCAATCGGATAAGCCGCGCGCGGACTATTCGGTCGCCGGCTACGCGAACGGAATGCGCGATCTGCTTAGCGTGCTCGGCGTCGATCGCGTGACCGTGGTCGGGCACTCGCTCGGTGGCGGCGTCGCGATGCAGTTCGCCTATCAGTATCCCGAGCGCTGTGAGCGCCTCGTGCTCGTGAGCAGCGGCGGCGTGTGTCCCGAAGTGCATCCGCTGCTGCGGCTCGCTTCAGCTCCGAACGCGGATTTGATCTTGCCGTTGATGCGTTTGCGATCGACCCGCATGGTGAGTCACGCGGTCTTCGAATTGATGCGTCGGGCGGGGTCGAACCTCGGCCGCGATGCGAAGTACTTGATGCGTGTGTTCGACAGCCTGCCCGAGGTCACGGCGCGTCGCGCATTCGTGCGCACGCTGCGATCGGTCGTCGACTGGCGCGGCCAAGCGATCACGATGCTCGATCGCTGTTACCTCACGCAGGGCATGCCGACGTTGCTGGTTTGGGGTGCGCGCGATGCGGTGATCCCGACGCACCACGCGCACATCGCCCACGCCGCGATGCCGAACAGCCGGCTCGAGGTATTCGCCGATGCCGGTCATTTCCCACACGAGAGCGACCCCGAACACTTCCTCGACATTCTCGAGCACTTCCTCGACGACACCGAGCCGGCCTCGTACAGCTCGGGCGAGTGGCGCGAGGCGCTGCGGCGCGGGCCGCCGGACCGCCGGCCGACGGCATCCCTGGCACACTGACGCGGCACGGCGGGCCCGGTTGGCGGCTGCCGGCTGACGCTGGGTGCGGCGGCCGGCGCATACATTGATCGAAGCGCTTCAGGAAGCTAGAACCCTCTCCATCTCGGTACGGCGGCTGCGCCAGATGTTGGAGAGGGTAAAGAGCCATGCAGGATGTCTTCATTCTGAGCGCGTGTCGGACTGCGATCGGTGGATTCGGCGGAGTCACGAAGGACGTCCCGCTCCAGACGTTGGGCGCGAGTGCGGTCGCGGAGAGCCTCCGCCGCGCGAACGTTGCGGGTGAAGAAGTTGGGGAGGTGATCCTCGGCTGCGTGATTCAAGCCGGCAACGATGTCTGCCCGGCGCGGGTCGCGGCGCTTGCCGCCGGTGTGCCCGAACCGATTCCTGCGTTCACCGTGAACAAAGCGTGTGGCTCGGGGTTGAAGGCGACAGCGCTCGCGGCGCAGTCGATCCTGACCGGAGAGCACGAAGTGGTGATCGCGGGCGGCATGGAGAGCATGAACCGCGTGCCGTACGCGCTCGATCGCGCGCGCACCGGCTATCGCCTCGGGCACGGTGAGCTGCGCGATCTGCTCGTGAACGGTTTGACCTGCCCGATCACCAATGTGCACATGGGCATCACTGCAGAGAACGTGGCGGAGCGCCACGGCATCAGCCGCGGTGTCCAAGACGAGTTTGCCGCGCAGAGCTACGCAAAAGCCGTGGCCGCGCAAAAGAACGGCAAGTTCAAAGACGAGATCTTCGCGATCGATATTCCGCAGCACAAGGGTGCAGTGCTGAAGTTCGAGCTCGATGAAGACGTGCGCGAGACTTCGCTCGAGTCCCTTGCCAAGCTTCGAGCGGCGTTCAAGAAAGAGGGCACGGTGACTGCGGGCAACTCTTCGAACATCAATGATGGCGCCGCTGCGCTCGTCGTCGCTTCGGAGAAGTACGTCAAAGCGACGGGCAAAAAGCCGCTCGCTCGCATTCTCGGCTATGCGTCGGCGGGGCTCGAACCGAGTCACATGGGCCTCGGGCCCGCGCGCGCGATTCCGAAGTTGATGCAGAAACTCGGTTGGAGCTATCCAAGTGTGGACTTGTGGGAGCTCAACGAAGCCTTTGCGGCGCAGTCGCTCGGTGTGTTGCGCGAGCTGCCGGAGATCGATCCGTCGCGCGTCAACGTGCACGGCGGTGCAATCGCGCTCGGGCATCCTGTCGGCGCGTCCGGCGCGCGTATCTTGGCGACGTTGATCTACGCGTTGCGCGATCGCGGTAAGACGCGCGGCGTCGCTTCGCTGTGCATCGGTACGGGCATGGGAATCGCCATGGGGATCGAGCTCACCGCATGAAGTTCTGCAGCGCATGTGGTGCGCAAGTGATCACGCAAATTCCGCAGGGCGAAGACCGCGAGCGCTTCGTCTGCCCTACCTGCGGCACGATCCACTACCAGAACCCACGCATGGTCGTGGGCTGCATCATCGAAGAGCAAGGGAAGCTGCTCTTGTGCAAGCGCGCGATTCAGCCGCGTTATGGCTATTGGACGGTCCCGGCTGGTTTTCTCGAGCTCGGTGAGAGCACCGTGCAGGGCGCGATTCGCGAGACGTACGAAGAGGCGAATGCGCGCGTCGCAGCGATCGCGCCGTACGCGCACTTCGACATCCCCTACATCGGGCAGGCCTACATCTTCTATCGGGCTCGGCTGCTCAGCCCCGAGATGGGCCCAGGTTCGGAGAGCCTCGAAGTGAAGCTAGTGCCGCCGGAAGAGATTCCGTGGAGCGACCTAGCGTTCCAAGTCGTGCGGGTCGCTCTCGAGTTTTATCTCGAGGATGCGCGGCGCAACGTCTTCCGTATGCACCATGGCATCATCACGCGAGACGCTGAAGGCAAGTACGCCTTGCTCGAGCACCTCGCGCTGCCGTTCGCCTGAGCCTCACCTCGGCGAACGAGTCTTACTTCAAACGGTACGTGATCATGCCGTGCGTCAAGTCGTAGGGCGACAGCGCGACTGTCACGCGGTCACCGAGAATCACGCGGATTCGGTTCTTA
>DASRXR010001037.1:0-4371 GCA_035687405.1 Polyangiales bacterium
GGGGAATCCCGAGAACTTCGTCGTGGAAGACGTCCCGGCAGACATGAAGGACATCGTCGAGAAGTACCGCGCCGAGCTGATCGAGACCGCGGTCGAGATGGACGACGCCGTGCTCGAGAAGTACCTCGAGGGCGAAGAGCCGGACGTCGACACGCTCAAGCACTGCATCCGTCAGGGCACGATCAAGCTGAAGTTCTTCCCGACCTACGCGGGCTCGTCTTTCAAGAACAAGGGCGTGCAGCTCGTCCTGGACGCCGTCGTCGACTACCTCCCGAACCCGATGGAAGTCGATCCGCAGCCCGAGGTCGACCTCAAGGGTAATCCGACCGGCAACTACGCCATCGTCGACCCGGACAAGCCGGTTCGCGCGCTCGCGTTCAAGATCATGGACGACCGGTTCGGCAGCCTGACGTTTACGCGCATCTACTCCGGCACGATTCAGAAGGGCATGGCGCTTCTGAACACGTTCACCGGCAAGACCGAGCGCATCGGCCGCATGGTCGAGATGCACGCGAACGATCGCACGTTGATCGACGTCGCGCGCGCTGGCGATATCGTCGCGCTCGTCGGTCTGAAAAACGTTCAGACCGGTCACACACTCGCGGACGAGGATCACCCGGCGACGCTCGAGCCGATGGTGTTCCCGGCACCGGTCATCTCGGTGTCGGTCACGCCGAAGGACAAGGCGAACGAAGAGAAGCTCGGCATCGCGCTCAGCAAGATGGTCGCGGAAGACCCGTCGTTCCACAGCGAGGTCGATCGCGAGTCTTCGGAGACGATCCTCAAGGGCATGGGCGAGCTGCACCTCGACATCAAGGTCGACATCTTGCGCCGCACCCACGGCGTCGATGTGACGGTCGGCAAGCCGCAGGTCGCGTACCGCGAGACGATCACGAAGGGCGTCTCGGACGCCTACACCCACAAGAAGCAGACGGGTGGTTCGGGTCAGTACGCGAAGATCGAGTACCGGATCGAACCGGGCGAGGTCGGCAGCGGCTTCGTGTTCGAGTCGGCGATCACCGGCGGCAGCATCCCGAAGGAATACGTGCCGGCGGTCGAAAAAGGCTTCGAGCTCTCGGTCGCTCGCGGTGTGATGGCCGGCTATCCGATCGTCGACATGAAGGTCGTGCTCACCGATGGTGGCTTCCACTCGGTCGACTCTTCGGCGATCGCGTTCGAAGTTGCGGCGAAGGCGGCGTATCGACAGACGGTGCCGAAGTGCGCACCGCAGCTGCTCGAGCCGATCATGAAGGTCGACGTCTTCGTTCCAGACGCGAACGTCGGCGACACGATCGGCGACTTGAACCGTCGCCGCGGCATGGTGAAGAGCCAGGAAGCCGGTCCGACGGCGGTTCGCGTGAAGGCGGACGTGCCGCTCAGCGAGATGTTCGGTTACATCGGTGAGCTGCGCACGATGACTTCGGGTCGCGGTCAGTACTCGATGGAGTTCAGCCACTACGCGCCGTGCCCGCGCAACGTTGCGGAGACCGTGATCGCGGAAGCGAAGGCTCGCGACGAGGCGAAGAAGAAGAAGTGAGCTGAGCCCTTCGGGGTTCGCTCAAACCTACGGCGAGGCGCAGCGATGCGCTTCGCCGTTTTGCTTTCAGGAGTCGCTAAGGCAAACGGCGAAGCGCAGTGATGGCGCTTCGCCGTTTTCCTGTTCAGGCTTCGTTCGCATACGCGCGCCGCCGCTTCACCGCGAGCAGCGCGAGCCCGACCAACAGCCAGACAGGCGGAAGCGATCGACCCGTGCCAGGGATCGCGCTGCATCCGCTATTCGGTTCCTTCGCCGGGATCGTGAACGTCGTCGAGGCACCTGCCGCGCCGAAACCACCCGCGGCACCTGCCACGCCGACCGGATTCAGCATCGTTCCGGTCGTCGACAATGCACCCGCCGAACCTGCGACACCGATGCCGACTCCACCCAAACCGGCAGTTGCACCCGCAGTTCCGCCGGCGCCGCCACCACTCAGACCCGCGGTCGCGCCACCGTTGCCGCCGACAGCTGCAGCGCCCGCACTCGACATGCCGGACGTACCGCCCGATCCGCCGCGGCCCCCGCCTCCGGACATGCCGCCGACGGCTGCAGCACCGCCGCGCCCGCCCGCGCCTGCAGCGGGGCCTCCGCCACTACCCGCGAGAGGCACAGGGTCCGCTCCCGAACACGAGTCGATCGGTTCGGTCGTCTTCGTAACGCTGCACGCGGGATAGGTTCCGGTGCCGTCTTTCGGTGCACTCTGAAAATCGTGGCAGTCCGGGCCTGGAGCCCAATTGCCGCTCGCATCCGTACACGGCGTGACGTCGATGCCTTCGTTCGCTTCGATCGCCTTCACGTGATTCGCGATGTCCACGTAGATCGTGTTGCACGTACAGTCACAGCGAGAACTGCCGGCGCTGGACGTCGAGCCTGCGACGCGCCATCCCCAATCGTGCGTGCCATCGGTAAGCTGCAGATAGAGCGGACCGCCCGAGTCGCCGTGACACGCGCCCACGTCTTTGTCGCCGATGTCGACGATGCCGTTGCGCACGGCGTTGACTTTCACTTCGACCTGGCGCTTCACACCGGCGCCGGTGCCGTCGGGTCCGGTCGTTCCGAAGCCGACGACCCATGCGCTCGCGCCTGCTTTCAAGAACTTCTGGGCTTCACACCCGACGAGCGGCGGAGTGATCTGCAGCGACGCGACGCGCGGATCTTCGGGGATGACGCAGTAGGCCCAATCGCGGCTCGAGCCGCCGCCGGCTGAGCCGCGTGCGCCGCCTTTGCACATGCCGGTCATGGAAAAGGATCCGCCCACACCTTTGCCCGCCGTGAACGTGACCTTTCCCGACGCACCACTCAAGCAGTGCGCTGCAGTCGTAACGACGCGTGGATGAATCAGGGTTGCGGTACAGCCGTTGACGTCCACCGTGCTCGGCCACGCACACGGCGCAGCCATGGTTCCGCCGACGACGGGCGCCACAGTCAACGCGGGAGACGGAGACGCGCTCGCGGAGCCGGTGTCATCGTCTTCCGGTGATGCGCACGCGAGAAACGCGATCAACGGGAGTGCTGCGAGGAGTGATGCATGAGCGCGGCGGAGTCGAGTGATTGTCGCGTGCTGAAGCAATGTCCTGTCCCACCTTTTGAATCCAGACGGAATCCATTGCAGCCCACAGCGGCTGCCAGGGTGATCGTGGCTTATCGCATGCAACAGAGGTCATCTTGAAAGGACACGCTTAGAACAAACGCGTCGTTTCATCGAGGTTGTTACCTCGCTGCGCCGGCTAAACCCCGCGTGCGCCGATGCTCCGCGACGTGTGATGCAACATCGACGCGCTTGCGAGCGGCGCACTTTCAAGCTGGGTCGGGTGGACCCATCAATCGACAAACATGCAGCGCATTTTTCAGGCGATGTATGTCGTTTCGTCCGAGGCACTTAGGCGACCTCAGACACGCCAAAAACAATCCCTGACACGGGTCAAGTTCCGGCGGGACCATCCGTTCGGTGTAGTTGCATCCGGGGCACAGCCGTCCTGGCCTCGGGGAGGTCGCAGTTAGATGATGATTGGCAACTTGAACTCGGCGATCGCAGCGCGAACGCCCGTCGCGGCGTCTTCCGTGTCGGATGTTTCGGGCACGGGCCGCGCAAACGCGCCCCCGCCTCCGCCGGAAGAAGACGGTTCCTCCCGTGTATCCATTTCGAAGGGAACGGAGCTGGTGCAGCAGCTGTCGGACTTGCAAAAGGCGGACCCTGCAAAGTTCAAGCTGGTCGTCGACGAGATCTCTCAGAAGTTCGGGCAGCTCGCAGCTTCGAAGACTGGTGCAGAAGCCGACGGCCTCTCGCGCTTGTCAGAAGCGTTCAAGAAGACTGCCGATACGGGCGACCTGACTTCGATCGCTGTCGAAGGGAACCGCGGTCACGGCACGCCGGATGTGCAACGTGAAGGTGGTCAGAACGCGCGCGTGGCCGAGATGTATCGCAAGAACGGTCCTCCGGCGGCCCCGCCGCAAGCGAGAGAAGATGCGTTCGCGCAGGCACTTTCGGTAGTGGGCACAGCCACCGGTGCGGAACGAGCATCCGCGAGTAGCAGCGCAACAAACAGCCGCACGACCGCTCTGGGCGGCATCCGCGCAGCTTGAACGTAGCGACTACGGCGTCTTGTGCAGCTCGGTCATGATCTGATCGAACAGCGCGCCGTCGTCGAAGTGCGCCTTTTGCAAGGTCTTGAAGTTTCCGAACACTTCTTCGACCGTGAACAGCTTCAGCTTCGGAAAGGCCTCCGGGTTCTTTGCGAGCAGCGACTGCGACCGCGGCCTTAGTCGGTGTTTGATCGCGATCGCCTGACCTTCGTCGGAGTACAGGCGATCGCGATCAAACACCGACTAAGGCC
>DASRXR010001038.1:0-3963 GCA_035687405.1 Polyangiales bacterium
ATCCCGACGACGCCGCGCGCTTTGGCCTCACGGATCGTGGACGGGCGCGGGTGCGATCGCGCGCCGGCGAGCTGATCGTGCCGGTCGTCGTCACGGCGGAGGTCATGCCGGGCGTGGTGTCGTTCCCGCATGGCTTCGGTCGGGCCAACGTCAACGCGATCACCGACGATCAGCTGGTCGAGCCGATCATCGGCACCTCGATCCTGAACGGCGTGCCGGTGACGCTCGAACCGGTCGACTAGGAGTCTGTAGGGCGTAGCGCCCAGGAGAACGCGCACACGCTCGACGTGCCGTGGGCTGCGTCGCGGATGGGCGTCGCCCCGACGTCCGCCGAAGAACCGCCGACGCCCGCGCGGAGCGAGGAACGGGTACGTGCGGGACAAGGACCGGCCTCCCTAGTCACGGCCGCCGGGACGACCCCATCCGCTCCGCGGTCGCCCACGGCGCGTCTCGCGTTGACGTGATCCGGACTGAACACACGATCCGGATCGACGCAGATCGACGGAACTGATCGACTCAGCCAGTGAAGACGTACCGGCCGTACACGCCCGAGCAGTCGTTCCTTCTGCCACCCTCTCCAAGCGAGTGGCTGCCCGAGAACCACCTCGCGTACTTCGTGCTCGAACTGTTGGAAGACTTGGAGCTCGGGGAAATCACGCGCGCGGTGCAGGGACGTGATCACCGTGGAGAGCGACCGTATTCGCCGCGGATGATGACCGCCCTGCTTTTGTACGGGTACGCGGTGGGGGTGTTCTCGTCGAGAAAGATCGAGCGTGCGACTCACGAGGATGTGGCGTTCCGAGTGTTGGCCGCAGGTGAGCACCCGCATTTCACGACGATCAATCCGTTCCGATCGGACCATCGAAATGCGTTTGCCGGGCTGTTCCAGCAGCTGCTCGAGGAGTGCATGTCAGCCGGTCTTGTGAAGCTCGGGCATGTCGCAATCGACGGGACCAAGATGAAAGCGAACGCGAGCAAGCACAAGGCGATGAGTCACGACCGCATGGTGAAGGACGAGGCGCGTCTCAAGGCAGAAGTCGAGGCGCTGATCGCCCGCGCAGAAGCGGTGGATGCTGAAGAAGACAAGCTCTATGGCGTGGGGCAGCAGCCGAGCGATCTACCGGCCGAGCTGCAACGCCGCGAGGATCGGATCGCCAAGATCCGTGAAGTGCGCGCGGCCTTGAAGAAGGAGACCGAGAAGCGCAGAGCGGCGGTCTTGGCCGAACAGGCCGAGCGCTTGCGTCAGCACGCGGCCGAGCTCGATTCGCACCAGAAGCGCGAGGAGCTGACAACCAAGGCCGCTCTGGCGGATCAACAGAGTGCCGATCTCGACGACGACGACCCCGATCCGCCGGCCGTCGATGGCGACCTACCAAAGCACTCGCCACCGGCGGACAGGGACGGCGCGCCAAAGCCCAAAGCGCAGCGCAACTTCACTGATCCAGACAGCCGAATCATGATGCGCGATGGAGCATTCCTACAGGCGTACAACGCGCAGATCGCCGTCGACGAAGGCCATCAGATCATCGTGGCCGCCACGCTCAGCAATCAGGGACCGGACGCGCAGTACTTCGAACCGATGCTCCGCCGGGTGGTCGACAACTGCGATGCGGTCCCCGAAATTACGACGAGCGATGCTGGCTACTTCTCCGACGAGAACGTCCGCGCGGCAGAGCACATGGGGACCGAGGTCTTCATCGCAGTCGGCTCGCACCTGAACAGCGGCATGCCTGCCGATGACGAGCCCACCATGCCGCGAAATTTTAGGTCCGAAGCGCGCGAGGTGATGCGCGCCCGACTCGAAAGCCCGCGAGGTCGTGCCGCGTATGCACGTCGAAAGGCCACCGTGGAGCCCGTCTTCGGGCAGATACGATCATGTCGCGGCTTTCGACAGCTCTCGCTTCGCGGTCTTCTGAAAGCCAGATGCGAGTGGCTGCTCGTATGCGCCACCCACAACCTGCTGAAGCTCTGGCGCTGGTCGACTCGTCAGCAGCTCTCGCTGACCGCGGCGTAGTCAGTCACGCGGGGATCGGACACGCCTCGCCCCGAGGGCTACGCCAAACCCCAACGTCCTACAGACTCCTAGATCGCCAAACGGTTAGGCGGCCGCCCTGTGCTGTCTGCGCGCGTCTTCTAGGCTGCTCCGATGAGCCGCTTCGAGGTTTTGGACGGCGGCAGCTCGGCGCAGGTCGAAGGTGTTCTTGCGAACGCCGCAGTAGCGAGCACGTGGCCCCTGGCGGCTCGCGATGTGAGCGAGTCGATGCTCGACGGGAACACGCTCCCTCAGTCGGTCTCGTCCGGTCGGTGTTGCGACGAGATGGCGGAGGCGCTGCTGGAGAGCTTCGTCGGGGGCAATACGCACCTGACGTCCGCGGTCCTCCGCCTTGGTGCACTTCGCGCGTGCGGGGCAACTGCGGCACGTTGCACCGTCGAAGCTGACCGTCGTGCCGAGCGTGAAGTGCTGCGTCTGGCCTTGCGGGCACGTGATCGTGCGGTCGCGAATGTTGATGTCGAAGTCAGCCTTGGCGAACAGGCCGCGGTTAGAGAACTGCCATGGCCTGCAGATCACCTCGCCCCCATTCGCGATGACGTGCTCAACGAAATCACTCGCGATGTAGCCACGGTCGATGAACAACTCGGCGACCTCGATGCGCTGATGATCGAAGTCATCCTGCAAGACGGGCATCGCGGTTTGCTCGGGCAGGTTCGCTGGCGTCACCGCGACGGCGACAATGAGGCCGGCGTCGAGATCAGTGGCGACATGTCGCTTGTAGCCATTGAACGCGTAGCTGGTGCTCTTGCGCCCGTGGCGCATCTCGGAGTCCTCGATCGAGATGCGTCGATCGTGGGCCACGCCTTGTCGAATCCTGGGCCCCTTAGCCGTGTCCTCGATGTCCTGCTCCCGAATCTGCCGAAGCGTCGCGAGATGCGGCGCCACGAGCGACTGTGCGGATGCTGGCACGTGGCGCTCGACCCAAGACTCCAACCTAGTCAGCTGGCCGAGGAGGATCTGCAAGGCGCGCGATTTCTCCGCCGGGTCGAACCAGTCGACGTCGAGCGCAGCCTTGATGCTCGACGCCAACAGCACTTCCGTGCCCGCTTTCTCGGCGACCGTCGTAGGTCGCCACCGGAGCCATCGCGCCACGCACTGAACGAGTTTGCGGGCCGCGTGCCCCAGCAGATTGAAGGTGTCTTCGACGCGGCCCGCACCATCAAAAGGGCTGGAGTCGACCGCCACGCGCAGCGAGCGCGGCAACTTCCGCCAATCGAACCCGCCGGTTTCGCGAGCGAGTTCGACGGTGCGCTCGAGCAGCCGGCGGTCCATGTCCGTCCGGATCAGTCGCTCGCGGAAGTCACACAACGCTCCCTGCGAGAACGCCGCCGTGTCGGCCCCGAGACAGTCGAGCACCATCTGCACGCGCAGATCAACGACTGTCAGCTCGACCATCTCCGCGTCGGACACGGCGAGATACGCCTGAACGAACGTGGCCATTGCCATCAGCGCTGGCGGTACCGGGTCTTTCCCTGCGCCCGTGTCGCGGTACATCGTCGACAGCTCAGCCTGAAACGCGTCGTCAAATAGACGACGGCGATGGACGCGCAAGAAACCGAGCAGCTTGCGAACTCGATCCAGGCGCTTCATCAGGGCCTGCTCCTGTCGACTCAAGTCCTCGCGTGGCTGCCAGCGCTCGATGCTCATTCCTCGACGAGATCACGACGTCCGATCGATGTC
The DNA here is from genome assembly GCA_035687405.1 of Polyangiales bacterium. GTDB lineage: Bacteria > Myxococcota_A > Polyangia > Polyangiales > JAFGIB01 > JADGRF01. Next base: position 3,734 of record DASRXR010001038.1, read on the forward strand.
GATCCCTCTCCGCAACCACGCGGAACTGCTCCGGATCCGAACCGATCGGCGATCTAGTACCCCGCCACAGAGGTTTTGATCGGTTGAAGCGTGGGTAGCTCTTCAGCCGGGACAAGCAGCTCGATCGATCGAGCCTGGCGGGGCGTGCGACGGATGAACCCGAGGCGCTCGAGCTGGATGATCATCTGGTGGACGCTGGGCGGGGTGACGCAGAAGAAGCGCTGGAAGTC
>DASRXR010001039.1:0-4042 GCA_035687405.1 Polyangiales bacterium
GAAGCAGATGGCGATACACGAGAAGCGCCCACGAATTTTGCTACGAAACTGATCCACCAACGGCCGGCCAGTATACATGAACGGTCGTTGCGCGGCTTCCCCTGAGCTCGGGTTACGAAAACATGACAATGAGAATCCGACTCGTCGCTCGGATTCTCGATCGCTTGTCACTGTGTGGCGATAGTCGTCAGTGCCCTTCGCCGTCCGTCGCGGCCCGTCACTGCGGTCGGGGTGCGTGGCCTTCACGCGTGCGTCACACCTGCGTGACCTCCTCCTGCCACGCCTGCGCGTGAAAGGGATCCGACAATGACTCAACTGCTCGGGCTCGAATGGGATCGCGATCGCGATTTCTCACACTGGGTGACGGAGCGTCTTGCGTACCGACTTTGGGAGCGGCGCGGCCACCCGATCGATGATGCGTTGACCGATTGGCTCGGCGCTCAGGCGATGCTTTCGAATCACGGCATCGACGACGAAGGGGTCGAGGTGATCGTCGACTATCCCTACCTCGCGGAGATCGACGAGCTCGATCTCGAGGAGAATCGGATCGGGGATCGGGGCGCGCATGCGATCGCGACCTCGCCGCACCTCGCGTCGCTCAAAGAGCTCGACCTCGAGAAGAATCAGATCGCCGATGCAGGTGCGATCGCGCTCGCGAGCTCGGAGCATCTCGCGCACCTCGAAGAGCTCGATCTGGCACACAATCGCATCGCAGACGCGGGTGCGGCAGCACTCGCGCGTTCGCCGTGTTTGCGTGAGCTCGAGGAGTTGGAGCTCGAAGACAACGCGATCGGCGACGAAGGGGCGCGCGCGTTCGCGCAATCATCGAGTCTCGCGAAGCTCGAAAAGCTCGACCTGCGTTCGAACCCCGTGGGCGATCTGGGAGCGCGAGCGCTTGCGAAGTCGCCGTACCTGAAGAAGCTCGAAGAGCTGAAGTTGTCGACAGACGGCCTGAGCAAAGAGACGGTTGAGATGCTGCAGAAGCGCTTCAAGCTGAAGTCGTGATTTGATCCTCTCCGTTGCGCTCGCGTGCCCGTCGGCCTGATGCGCGGCGTCGTGTCGTCGCTGACTTCGTCGCCGTGCTGGCTCACGTCCGCGCGTTGTGAGAGTATCGCCAGCTCGGAGGCGATCGTGAGATTGGGCGTCGATTTTGGAACCACGCACACGGTCGTCGCCTACGCCGACCGCGGTAATTATCCGGTCCTGAGCTTCGCAGACGAGACCGGCGACTTTCACGACCACTTCCCGTCGGTCGTCGCTGAGCTCGGAGGCGAGCTTCGGTTTGGCTTTCAAGCGCTCGGCCTCGCGCGTGAACCGGATGCAACGCTGATTCGTTCGTTCAAGCGGTTTTTGTCGGATCCGAGAGCGATTCCGAGCAAGCCGGTGCGGATAGGATCAGTTGTGCTACCGCTCGGCGACTTGCTGTCGGGCTTTCTCAGTGCGTTGAAGACCGCGATACTCACGCGCTCGAACTTGGATCCTGTGTACGCGCAAAACGGCAGCGCAGAGCCGCTGTTCTGCGTGATTGCAGTGCCTGCGCACGGCCACGGAGCGCAGCGCTTCATGACGTTGGATGCGTTTCGCGGCGCTGGCTTTCGCCCGGTTGCGATGTTGAACGAGCCTTCGGCTGCAGGCTTCGAGTTCACGCATCGGCATCGCTCGAGCCTGACGGCGAAGCGAGAGCACGTCGTCGTGTACGACCTCGGCGGTGGCACGTTCGATGCGTCGCTCGTGCAGATCCGCGGAACGCATCACGAGATCCTCGATACGCAGGGCCTCAGTTGGGTGGGTGGCGACGAGTTCGATACTGCGCTCCTCGACTTGGTGTTCATGCGTGCGTCGCTGTCGCGCACGGATTTACCGCGCGGTGCGCTCGCGCATTTGCTCGACCAATGCCGGGATGCAAAAGAGCGCCTGAGTCCGAACTCTCGCAAGCTGTCGATCGATCTCGAAGGGTCGCTCGGCGCGCTAGCGCCAGTCCCGGAGCTCGTGATCCCGGTCGATGACTACTACGACGCGTGTACGCCGCTCGTGGAAAAAACGATCGAAGCGATGGCGCCGGTGCTCGACAGCCTCGAAGGTGCGCTCGCGGATGAAGCCAACGGCGGCAGTGGACTCGCGGGGATCTATGTGGTCGGTGGTGCGAGTGCGTTGCCTTTGGTTGCGCGACTCGTGCGCAAGCGGTTCGGTCGGCGCGTCCACAAGTCGCCGTATCCGTCGGCAGCGGTTGCGATTGGTCTGGCGATCGCATCGGACGAGTCGGCGGAGTTCGAGCTCTCCGATCGCTTTACTCGAACGTTCGGTGTCTTTCGTGAGGGCGAGGCTGGTCACGAGATCACGTTCGATCCAATTTTTACGCGCGATTCGAGTGTCCCGGGACCGAACGGTAGGCGTGTCTCGTGTCGTCGTAGCTACGTCGCGATGCACAACGTCGGGCATTTCCGCTTCTTTGAGTGTGATGCGGTCGGCACGGATGGCAGGCCCAGTGGTGATGGAGTGCTCTCCGGCGACGTCCTCTTTCCGTTCGACCCGTTGTTATGTAAGGACGAAGATCTAGCGTCGGTGCCGATTAAGCGAAACGACCGCGGTCGGCGAATCGAGGAAGAGTACACGTTAGATGAGCACGGCATGGTAGCGGTGACGATTCGCAACCTGGATGCCGACTACCAGCGAGTATTTCATCTCGCCGCGGAGCGCGGTGTGAACGGCGGGTGAGTGGTAAGCGGTGCTGCGCATGAGCGGCGAGCTTCAGCGCACGGCGGAACTCGAGCTGACTTCCGAATAGCGGGCACGTGAGCCGGGGCGGCTGATTGATTTTGATGTCGTCAGCCGAACGCATCGAGAGCTGACGGCGTATCGAAAGCTGACGGCGTTTGCGTTGCGCGTTGAGCGTTGAGCGTGCGCGTTGCGCGTTGCGCGTGCGCGTTGCGCGTCGGGCGTTGCGCGTTGCGCGTTGAGCGTGCGCGTTGCACGTCGGGCGGTGTCGTGTTCTGTCGCGTTTGCGGGCTTGGTAAGGGGGCGGGCTCGGCGGCGAGGGGGCGACGCGATTTGAGGGTGTCGTGCGCGGTAAATGCCGGCGTTGGTCGGATGCATTCGGGGCGAGTGGAAGGCCGGTGGTCGCCAATCGTGTCGTCGGGAAAGAAGCGCGCAGAGCCGCGGCCGCAGGGCGGCCTCTCTGGGATTTCGCGCAACCGCATCGGTGTGCTCGCGTAGGTCATCGCTGCGTGAGGGCTTCACCTGGTCCAGACCGGGTTGAATTGTTCTGTGGCGTACTGATCCGGTTGGTCGCGTTCGTGATCGTGCGACCTTGGCCACCAGTGCTTGGGTAGGTCGTCGCTGGCTGAAGGTTCATCCGGGCTGGACAGTCTGGACCGGGTTCGATTGTTCGGTGGCGTATCAAGGTGCGCGTCCAAGAGCTCCTCCCGGCTTCGATCCGGCCGAACGTCGTCGCGAGGGCCACCCAGGTCGATCGTGTTCTCGGGCACTTCATGCGCGGGCAGCTGACCATGATGAACTGATCCCGGTTTGGTCGCGTTCGTGATCGCTTGACCGTGATCCGGGTGCATCCGTGAGCTGTTGGCGAACGCGCAATCGCCTTCGAGCCGGCTCATCGTTTCACCGGTCTGGACCGGGTTGGATTGTTCTGCGGCGTACTGGTTGGATCGGTCGAGCTAGTGATCGCTGGACCGCGACGCAGCTGCAACCCTGCGCTGTGCACGGGCATGGAACGCCGCTTCGAGCTGGTTCACGGGTGCACCCGGTCTGGGCCGGGCTCGGCTGTTGTGCGGCCTACCGTTGCGCGGCCTACTGCTTGCTCTTGCCGCTTTGCGACTCGGCTCTTCACGTATTCACGACCGTAGTCCCGTTCCGCCAACAACGCGTTGTGTGATCGACACATCAAACACAGGTTGTCGCGCGTCATTGCACCACCTCTCGCAAACGGCACGATGTGATGGAATTCCAAATTGCGCCGCGTGCCGCACCTCGAGAGGTGGTGCAATGACGCGCGACAACCTGTGTTTGATGTGTCGATCACACAACG
>DASRXR010001040.1:0-13335 GCA_035687405.1 Polyangiales bacterium
CACCGCTTCCTCGCGAAGCCGCTGCAACCGGCTGAGCTGAAGCTAGTCTTGTTTCGCACGATCGCGCTGCACAAGCTGCTCGAGTCGCCGGAGCTGCGCGAGGTCGTCGGCGGCGCCAAGGATCTCCCGACGCGGCCAGTCGTGTACTTCGAGCTGCGAGGCGCGCTCGCCGATCAGAGCAAGTCGATGCGCGACATCTCACGCATCGTCGAGCGCGACGCCGGCATTACCGGTCGCTTGCTGCGCACCGTGAACAACGCGTTCTTCGCGCCCGCGACTCGCATCACCTCGGTGCAACAAGCAGTGCAACACCTCGGCACCAACATGCTGACGTCGCTCATCTTGACACTCGAGTGTTTCGGCAATTTCGAAGACACGCTCTCCGATTGCGACCTTGTGCCGGCGAGCTTGGAACGCAAGTCGTATCTCGCCGCGACGCTCGCACGCGAGCTCGTGCACGAGCGCAACGCGCGTGAAGATGCATTCGTCGCAGCATTACTCCACGACTGCGGCTTGTTGCTCGTAGCCGCTCGGCGTCCGGCGCTGCTCGAAAAAGCCGCGAAGCTAGCGAACGACGAGTCTTGCACGCTCGTTCAGGCGGAGCGCCAGCTGTGGGGAACTACGCACGCCGAGGTCGGTGCCTACTTGCTCGGCTTGTGGGGGCTGCCTTATCCGGTGGTCGAGGCGGTCGCGAACTGTCAGTCGCCGGATCGCCACGCAGGTCCAGGTCTTGACGTCGGCGCTGCGGTGTACGTCGCAGCTGCGTTTGCCGACGCTGCAATGATCGGTGATGTCGCTTCCGTGATGCTCGACGAAGCGTTTTTGGCGCGCACCGGTCTCGCAGGCTCGTTGCCCGAGTTGATCACTAACGTCGAGCACATCATCAGCCTTCCGAGTCAGGCTGGCGACGAGGCAGAGTCAGTCGGGGCGATTAAACCGCCCGTGCACTGATCTCGAACGCTGGGGCGAATTTGTGATGAACGTCGAGGCGGTGGGACCTCGACGCAACGCATTGCTAGGGCCTAAAGTGGGACGGCTATGGTTCCGCCGCCCAGTACTCCGAGTCGAAGACCACCCAGGCCATTCGAGAACGCCGCGGAGACGAGTGGCGTACCGCCCGATCCTCCCGCAGATGCGCTGCTGATCGAGATCGCCTGGGAGGTCTGCAATCAAGTCGGTGGCATCTATCAAGTGGTGCGATCGAAAGCACCCTTGATGGTGAATCGCTGGCACGATCGCTATTGTTTGATCGGGCCTTACATCGAGCGCAAAGCCCAGCTCGAATTCGAGCCTTCGCCGACGAACGAGTGGTTTGCGCGGATCGTGGCCGCGCTCGAGCGCGATGGCGTGATCGCCCACCACGGCCATTGGTTGATCCCGGGCCGCCCGCGCGTGCTGCTTCTCGAGCACCGGCGCTTGTCAGAAGGTATCGTCGGTTTTCGGCAGGCGCTCTCGAAAGAGCTGCAGATCGAGGTCCCGCCCGGCGAAGCGGTGATCGACGAAGCGATCTTGTTCGGCGAATCGGTGCGGCGCGCGCTGTCGGTGATGAATGAAGCTCTCGGCGGCGGGCGCATCGGCGGCGCTGAAGTGACGTTGCGCCGCGTGCTCGCGCACTTTCACGAGTGGCAAGGCGCGGTCGCGTTGCCGTTTTTGCGGCGGCGTCACCCCGACGTCGCAACCGTGTTCACGACTCACGCAACGCAGCTCGGCCGGTACATCGCCTCGAGTGAGCACGACTTTTACGACAAGCTCGCACGCATCGATCCGGATGCCGCCGCGTTGCAGTACAACGTGCGCGTGCAGCACCGGATCGAGCGAGCGTGCGCACGTGATGCGCACGTGTTTACGACCGTGTCGCAGATCACGGCGGAAGAGTGTTTCGCGTTGCTCGGCCGCACCCCGGACGTGATCACTCCCAATGGTTTGGATGTGTCACGTTACAACGTCGGACATGACTTTCAAACATTTCATGCCGACTTCAAACAACGCATCCACACGTTCACGATGGGCTACTTCTTTCCGTATAGTCGCTTCGACCTCGATCGAACCTTGTACATGTTCACGAGCGGCCGCTTCGAGCCGCGGAACAAAGGCTTCGACTTGTGTCTCGAGGCGATGTCCCGGCTCAACGCGCAACTGAAGTTGATGCGCTTGAACGTGACGATCGTGTTCTTCGTGATCGCGTCGCGGCCGACGCGTTCGATCCACCCGCTCGTGCTCGAGAAGCGCGGTGTGTTGAACGAGCTCCGCGAGGTCTGCGAGAACGTGGTGGAGCGCGTCGGCGATGCCTTGTTCCAACGCGCGGCGACCGGCGATGCGCTCGAGCTGGACGATCTCGTGGAAGAGTATTGGCAGCTCCGCTATCGCCGCACCCAGGCCGCGTTTCGGATGAACACCCCGCCTCCGATCGTCACGCACATCCTCGAGGACGACCAGACCGACCCGATCCTCATGCAGCTGCGAGCGCTCAAGTTGTTCAACCAGGCGGACGACCCCGTGAAGGTGGTGTACCACCCCGAATTTCTGACACCGGTCAATCCGCTCTGGGGTGTCGAGTACGAACAGTTCGTGCGCGGTTGTCACCTCGGGTTGTTCCCGAGTGCGTACGAGCCTTGGGGCTACACGCCGCTCGAGTGCATGGCGCTCGGGACGCCGGCGATCTCGAGCGATCTCGCCGGCTTCGGCCGCTACGTCGAAGAGACGCTGCCCGATCACGACCAGTGGGGAGTCTGGGTGTTGCAGCGTCGCGGTCGCACCTTCGAGGAAGCGGCCGAGGACCTCGCGAGTCGCGTGTTCGAGTACTGCACCCTCACGCGCCGGCATCGCGTCGCGCTGCGCAACGAGGTCGAGAAGCGCTCGTGGGACTTCGACTGGTCGCGGCTCGGGATCGCGTATCACCGCGCTCACGACCTGGCGCTTGAACGTAGCTGAAACAAGCGAGAAACGGACGCTCACTACAGTCGGCCTCATTAACAGATGAGGTCGATGTGACGCTGGCAGCGGCTCCGAGTCTCGAAGTCATTGGGATGACCATGCGTTTCGGCGCGTTCACCGCGCTCGAAGATGCGGCGATGCGCGTCGAGCCGGGGTCGTTCCACGCGTTGCTCGGTGAGAACGGCGCCGGCAAAAGCACGCTGGTGAAGTGCGTGATCGGCTATCAAAAGCCGAGCACGGGCGACATCGTGCTGAACGAAAAACAAGTGACGTTCAACTCGACGCGCGAAGCGCACGCGGCCGGGATCGGCATGGTCTACCAGCACTTCACGCTGGTTCAGAACATGACGGTCGCGGAAAACCTCGTGCTCGTCCGCGACAAAGTGCCGACGATCGTCGACTGGAAAGCCGAGATCAAGGCGCTCGAACAGTTCATGGACAGCATGCCGTTTCGGGTGCCGCTCAATCAACCGGTGCACACGCTCGCGGCGGGCGAGAAGCAGCGTCTCGAGATCCTGAAGCAGCTCTACCTCGGTCGTCGCCTGTTGTTCCTGGACGAGCCGACCTCGGTGCTGACGCCCGATGAGGCGAATCAAGTGCTCGGCTTGCTCCACGAGATGACCCGAAAGCAGCAGCTGACCGTGCTCATCATCACGCACCGGTTCCGCGAGGTGACTGCGTTTTGTGATGCGGTGACGGTGTTACGCCGAGGGAAGACCGTCGGCGGAGGCAAGGTGAAAGACTTGAGCATCGACGCGATGTCGAAGCTCATGGTCGGCGAAGAGCCACTCCGAAGTCCGGTGCCGCGGGGAGCGGCAGAGCGCGGCAAGCCGCGGCTCGTGATCGAAAAGCTTTCTGCGAGTGACGATGCGGGTATGGACGCGCTTCGCGACGTATCGCTTTCGGTCCACTCGGGCGAGATCGTCGGCGTTGCGGGTGTCTCAGGCAACGGTCAGAGCGAGCTCGTCGAAGTCTTGTGCGGTCAGCGGCACAAGAGCGCCGGTTCGGTGAAGGTCTCGGGTGTCACTTATTCCGCGGCACGTAGTCAGATGCAGAAGCTCAAGGTGCACGTGCTGCCCGAGCTGCCTTTGACCAACGCCTGCGTCCCAAACATGAGTGTCAGCGAGAACATCGCGCTGCGTAAGTTCGATCAGCCGCCAGTCAAACGCGGAGGCTGGTTCGTGTCGATGCGGGCGATTCGCGAGAAGGCCCAGCTGCTCATACAGCGTTTTGGTATCAAGACGCCTTCGCCCGGTACGCCGATCCGCAACCTGTCGGGCGGCAACATCCAACGCGCGGTGTTGGCGCGTGAGCTCTCCGAGCCAGCGGACGTGCTGGTTGCGGCAAATCCGTGTTTTGGGCTCGACTTTGCTGCTTCTGCAGACGTGCGCGCCGAGATCGTGGACGCGCGCAATCGCGGCGCCGCAGTGTTGTTGATCTCGGAAGACCTCGACGAGCTGATGGAGCTAGCCGATCGCTTGTGCGTGATGTTCGAGGGTTCGGTCGTCCACGAGACGAGGCCATCACTCACTGATGTTGCAGCCATTGGCCGCTGCATGGCCGGTCACGCGTAGTGGCTAGACTAAAGCGCCACATCAACGATGCTTTTCATCGTGACGAAACTTGGTGTTCATATGGTGTGAGTTATTTCGCATGCGCCCCGGGTAGGTACTGAGACCTGACTCCCTTTACAGATTTGGAGTGTCTTCGAACCCTACGCGGTCCAAAGGAGGTGCTTGCTAGAATGGTGAATGCGAACAAACGATGGCACAGCTTGAGTACAGGCTGTGTCGTGTCTGCGGTCTTAGTACTTACGAGCTCGGTTGGTCAGGCACAGCCCGCTGAACCACCGCCTGCTGCTGCACCGGCTCCTGCTGAGACTCCGGCACCGGCGGTCGTGACGCCGTCTCAGGGTGCAATCCCAAGCGAGGTGCCCGCGACGGCGCCTGCAGCTCCACCGCCGCCTCCTGCGCCTCCACCGCCAGCCGTTCCGCTTGCAACGGACCCGCCGCCGCCACCGCCTCCACCGCCGTCGAAGGAGGTCAAAGACGCGCGCAAGAGCCCGATGACGATGAACGCGTGGTTGCGCTTGGGCACTCACCTGCAGGGCTTCAAGGATCCGGAGAAGCTCGATCGGCTCTCGCAAGATGGCGAGCTCGATCTGTTGATCAACGCTGAAGTGCTTCCGATGGTCGGCCTGACGGGCAACCTCGTCGGTTCGTTCGGTCCGAATGGCACGGGTGGCGCGATCACCGGTGACGTCAACATCATGGACTTGATCGCGCGCTTCGATTTCGATGACGCGTTTCACCTCTGGGCTGGTCGCATGCTCGTCGGTTCCGACCGCACGAATCAGAGCGGTCCGTGGTTCATCGCGCCCTGGTTTTACCCAGGATTTTTCGCACCGAACGCGCCGCCACTCGGACCCCACCAAGGTCCGAACGGCCGTAACGACGGCTTCCAGGTCTGGGGCCAAGCTGCAGGCGGTTTGTTCAAGTACTACGCCGGCATGTTCCAGTTGTTCGACACTGCGAACGCGCCGCTGTTCTCCGGCCGCCTGACGCTGAGCTTGATCAACCCGGAGCCGGGCTTCTACGGCAACAGCCAGTACTACGGTAAGAAGGACGTGCTCGGCATCGGCATCGGTGCGCAGGTCCAAAAGAACGGTGGCGGGGACGAGGACTACACCGAGTTCAACGCCGACATCCTCTTCGAGAAGAACCTGTCCGGTGCGGGCGTGCTCGACATCGAAGGCGCGTTCTACAAGTACACGGGCGAGCCTCAGCAGGTCGAGTTGTCGTACTTCGCGCTCGCGAGCTTCTTGATCGCGGCGCCGGTCGGTCCGGGCCGGCTGCAGCCACTCGTTCGCGTGCAGCAAGCGAAGCCTGAAGACGGCGATGCGGATACGTGGACTTTGGTCGACGCACAGGTCGGCTACGTGGTCGACGACTTCGCTTGCCGCTTCGCGCTCGGCTACCAGTACCAAGATGTATTGGGTCAGAAGGGCAATCAGATTTTCTTGGGCATTCAGCTCCAGAAGTAACGTCTTTTGCGCGGGTCCGCAGCCACGCTCGTTTAGGTGGCGGCGGGCTCGCTCTTAGTTTCGAAAACCTTGACTTGTCGACTGTCACAACCCGAGCCCGAGCAAACGACTATGAACCTCTCCCGCCGCGTTTCGTCTGTATGGATTGTGTCCTGCCTGGTCCTCGCTGCTTGTACCAAGAGCGAGCCGAAACCGGCAGAGTCGGCGCCCGGTGCTGCACCGGCTGCTGAAGCGAAGAAAGACGACACGCTGAAGATCGGTTTCATCTACGTCGGGCCGCGCGACGACTTCGGCTACAACCAAGCGCACTCAGAAGCTGCGAAGCAGGTGGCGGCGCTTCCGGGCGTGAAGATCCTCGAAGAGGAAAAAGTGCCCGAGACCATGGACGTCCAAAAGACCATGGAGAGCATGATCAACCTCGAGGGCGTCAAGCTGCTGTTTCCGACGTCCTTCGGCTACTTCGATCCGCACATCTTGAAGGTCGCGGCGAAGTATCCCGACGTCACGTTCTTCCACTGCGGCGGTCTGTACGACGCGGCGAAACATCCGAAGAACGTGGGGAGCTACTTCGGGTACATCGACGAGGCGCAGTACTTGAACGGCGTCGTCGCGGGCTACACGAGCAAGACCGGCAAGCTCGGCTTCATCGCTGCCAAGCCGATCCCGCAGGTGCTCCGCAACGTGAACGCGTTTACGCTCGGTGCGCGTAGCGTGAACCCGAAGATCACGACGACCGTCGTGTTCACGGGCGACTGGTCGATGCCGGTCAAAGAGGCCGACGCAGCCAACAGTTTGATCGACCAGGGTGTCGACGTGCTGACGATGCACGTGGACAGCCCGAAGGTCATCGTACAGACGGCTGAAAAGCGCGGCGTGTTCTCGGCGGGTTATCACACCAGCCAGGCCGCACTCGCACCGAAGGGTTATCTGACCGGTGCCGAGTGGAATTGGTCGAAGGTCTACGAGGCGTACATCGCGCAGGTCAAAGAGGGAAAGCCTTGGGACCACCTCGTGCGCGGTGGTTTGAAGGACGGCTTCGTGAAGACGTCGGCCTACGGACCTGCGGTGAGTGCTGAAGCGAAGGCTGCTGCCGATGCGATCAAGGCGAAGATGATGGACGGCTCGTTCATGATCTTCAAAGGCGAGCTGAAGGACAACAAGGGTGTGGTCGTCGTCCCGGCTGGCACTGAAATGAAGCAGACCGATCCCGTCCTCGAATCCATGGGCTACCTCGTGGAAGGGACTGTCGGCTCGACCGGAACTGGGTCATGAAAACACTTGCGCCGCTGCTGATTCCGCTCACGACGATCGGCGTCGAGCTGATCGCCGTGTTCGCGGCGCTCGTGTTGTTTGCGATTTTTCTCGCGGTTGTCGGCGCGGCGCCGTTCGCAGTGTTTGCGGACATGGTTCAGGGCGCGTTCGGCTCGATGTTTTCGGTGCAGAACTCGCTATCGCGCGCTGCGCCGTTGATGTTGACCGCACTCTGCACGGCGTTGCCTGCTCGCATGGGGCTCGTCGTGATCGGTAACGAGGGCGCGCTGTTGCTCGGGGGGCTCGCCGCGGCGGCGACGGCGATGGTGTTTCACGGCGCGCTCGGAGCGGGTGTGTTGTTGCCCGTGATGTTGATCGCGGGGGCGATCATCGGTGGCGCGTGGATCGCGCTCGCCGGCTGGTTGCGGCAGGCGCGCGGCGTGAACGAGACCATCAGCAGCTTGTTGTTGTTCTACATCGGCTTGGGTCTGTTCCTGTACCTCGTAGAAGGTCCGTTGCGCGACCCGTCGAGCTTGAACAAGCCTTCGACCTATCCGATCGGCGACGCGAACATGCTCGGGAACTTGCCGGGCATGGACGTGCATTACGGCCTGCTGTTCGGTGTGGTCGCGTGCATCGCGGCGTATGTGCTGATGGAGCACACGACGTTCGGCTTTGCTGCGCGCGTCGTCGGCGGCAACGTCCGTGCGGCTCAAGTCGCAGGACTACCGATCACACGGTTGATGTTAGTTGTTTGCGGCTTGGCGGGTGCGGCGGCTGGGCTCGCCGGTGCGGTCGAAGTCGTTGCAGTCGAGGGCAGCGCCAACGCCACGCTCTACGCCGGGCTCGGGTTCGCCGGAGTGTTGGTCGCGTTCGTGGCTCGCCAGCACGCCCTCGCAATTTTAGTCGTCGCCGTGGTCATGGGTGGCATCGAAGCGAGCGGTGGCGTCATTCAGCGCCGGCACGACTTGCCGGATGCTGCCGTCGATGTGTTCAAGGGCTTTCTGTTCTTGATGATCCTCGCGAGTGAAACCTACGTCGCGCGCGCCCAGGTTGCAGTGCAGCGCTGGGTTGCAGCTCGCGTCGTCGTGCCTGAGCCACCGCCACCGGGACCGGCCGTCGCAGTGAGTGCGCCGAGCTCGAGCAGCGCTTGAAAGCGGACCGAGGACTTCGATGAACGAGACTTTAGGTATTTGGGGTGTCCCGCTCGCGATGGTCGGCGGCATGATCCGCGTCAGCACGCCGTACCTGTTCGTGAGCTTGGGCGAGACGCTCACTGAGAAGAGCGGTCGCATCAACCTCGGGTTGGAAGGCACGCTGCTGCTCGGTGCGGTGAGCGCGTACGGCATTTCGTATTTGACCGGCAGCCCGTGGCTCGGTGTGCTCGCAGCCGGTGGCTGCGGCGTGTTGATGGGTGCACTTCACGCTTGGTTGTGCAGCCGCCCGCGCGTGAACGACGTCGCGGTGGGGATTGCGCTCATGCTCTTCGGCATGGGTCTGTCGTTTTACATCGGGAAGCCGCTGATTCAGCCGGAGGCGCCGCTGTTGCCTGCGCTCGAGCTCGGCTCGTGGAGCAGCATTTCGGCGGTGCGCGATGCGTTGCGCGTGAATCCGCTGTTCTTGCTCGGGATCGCGCTCGCGTTCGTGTTGCGGTTCGGTTTGTTGAACACCCGTTGGGGTTTGACGTTGCGAACGGTCGGCGAGAGTGCGGATACGGCGCGCGCGCTCGGCTATTCGGTCGATGGTGTGCGGATGTTGGCGACGATGGCCGGCGGGTTTTTGTCGGGTATCGGCGGTTCGTTCTTGTCGCTGTACTACCCGGGCGTGTGGAACGAGGGCTTGTCGAGCGGTCAGGGTTTGATCGCGGTCGCGTTGGTGATCTTCGCGCGCTGGGATCCGATCAAGTGCCTGTACGCGTCGTTGATCTACGGTGCGGCAGGTTCGTTGGGACCGGCGTTGCAGTCGATCGGTGTCGAGGTGAGCGCGCATCTGTTGGCGGCGCTGCCGGCAGGGTTGACGTTGGCGATCATGATCGCAACGTGTTCGCCGGAGCGAAAGTTGGCAGGAGCACCCGCAGAGCTCGGCGTTCTTAACTAGTCCTGCGCTTGTCAGGGCCGCAGTGAGGTGATGAACGGTTTTATGCCGTCCACTCCGTCTTTGTCCAAGATCCGCAGGCTCTCTGAACCCACCACTGCGATCTCGACCTTGCCCGTGATCGCTGTCACGTCGGCTCGGTTTTGGACACCAAAACCCAATGCCAACGGCAACTTCGTCGCTCTTCGCGCACGTGCCAGGTAGGCGTCGAGCGAGGCAAAGTCCGTCTGCGTTCCGGTGACCCCCTTGCGCGCGACGCAGTAGACGAAGCCGCTCGCGCGCTCCGCGATCGACTTCATCCGCGCTTCAGGCGAGCTCGGCGCAAACAAATAGACCGGTTCCAACTTCTCAGTCGCCATTGCGCTCAGCAACGCTTCGCCTTCTTCGAACGGCAAGTCGGGGATGATCGCGCCTTTCACGCCTGCTTCGCGCATCTCCTTCGCGAAGCGCGCGACGCCTCGCACGAACGCGATGTTGTAATAGGTCATGAACAGGAACGGGATCGGGAACTCTTTGGTCAGCTTCGCCGTGAGCTCCAAGCACTTCTCGACTGTCGAACCGGCGGCGAGCGCCTTCTGATTTGCATGCAGGATCACTGGGCCATCGGCGATCGGCTCCGAGAACGGAATCTGCAGCTCCATCAGATCGACGCCCGAGAGCACCATCTGCTCGACTACGCGGCGGCACACATCGAAGCTCGGATAACCGAGCACGAGGTGCGTCATCAGCAGGATGTCGCGCGATTCTTTGCGCTTTCGAATCTCAGCCTCGAGCACGGTAAGCCTCCGCCTTGTCCATGATGAACTTGCGCCACGACGGATCTTCGAACGCATCCGCAATCGTGAAGATGTCCTTGTCGCCGCGCCCGGACTGATTGATCAAGATCACGGCATCGGTCGGAAGCTTCGGGGCTTCCTTGAACGCTTGGGCGAACGCGTGCGCCGACTCGAGCGCGGGAATGATGCCTTCCTTGCGAACGGTGAGCGCGAGCGCATCGACGACTTCGCGATCCGTCGTGGCTTCGAAGCGCACGCGTTTGGTTTGACCCAAGTGCGCGAGGATCGGAGATACGCCGACGTAGTCGAGTCCGGCCGCAACACTGTGCGTCTCGTTCATCTGACCGTCGCGATCCTGCAAGAAGTACGTCTTGTAGCCTTGCGCGACGCCGATGCTCGCGTCCGGCGAGCACAAACGCGCCGCGTGCTGATGACTGTCCAGGCCGCGACCGCCCGCTTCCGCACCGATGAGCGCAACACTCGGCTCATCGAAGAAGCCCGAAAAGATGCCCATCGCGTTCGAGCCACCACCGACGCATGCGTAGACGCGATCGGGAAGTTTGCCCGCGATGTTCACGATCTGCTTGCGCGCTTCGCGCCCGATGATGCTTTGAAAATACGTGACCATCTCGGGAAACGGATGTGGTCCACACGCGGTGCCGAGCACGTAGTGGGTCGTGTCCATCGTGCTGACCCAATCGCGAAACGCTTCGTTGATCGCGTCTTTCAGCGTGCGGCTACCTTCGGTCACGGGCACAACCGTTGCGCCGAGTCGCTCCATCCAAAACACGTTCGGTCGCTGGCGTTCGACATCGACTTCGCCCATGTAGATCGTGCATTCGAAGCCGAACTTTGCGGCCATGGTCGCGGTTGCGACGCCGTGTTGGCCGGCGCCGGTTTCGGCGATCACGCGGCTCTTGCCCATGCGCTTCACGAGCAAGCCTTGCCCCATCACGTTGTTGGCTTTGTGTGCGCCGGTGTGATTGAGGTCTTCGCGTTTGATGAAGATCTTTGCGCCGCCGAAGTGCTTCGTGAGATTTTCTGCGTACGTGATCGGTGTCGGCCGGCACGAGTAGCTCGACATCAGTGCTTCGTACGAGCTCCAAAATGTCGGGTCCGCTTTGGCCGCGCGAAACGCTTCTTCGAGCTCGTCGAATGTCGCGACCAAGACCTCGGGTAGATATGCCCCTCCGAACTGACCGTAGTAACCGCGCTCATGCATGTTGGGCTCCGATGCGTTGGGAGAAAGCGAAACGGTCCGTGCGGCAGTACATGCGCGCGAAGGCCGCGGACTTAGCGAGTGCGAAGTGTAGCGTACGGTCGACGCGCAGGATTGGGCTGCCGGCTGGCAATGCGAGCCGTAGGCCGAGTGCGCGCGAAAGCTTTACGACGCGGAACGTTTGATCGGCACTCTCGGGGCGCATTTGGTACTGGCGTTCGACGATGTCGGAAAGCGACTTGTCCTTGCGCACGAGCTTCGCCAAGCCCGGGAAGCGTTCGGAGTCGAAGTCGAGTTCTTCGAGCAAGACTGGTTCGCCATCGACGCGTGAGAGGCGTGTGATTCGCACGGCTTCGCGGCCGGAGAGTGGATGACCTTCTTCGTCGATGTGTTCGGTGCGAGGCCGATCGAGCTCGTTTGCGAGCGTGATGCCGTGAGCTTCGAACGACATGAGTGTGCCCGTGAGCGAGAACAGGTCGACTTGCGCGGGAACGCTGCGAACGTAAGTGCCGCTGCCGCGTTTGCGTTCGAGGAGGCCGCGTTGGATGAGCGAAGCGGTAGCTTGGCGGACGGTGGGTCGGCCGAGAGAGAAGGTTTCTGCTAGCTCGTGTTCGGATGGGAGTTTGGAGCCGGGGGCGTAGCGGCCGGCGCGGATCTCGGAGAACAGGCGTTCGGCCAGCTGGTGGTAGAGGGGGATCGGGGAGGCCGCGTCCAGCATTCAGCCTTGAAGGTGCGATGTAGTGGTCAAGTTGTCAAGACAACTTGGGTGGGGCACTTGTGCCGGCTTGGTGGGTAGGGAGGCGATGACGCATCACCGTGGTCGGCGTGCATGCGGCACTCACGGGGGCCGGGACTGTCGCGCTCTGGACACGCCGGCTTGCAGATTGCACCGGTCTCAGTCGCTTTCTCTACGGTGCAGCAAGCCGGCTCTCGCGCCGTGCCAACGAAAGCCTACGCGTCCGGCGTTGTCACGGCGCGACGGTCCCGAGCGCGACATTCCCGGCCCCGTGAATGCCTCGCCTTGTCGTCGCTCTCAATTGATGCTGGGTTCGACATACGCGGTCCGGCGCTTGCGAAATCCTCGCGCGTACGTTGCTGGGTCTCGACGAGAAGTCGCATCCGGCGTTGTCGTGAGCGCGACAAACCCGGCTCCGAGAGAAGCGTGGAGTTATCGTCGCTCTCAATGATGCTGCTTTCGACATAGGGACCGCAGACAGACAGTGCAGCCCCACTTCGATTGTTATGTCGCGTACCTTTTCACTCGGTCCAGACCGGGTCGGATTGTTGTGTCGCGTACCTTTTCACTCGGTCCAGATCGAGGCCGACTCTTCTGTGGCGAACGTCTCATCCGGCTCGGCTTGATGCGTACGCGATCACGGCGGATCTCGACAACTACGATCGATTGCGAACCTCGCATCGTTCACCATGAGCCTCCAGCGAGAGGGATTGCCGCTCTCGATGTCAGCGCTCAAACCGCTCCGCGTTCCACTGTCCGCTTCAACGTCGGGGCTAGGCGATGCGCAGTGAGCGAAGCGCGGCTGCCGAGTTATCAGCGAGCTCCACCGCATGAACGCGCCCGCAACCGTTCGGCTTGCAACCACGCTGCTGCGCGCAAAGGTCGGCCCGCGGCAATTCCTCAAACAGGCGCCGCGACATCAGCAGAGCACGCAGACGCAAGCTCGCCCCCTAGTAGCCTTCGAGGGTTCATTGCAGCCGATTCGAATGAAGTTTGGAGACTATGGGGCGCGCAGCGAGGTTCGCGGTTTTGGCTCGCGATTTCCGCGCCGGCTCAACTAGCAAGGGAGTCTGTTGGGCGCTGTTCGGGACATGTCGCGCCGCGTCCGCAGAGTTGCGGGCCCGAGAGAGCCGTTGCAAGCCGCAAGCATCATCGGCCGGTGCATCTGCAAGCCGGCGTGTCCTGAGTTCGACGGCCCCGAGATGAGCCGATGGTGGCGAAGACGCGTCATCTCAAGCCGCAGATTGCGAGCCGCGCAGCGCGGCTCGCTGTACTGTGATAC